>RFSV01000017.1 GCA_009923785.1 Acidimicrobiia bacterium | reverse complement strand
CTCGAGATCGTCGGGATGGGTGATCTTGCGATTGTCGACCTCACCCGCCACGACGAGGACGGTACCTCCCAGCGACTCGACCAGGACGGAATCGTCAGTCGCGTCGAGCTCCGATCGATAGGCCTCACGAAGGATCGAGGCACGAAATGCCTGTGGGGTCTGGACTGCCACGAGAGTTGCTCGGTCAGGAGTGTTGACGACGTGAGGTGTCGCATTCGCAGTCGAGGCGTACGAACCTTCGAGGCCGAGAGATGCGGACTCCACGACTTCGATCACCTTGACAGTGTCGGTGACCGGTAATCCGGGTACCGCGCCATCGGCTCCAGCACACACGGCATCGACGACGGCGGCGAAGAGAGCGGGGGAAGCGAAGGGTCGAGCGGCATCATGCACCAGAATCACATCGGCATCGTCGGGAACTGCGGCCAAGCCGTTGCGAACACTTGCCGTACGGGTCGGACCCCCTGCCACACCTCCTTCACGTTCGGCATCTTCGACCGGCACCACCAGAATCACCCCGTCGCTCGCTGCACGAGCATTCTCGACCGCAAGATCGACAACGCGACGACCACCAAGCTCGGCGTACTGCTTCAACGCACCGAATCGACGCCCCGAACCTCCGGCAACGACGATCGTCCACACATTCACACCGGGTCGACGGGATTTTTTCGAGGCCAAGTTCGCCATTCCCCGTGAGGGTAGTACCGTTCCGGTTGATGCCGTACGAAGACATCCTCGCTCGTTCCGACTTCTTCGCCGATGCCCCGGCCGAGGAACTCACACGAATCTCGTCGATCGGCCGAAAGCGCGTGCTGTCACGTGGTGATCACCTCTTCGAGGCCGGTGAAGATGCCGAGTCGATGTTCATCGTGATCACTGGACGAGTCGCCATTGCCATCGCCAACGAACTCGACAAGCGCGAGAGCATGGTGGCTCTGATGGAGACCGGCGACTTGTTCGGAGAAATGGGTCTTCTCGACGGCGGACCGAGGTCGGCCATGGCGCGCGCCATCGAGCCCTGCGAAGTTCTCGAGATCCCCTACGATCCGGTGGAAGAGATGCTTCAGCAGAACCCCCGAGTTCTCCGTGGAGTCGTTCGCATGCTTGCCGATCGTCTGCGCATCATGGACGGTGCTCTCGCCGACTCGGTGTTCCTCGACGTGACCGGACGTACCGCAAAGCGCCTGCTCGAACTCGCCGGCGACGCCGACGAATTCGTCCTCCCCGTCACTCAAGAAGAACTGGCCGGCATGGTGGGTGCATCACGTGAGCGCGTGAACAAGGCGATCAGCAGCTTCATTCGCCTCGGCTGGATCGAGCAGCACGAACGCCGTTACAAGATCCTCCTGCGCGATCGCCTCGAACTTCGCTCACGCTGACAGCCATTCCTTCGCCCGGCGAAATGCGTCAGTGGCATCGTCGACTCGGTGAGCCGGACGTGTCGAATCGTGGGCGAATCCGTGTTCGGCGTCCGAATACTCCACGACATTGACACCAGTCGTTCGCAAGTCAGCCACATCGGGGTCCGGTGTCCACGTGTCACGATTACCGATGATGGCGAGCACCTTGGCCGCTTCGGCCGGCTCGGCACGCAGCAACGCCAATGGCTCTCCTTGGCCGTCGCCATGCCAGGTCTCGGGCAACCGGATCATCCCGTAAAAACTGGCGATTCGGCTGAAGCGCTTCGTCGCTGCGGCTTTGAAGCAGTACATGCCACCCATGCAGAAGCCGATCATCGCCACCGAGTCACAGCCGGTGGCATCGGCGGCCTCGTTCAGATCACGAAACTTGTCGACATCGTTCAGGGTGGAGACGGCGGCGAAACGCCCGTCGAGATCGGCACCGAGATCGCGCCCGACGGCCGACACCGGAAACGGTTCGATGGCGATCGTGGTCATCCCCCACTCACTTGCGAAACGGGCCACATGATCGTCGAACAAGGGCCGGAGTCCGAAGATGTCGGGAAAGACGACGAGTCCACGGGTCGATCCGTCGACGTGCTGGATCTCGGCCGGTGTTCCGGAGGGAAGTGTGATGCGCATTCGTGAATCTTGGTTCACCTCGACCCTCTGAGCCGAGATTCCAGCGCCACCAGGCCAGATAGGTCTCACCGGACGTCTCACCGGTGGCGGAAACTCGATGGGTTCCGACCTGTACAGACCTCTGATGGGGGGACCCGAGTCGTGTCGGGGCATGACCACACACGACATCCCACCCCACACATCGACGTTTGCCGCACGACGACTGGCCAGCCTCGGCTACTCGCTCGGTATCGCGCCCGAATCCACACGCCTGCCCACGGCAACACGCTTGTGGCTCGACTGGGACGCCATCGCACGATCGCGGCGCGACATCCGACGAGCCAACTCCTGGAATCTCCCCGGAGAGCCGGTTCGGCATCTCGACGAAGTGCTTCGGCGCGCCGGCTACGGAGAATCCATGACCGACGAAGGCTGCGACCTCTACTTGTCACAACTGACTGCCATTGCCCACCACGACGAGCTGGCCTGTCGCGTCGTCGTCCAGCGCATACTTCCCGGACTCATCGCCGTCGCCGTTCGCCGAGGTCGCATCGTTCAAGGTGGACCATCTTTCGCCCTCGACCAACTGGCGTCCTCGGCCTGGATGGTGATCCGCAACTACCCCATCGATCGCCGCCCGCTCCGCGTCGCCGCCAATCTCTTGCGCGACATCGAATATCAAGCCTTCGTACGAGAATCCCGCACCAAGCGCAACTCGGTCGAGCTTCCTGCCGACACATGGACGATCGTGAATGGTGAAACTCTGCGGGCCACCCGTGGAATCCCGATGCGGGGCGCCAGCTCAGTGGCCACTGAGGCCGATCCCGTGGGTACCGCTGCCGAACTGTCGAATCTGCTCCACGACCTCGTGCGACTCGGTCTACGTGAGATCGACCGAGTCGCACTGGACGAGATGCTCAGCGATCGACTCAGCCCTGATTCGGCGAAGTTGGCCGGGATTTCGGCACGTGCACTGCGGGACCGTCGTGTGGCGGCGATCCGTCGCTCACAAGAGCTGCTCGGGATCACCCCGGCCTGAATCAGCGACGTAGGCGCAGACTGTTCGACACGACGAACACGCTCGACAACGCCATGGCCAATCCAGCGAGCATCGGATTCATGAGTCCGGCAACGGCCAGTGGAAGAGCAGCCACGTTGTAGGCGAAGGCCCAGAACAAATTGGCCTTGATGGTGCGCAGGGTTCGTCGGCTGATGTTCAATGCCTCGGGAACCAGGGACAGATCGCCACTCACGATGGTGAGATCGCCGGCTTCCATGGCGGCATCAGTGCCGGTTCCCATGGCGATACCCAGATCAGCGGCCACCAGCGCGGCGGCATCGTTCACACCGTCGCCCACCATGGCGACCGTTCGTCCGGTTCGCTGCAGCTCGTGGACCAGCCGCAATTTGTCATCTGGGAGAACCTCAGCCCGTACGTCACTCTCGTCGATACCGGTTTCGCGGGCCACGTGTCGGACGGCCGACCACGAGTCACCCGAGGCGATCATGGGTGTGACTCCGATGTCGCGCAGTCGCCGAATCGTGTCGGCGGCTTCGACACGTGGTCGATCGCTCACCGCGAACTTCGCACGCACACGGCCGTCGACCAATGCTTCCACGATCGTCGCTCCGTCTCCGTCGTCTCGTGAGCCGATCGATGCACGACGAACCGACACCAGACGACCGTTCACTACGCCCATGACACCGACTCCAGGTCGATTTTCGAAATCGACGACGCGACTCACGTCACCGTGCACCTCTCGCTCGCGGAGACCGGCAACGATGGCTCGCGCCAGCGGATGCTCACTGCTGGCCTCGAGACATGCGACGAGTTCCAGCTCCTCGGCGGTTCCTCCCGGCGACAGATCGACATCGACCAAAGTCATGACGCCAGTCGTGAGCGTTCCCGTCTTGTCGAGCACCATGGTGTCGACGACTCGAGTGGCTTCGAGGACGTGAGCGCCGCGAATGATGATCCCGGATCGAGCCGCCCGGCCGGTCCCCACCAACAGCGCCACTGGTGTGGCCAGTCCGAGTGCGCATGGACAGGCGATCACGAGAACCGCCACCGCCGCCGAGAAAGAACGATCAGTCTCACCAGTGATCACCAACCACATGATCAAAGTCGTGATGGCGAGGGCGATGACGATCGGAACGAAGACCGAGCTGACGCGATCTGCCAAGCGCTGGACCGGGGCCTTCCCGTCCTGAGCTCGCTCGACGAGCCGTGCCATCTGAGCCAACACCGTGTTGCGGCCGATCCGAGTGGCCCGGACCAGAAGTCGACCATTGGTGTTGATCGTTCCACCCGTGACGTCATCGCCCACGGTCACGTCGACTGGGACACTTTCTCCGGTCACCAGGCTTCGATCGATGGCACTTCGACCGTCGATCACCACACCGTCGGTCGCAACCTTCTCACCCGGACGAACCACGAAGATTTCGCCGATGCCGAGCGCTCCGATCGGAATCTCGGTCTCGGTACCGTCACGCCACAGCACCGCAGTCTTGGCGCCCATCGTCGCGAGAGCACGCAATGCACTCCCTGCCTTCTGGCGCGACCGTAGTTCGAAAAAGCGACCAGCCAGGATGAACGCCGTGAGAGTGGTAGCGACCTCCAAGTAGATCTCGTGATGTTCGGCTGCTCCATGACCATGCGACACCGACGAGCGCGGAACAAGGTTCATGTCCATCGTCATGCCGATCGTGCCGGCACCTCCGAACACGAGCGCCCATAGACTCCACAGGGTTGCCGCGATCACCCCGAGTGACACGAGCGTGTCCATCGTCGTCGTTCGATGCACGGCATTGCGCCAGGCGGCACGATGGAACGGAAGGGCCGACCAGGTGACCACCGGGGTGGCGAGGGCGAGGGACACCCACTGCCAGCCGTCGAACTGCAAGGACGGAATCATCGACAAAACCATCACCGGAAGAGCACCGACAGCCGCGACCACTAACCGCCGCCGAATGTCGTCGACGTGGATGTCGGTGGCAATTTCGACGGTGGAGCGCGAACCGTCATCGGTGGACACCAGAACTGCGCCGTAACCCAGATCGTCGACAGTCTTCGTGAGGACCTCGATGGAACTCGCATCGACCTGCGACGGCGCGACGTGAACGGTGGCCTTCGACGTGGCGTAGTTGACGGTGGCGGACACACCGTCGAGACGGTTGAGCTTCTTCTCGATACGTGCGGCACACGCCGCGCAGGTCATGCCGGTGACGGCGAGGACCACCGGCTCATCGGCCGAGACCTCAGTTGATGACAGCTTCGAATCCTGCTTCGTCGACTGCATCGACGATCGCCTTCCAGTCGACTGGTGACTCACTGTTCAGAACTACCTGCTTGGTCTCGAGATCAACCGTGACCGACGTGACCCCGGTGATCTTCGACAACTCGGTCGACACAGCCTGCTCACAGTGTCCACACGTCATGCCCGGAACGGAGAAAGTCGAATGGCTCATACCGTCATTCAACCAGTCGGAGACTGATTCAGTCGGTCAGACGCTCGGTGAACATCGGCGACCGCTTGTCGAGAAAGGCTCGAATACCTTCTTGGGCATCGGGCGACACCGCGGCCTGAGCCATCACCTCAGCGGCATAACCATATGCGTCACCCTGATCGAGGCCGATCTGCGCATAGAACGCTCGCTTCCCGAGGGACTTCGACATGGCCGAGCCACGAACCGATCGACTCACCAGATCGGCGACCGCGTCGTCGAGATCGGTATCGGCGACCACTCGGTTCACAAGACCCCAATCGGCCGCAGTGCGAGCATCGATCGGGTCACCGGTGAATGCCATCTCGATGGCCCGTTTGCGTCCGATGTTGCGCGAGACGGCGACGAGGGGTGTGTGGCAGAACAGTCCGCCCTTGCCTCCCGGCAAAGCGAAGGCCGCCGATTCGGCCGCTACTGCAAGATCGCACGAAGCCACCAACTGACATCCGGCGGCCGTGGCAAGTGCGTGAACTTTGGCCACCACGACCTGAGGAATCTCTTGCACCAGGTTCATCATCTGCGTGCACACGTCGAAAAGGTGACGTGTGGCGTCGAGATCGGCTCCGGCCATGTCGGCGAAGTTGTGACCCGCCGAGAAAACAGGGCCGTTTGCCGCAATCACTAGGGCATCGGCGTCACTTTGGGCCACGTTCTGGAGAGCGTCGACGATCTCGAGCATCGTTGGTAACGAGAGAGCGTTTCGCTTCTCAGGCTTGTCGAGGACGAGTGTGGTGACCGCGCCATCGGTGGAAACTCGGATCGCGTCGTATGTCGATGAACTGGACATAGGGCCAGTCTTCCAGGTGTGGGTCACCGACAGAACAGGCCATGCGAGCAATTCGGCATTCGATTCGGCATACTGACCGGGACGTCCGATGTCCGCATCGGATTCGAGTTGGCGTGTGACTCTTCCACCCCATGGTGAGAAGGAGGCTTCCTCAGTCGGGTTTCGGTCGGCACCCCTTGCCGCCTCCACCAAGGAGTTTCCTTTCATGTCCCCCACTTTCGCCGATCTCGGCGTGCCCGAAGCCGTCGTGAACGTGCTTCAGAAGATCGGCATCACCGATCCCTTCCCGATCCAACGATCGACCCTTCCCGATTCGCTCGACGGCCGCGACATTCTCGGTCGAGGTCGAACCGGTAGCGGAAAGACCCTCGCCTTCGCATTGCCGGTGGTGGTTCGACTGGCGTCCCGTCAGCAGCGACCGAGTCGAGGCGCTCCTCGCGCTCTCGTTCTCGTTCCCACGCGAGAACTCGCCCACCAAGTCGCTGCGACCTTCGAACCGATCGGTCGTGCCCTGCGAATCTCACACACCGTGATCCACGGTGGAGTCGGACAGGGCCCGCAGGTGAACGCCCTCCAACGAGGAGTAGACGTCGTCATCGCCTGTCCAGGTCGACTCGAAGACCTCATCGAACAACGAGTTTGTTCACTGGGTTCGATCGAGGTCACCGTTATCGACGAAGCCGATCACATGGCCGATCTCGGCTTCCTTCCCGCCGTGAAGCGTCTGCTCGATCGCATTCCGAGCAAGGGCCAAAAGATGCTGTTCTCGGCAACTCTCGACAACGGAGTCAACGTGCTCATCGATCGCTACTTGCACGACCCGGTGAGCCACTCGGTCGACTCGGCGGAATCGCCGGTTCCAAAAATGGATCACCATGTCTTTCGCGTCTCTCGCGACGACAAGCCCACCATCGTGAAGGCACTGGCCAGCGGGCCCGATCGCACACTGCTCTTCACACGTACCAAGCACATGGCCAAGCGTCTCGCTCAACAGTTGTCAACTGCTGGCATTCCAGCGGTCGATCTGCACGGCAACTTGTCACAGAGCGTTCGCACCAAAAACTTGGAAGCCTTCAGCTCGGGAGAGGTCACGGTCATGGTGGCAACCGACATCGCCGCACGCGGTATCCATGTGGACGGTGTTGAACTCGTCGTCCACGTCGATCCGCCGGCTGAACACAAGGCATTCCTGCATCGCTCGGGCCGTACTGCACGTGCAGGTTCCGACGGAACGGTCGTCACTCTGGTGATGCCCGAACAACGAAAGGATGTCGACGATCTGGTGCGCAAGGCGGGTATCCGACCGACCTTCACCAACGTCGAGCCGGGTCACTCGTTGATCGAAAACCTGGCTGGAGCACCGGTTGCGAAGCGTTTCGTGAAGCGCCCGACTCCACAGCCGACCGCACCTCGCCGTCCAACGAATCACTCGCGCGGATCGCAGCAGTCGTCGCGTCGAAACAATGCTTCCGCACCATCTGGCCGGCCCGGTCGTTCGACCTCCTCGAAGTCGAAACCACGTCGTCGGGTACCGTGACGACGTGAAGCCCAAGGTCTCGCTGATCACACTCGGCGTCGCCGACCTCGAGGTGTCGCGTGCGTTCTACACAGCACTCGGATTCGAGTGCCCGAACTACGACCCAGATGCTGGAATCGTGTTCTTCGAACTCGACAATGGCGGCCAGAACGGTCCATGGTTGGCACTGTTCCCTCGCCAAGATCTCGCACACGATGCAACCGTCGCGGATCAGATCGATCCCGGATCAGTGGCCATGCTTTTCCGGGGTGTCGCCCTGGCCCACAACGAGCCGAGTCGAGCCGACGTCGACCGTGTGTTCGCCGAGGCCGTGGCGATCGGCGCCCGAGTGGTGAAGGTGCCCGAACCCACAGAGTGGGGTGGATACTCCGGTTACTTCGCCGATCCCGACGGCCACCTGTGGGAAGTCGCCCACAATCCGTTCAGCGACCTGACGTAGTGCCCCCTCAGGGGCTCGAACCCTGGACCCACGGATTAAAAGTCCGCTGCTCTACCGACTGAGCTAAAGGGGCGACAGCGAAGTTGTCGTCGGAGACAAGATCCGGGACGGCCTCGCGGCCTGCTCAAGGCTACCGATCAGTCTCCACCGTCGACATCGGCGAGCGACACTGCGGTCCCAGCTGGAACCGGTGGTAGTCGACGGGCGGCCAGCCACGTCGCCACCACGAACGTGACCGACCCCCACAGCGCGAGCGACAAGCCACCCCACACGTAGAGCACACCGCTCAGCAATGTGCCGACGAGTCGACCGGCGGCATTGGCCGAGTAATAGAAGCCCACGTCGAGCGCGACGTCCTCATCGTCAGCGAACGCGAGAACCAGGAACGAATGCAACGACGAGTTCACGGCGAAGGCGACACCGAAGACGATCAATCCTCCGACGACGGACGGCGTCACACCCCACTCGACGGTGACAGGAACGGCAATTGCTGCGCACACCACCGCCAACACCAGGGCCCACGACCGTGTGGCACGACTCTCGTCCACGACCCGTCCACCAGTGGTGAGCAATTTCGGGGCCGACGACTGGACGATGCCGTAGCCGATCACCCACGCGGCCAGAAAGCCTCCTACCCCTTCGTGAGACCAATTCAACTGTTCGGCGAGGAAGACCGGTACCGCGACCACGAACCAGATGTCGCGTGAGCCGAACAGGAAGAAGCGGGCGAACGACAGTTTGTTGATGGCGTCCGACTTCGAGAGCAGTGACGTGAGCTTGGGCTTACGCTTCGACTTGCCGATGTCCTCGTTCAACATGACAAGAAGGAGAACGACCGTCGCCCCGAGTGCGGCGACCATGACCCAGAGCGAGCCGTCGTAACCGAGCGTGGCGAGCAAGGCCGATCCGAGGAAGAACCCCACCCCCTTCAGAGCGTTCTTCGAACCCGTGAGGATCGCGACCATCCGGAAGAGCGACCCGTCACCCGCCACCGTCTTCACTGCACTCTTCGAACTCATCTTCGTGAGGTCCTTGGCGACGCCGGACAAGGCCTGCATAGCCATCACGAAGAGAACGGACAACCAGCGCTCCCACGACGGATCTTCGAGTGTGAGCGCCGACAAGGCGACCATCTGCAGTACCAGTCCGCCGACCAAGGTGCGATTGAGGCCCTTGCGCGCTCCGACCCAACCACCCAGAAGATTCGTGAGGATCCCCATGAACTCGTAGGCGAGGAAGAGGAAGGCGATGGCGACCGCCGAGTAGCCCAATTCGTTGAAGTGAAGGAGCACCAGCATGCGCAGCGCGCCGTCGGTGAGAGTGAACACCCAGTAGCCGGCCGTCACCAAGACGTAGTTGCGCAACTTCACGCGTTCACCGCTTGCGCCACTTTGTCGGTGAGCTCGACCATGCGGTGGGCGTAGCCGTACTCGTTGTCGTACCAGACGAGCAGCTTGAGCAAACGGCCGTCCACCACCATGGTCGAGAGAGCATCGACGATGCCCGATCGGGTGTCGTTCACGTAGTCGGCCGACACCAAGGGACGCGTTTCGAACCCGAGAATTCCGGCCAAAGATCCAGAAGCAGCACGCTCGAGCGCAGAGTTCACCTCGTCGACCGTGACGTCACGAGACATGGTGAACACACAATCAGTGAGCGACGCATTGAGGAGAGGCACGCGCACCGCTGTTCCGTTCAGTTTGCCGGTGAGTTCGGGATAGATCATCGTGATCGCCGTCGCCGATCCGGTGGAAGTGGGTACCAGTGAATTGAGAGCAGACCGTGCTCGGCGCAGATCCTTGTGCGGCGCGTCGACGATCACCTGCGTGTTGGTGACGTCGTGAATCGTGGTGATGGCCCCGCGTTCGATCCCGAACTCTTCCAGTAGCACCTTCACCACCGGTGCGAGCGAGTTGGTGGTGCAGGAAGCCGCCGTCACGATCGGGTGATGTTGTGGGTCGTACAGATGATCGTTGCAGCCCATCACGACGTTCAGCACGCTCGGGTCCTTCACCGGACAGGCGACCACGACCGAGCGGGCACCATTGGCGAGATGGGGCTCGAGGTCGGCGACCGTCTTGAATTTGCCCGACGATTCGACGACCACGTCGACTCCGAGGTTGGCCCACGGGATCTGCTCGGGGTGTGAGTACTCAGTGAACCCGACTCGGCGACCATCGACGATCATCGACTCACCTTCGATCGACACGTGGCCGTCGTATCGTCCGTGCACCGTGTCGAACTGAAGGAGATGAGCGGCCGCCTCTACTCCCCCTTTGATCTCGTTCACGTGGACGAGTTCGAGGTCGGGATGGTGACGCAAGGCGCGAACGGCCAGACGACCCATACGGCCGAAGCCGTTGATTCCGATGCGGGTGGTCACCATGTGATCTCCTCGATTCCTCGCAGCATCTGTACACGTCGGGCGAGTTCGCGTGCCGTGGCGTCGAAGACCGACGCCCGACCCGACCTCACCGGATCAGGGATCGACCAATGAATCCACGTCGCCGGCGGTTCGATCTCTTCACGTGCTTCGTCGCACACCGTGATCACCACATCGGCGTCGACGTCGACCTCGTCGAGGTGCTTCGGAGCGATGCCGTCCAAGGTGAGACCCAGACGTCCGGCCGCCGCCACCGCTCCGGGGTGAACTCGATCGGCTGGATGCGTACCGGCCGACTCGGCGTCTCCTGCGCCGACCGACTTCCAGATCGCGGCCGCCAATTGACTCCTCGCCGAATTACGGGTGCAGACGAACAGAGCGCGGCGTCGTGACGTTCCCGCAACCGGCGGCAACAGACTTTCGACGGCACCAGGCATCAACTGGACGTAGCGACGACGACCGTCACCCTGCGACTTCACTCTCCTGACGAGGCCCGACTCCTCCAGGATGCGCAGGTGATGGGCCAGCAGATTCGAGTCGCAGCCCGTGAGATCGGCGAGGTCCCCGGGCGAATGATCGCCCAACGCAAGTGCATCGACGATCTTCAGCCGTGACGCGTCGCCGAGGGCGGCGAAGCGAGAGGCTCGGCGGTTCAGATCCACGACCCCGAGAATATGTCTCAACATTCATTGAGACACTTTCGACGGGGTGAACGTTCGGTGAACTCAGTGAACCCGTCGTGGTCGACCGATCCGAACACTGACCCCTGGCGAACAACGCACGTGGGGTTCACCTGCCGGCTCGGGAAGGCCGGCCGCCGTCACCAAACTCGTATCGGCGCTCTCCAGTCGGGCTGCTCGAAGCGGCCACGGCTCGTGATCGACCGGCGCATAACGAACTCCCCGGCCCGATCGCGAGTACAGACCCCACCGCGCCGTGAGGAAGTGGTCGAGTTGATCGGGTTCGATCTCCTCACCTGGCTGCAACAGGATTTCATTCGGCTCGACCGCATGCGGCCAACGACGGCGAACTCGGGTAGTCCAGAGATCGTCACTCACTTCGTGACTGGCCCGACCCCAGCAATACGGCAAACGGTAAGTCAGACGCGCCACGACGGCAGGTAGGAAACGGTTGACGTCGAGTGAGAAGAACCACACACCCGGTCGTCCGTCCCGAATCACATAGGTGCGCACGTTGATCTCGGGGAACGAACCGAGGTAGGGCACCGATGGTCCGTGCGGCAGTCCGATGTTGCGCATCGAGAAGGGAATCAACCCCACCCATGCCGACCCGTCAAACGTGTCGACGGTGAGTTGCTCGGGTAGCAACGCCTGCACCACCGAGGGCTCGTAATGCCAGTGGATATATGCGAGATCGCGCCATTCCTGGCGCATGACAGCGAAGCGCACCGGATCCGGGCAACTTGGAGAGAAGGAGCGCGTCACGTGGTCAGGCTAGGTGGTCGACTCAGTGGGCCGACAGGTCGGCCCGGAACTGCATCTCGGCCAGACGAGATCGATCAGCATCAGACAATTCGGTCAACCGCTCGAGAGTGACCCCGTCAATTCGGGCCGTGCACGGAAAGAGATGTGGGTATGCACCCACCGGCGCGCCCGTGTCACAGCCCACGTCGAAGGTCTCGCCGCTCATCGAGAACACGATCGGAACCGTTCGTTCGAGACGAGCCGATTCCTGTGGTTGTCCGTCGACCGTCAGGTAAACCATTCCACCGGCGCCGAGACCACCGTCGTAATCGAATTCGACCACGACTTCATGAGAGCCCACTGTCAATCGATCACCACTGATCACGGTGATCTGCTGCCCGAACAGGTTGTAGACGAAGTGAGGACGACCGGCCACGAGATACAGGCTCCAACCGGCCAAGTTGCCACCCTGGCAACAGATCACACCTTCGTCATCAGGCGACATCACCTCGATGGACGCGGTGATCCGATACGAACAGTTCTTCAGATTGACCACGATCGACTCGGGCATACGCACGTGCGACCGGTTGTATGTCATCCGCGTGACCCCTCCGAGAGCGGTGGGGACGATCGCATCGGGATGACGGCCGGGCATCGGGTCGCGCATCGGATAGACGTTGCATCGACGAGCCTCGGCATCGAAGACCTCGAGCAACTCGGCCAACTTCTCAGGGTGTCGATCGGCGAGGTCGACACTTTGCGAGAAGTCATTGCGGACGTCGTAGAGCTCCCACTTCTCCTGAGGGCCGTCGAATGGCATGGGGACGAAGCGGACCCACGGAGGACGACCGTGAAAACAGGACGCGATCCAGCCGTCGTGATAGATCGCTCGGTTACCGAGTATCTCGAAGTATTGGGTCGTCCGCCGACTCTGAGCACTCGCGTCATCGAATGAGTAACCCATCGACACGCCGTCGACAGGATCCTGCTCCACTCCATTGACCGACGTCGGCTGGTCGACACCTGCAGCTTCCAACAACGTCGGCCAGATATCGACCACATGGTGAAATTGGGTTCGCATACCTCCACGATCGGCGATGCGAGACGGCCAGCGAACCACCATGCCGTTGCGGGTCCCGCCGAAATGCGAGGCGACCTGCTTCATCCATTGAAACGGCGAATCGAGCGCCCAGGCCCACCCGATGTTGAAATGGTTCTCGCTGTTCGCCGTACCGAAGTCGTCCATGTGTTCACGGATCCATTCGGGATCTTCCGGTTGTCCGTTCTGGAAAGCCGGCGCGGCCCATGCGCCATGCACTGTTCCTTCAGCCGATGCTCCGTTGTCACCGGTGACATAGACGATCAGGGTGTCGTCGGCGAGCCCGAGTTGGTCGATGTGATCGACCAGTCGGCCGATGTGGTGGTCGGTGTGCGCCAAGAAGGCAGTGAAGACCTCCATGAGTCGAGACGCGACCGGTTTGTAACGATCGGGGTAGTCGTCCCACGACGGGATGCCTTCGGGGCGCGGTGTCGTTCCCGTTCCGGGTGGAATCACACCCATCTCGAGTTGACGAACGTAGATCTCGTCGCGCAATACGTCCCACCCCGAATCGAATCGGCCGGTGAAACGATCGATCCAGTCCTTCGGTACGTGGTGAGGAGTGTGTACGGCTGGTGTCGGCAGATACACGAAGAAGGGCTTGCCGGGCGACGACGTTCGAACACGATCGATCCACTCGATCGATCGATCAACGAGATCTTCGGTGAGGTGATAATCGTCTCGCCCCAAATACGGTGCGATCGGAGTGGTCTGGTCGTACACGGGTGGCTCGTACTGCGACGACTCAGCGTTCAAGATGCCGTAGAACCGGTCGAAACCCATCCCCGTCGGCCAACGATCGAACGGCCCGGCCGGTCCCATCTCCCACGAGGGGGTGAGGTGCCACTTGCCGAAACAGCCTGTGGCATAGCCGTTCTGGCGGAGTATCTCGGCGATGGTTGCCGTCGACTTCGGAATCTGGCTGTCGTAGCCGGGGAAAGTATTGGCGTTCTCGGGGATGCCGCCCATGTGCGCGACGTGGTGATTGCGCCCGGTGAGAAGAGCCGCACGAGTGGGCGAGCACAGCGCCGTGGTGTGGAACTGGTTGTAACGAAGTCCCTCGTCGGCCAGCCGGTCACACGTCGGCGTGGGAACCGGTCCGCCGAACGTGCTGAACGACCCGAATCCCACGTCGTCGAGCATGATCACGACGATGTTCGGCGCCGAAGTCGGAGCTTTGTCGACCTTCAGCGGTGACGGTGTCGAATCGACCATCAATCGTTCGATGACACCACCGAACTTTTCCGTCGATTTGGGCAAGCTGGTCACGAGGTGCCGTTCCTTCCGGGAAGATCGAACACGTCGAGAACTCGAGCCACGTCGTTCACGTCCCCGTTGATCACGACTCCCCCGCTGTCGACCTCACCCTTCACATCGGAGGCTCCGGTGATGAGTCGAGCCCAGGTGTCGAGTGACGTCGTCATCGTCGACGTGGCGCCCCTTCCGTCGGTGACGACAGCGACACAGTTGCGGATGTGCAGCCCTGCCGACTCGGAACCGACATCGACTGCGATGTGGACGTCGAGACCGATGGCTCGCGAAGGATCGACCATCACTCGCATCAAGTCGATCGACTTCGCCACACCGAGGTTTTTGATCTGATTCTCCGACAGGCGGTGCCGACGGAATCGACTCATGTCGTAGGAACCGTCCAGATCACGCGCTTTGGTGAGGCACCAGTTCCGGATGTTGGCCGCCCTTGTTCGATAGGCGATCTGGCGAAGTACCAAAGCACCTAGTTCACGATCGTCGGTGTTGGAGTCGTGGGACCAGAGCAACCACGACGACATCTCGAGTGCCCAACGAAGATCGCCCTCGACGAGAGCAGAGGTCACTCGAGAACGCACGACGTCACGACCGCCGAATCCTTCGATCAGTCGGTGCGCACGATCATGCGGCTCGAGTGGAAGCAACTTTCCGGGATCGTCGTCGAAGAATCCACGCAGACCGGTGTAGATCTGGCGGACGTGATGCTCGACCAGACCGTAGAACTCGGTCGTGTAATAGTCGTCGTCCGATCCAGGAGGCAGTTCGACCAAATGGGCGATCTCGTCCATCGAGTATCCGCGATTCATGAGCCGGACCGTCTGGTCCCACATGAGTTGGATCACGTCGCGATAGCGGGTCCCACGACGCCTGATCTCGTCTCGTCCGACGAGAGCCGGACCGTGTGTGCACACCATGAACTCAGGCTCCAGAGCGAGAACTCGATCGATCCCGGGTAAGAGAACCAACGGATCGCGATACTCCTCGCCGCGAATGGCGTACACGTTGAAGATCAACGGCCAGATGATGTTCTGCACACACGTACCCAGTGCGGGAAACCAGAGTGTGACGGAGTCGTCGGAATCGGACGGGGCATGATCGACGTGTACCTCGAGACCGGCGATGGTCAGCACTTCACCGCCGCGAAAGGGATGGGTCACGGGACGGGACCCAGGTGTGGAGGGTTGGTGCTTGGGATTGCGGTAGTAGAGCCCGAGTCCGACATTGACCACGCCATCGGGGCCGTCGACCGGAAGAGTCGTGGCAAATTGCTGGGCGAGTCCCCGCACGTAGGCGGGGGCCACATGTGACGAAACGCGCGACAGATTCATGGCGATGCGCTCGTGTCCGTACACCGGCACCTCTCCGAACCGCTCGAACACCGCTGCCGTTCCGCCGATGTAATGGAAATGAGTGCAGATCACCGCTACGACGGGACGATCAGTCACCGAAGCGAGCTCGTCCAGAGCTGCACTCATCTCTTCGACGCTCTCTCCGGTGTCGACGGCGATGATTCCGTCCGGCCCTTCCACGAATGTCTGATTCGAGAGTCCGTTACCGACCAGACACCACACACCAGGCCGAATCGTGTCGAATCGACAACGAAGTCGTTCACTCTGCTCGTACACGTCGGTGTGGGCCAACTGACCGCGTGGACCTTCGGTGATCACCGACGAATCAGATACCCAGTCACCCATCACTACCCCCTGCGCAGAGTCTGCCACTCGAGCCCGTCGACCTGGCAAAGTTGAGAGGTGGCGGACCCCGGAACAAAGCACGCCGAACACGTGTATCGGCCCGACATCGACGGGCTACGTGCCATCGCCGTCGGATCGGTGGTCTTGTTCCACGCCTTTCCCTGGATGGTTCCCGGAGGCTTCGTCGGAGTCGACGTCTTCTTCGTCATCTCCGGCTTCCTCATCACCACCAACATCCTCGGTGGTCTGACGAACGACACGTTCACCATCCGGGGTTTCTACGACCGACGCGTTCGACGAATCTTCCCGGCTCTGGCCGTCATCCTCGCATCCACGTACGCACTCGGTTGGGTGTCGCTCTTCGACAAGGAGTTCGAACAGCTCGGCAAACACGTCGCTGGTGGTGCGTTCTTCGTTTCGAATCTGTTCCTCTGGGCCGAAGCCGGATACTTCGACACGGCATCGGAGGTGAAGCCCCTCGTCCACCTGTGGTCACTTGGTATCGAGGAGCAGTTCTACATCGTGTGGCCTCTGCTTCTCTGGGGAATGTTCCGCTTCGGACGGCGTGTCGGTTCCAACGTCGTGGTGTCGACGATCCTTTTGCTAGTCGCGTCGTTCGTGCTCGGACTTCTCGCTCTCGATTCGGTGGGGGGTTACTACTCCCCGATCAGCCGCTTCTGGGAATTGCTGATCGGCGCCTTGCTCGCCAGTGTGGCGTTCCGCCATGGACCAGTGCACCTCCGCATCGGGGTACAACGGACTCACGCCGTCGCATCACTCGGCATGATCCTCGTGATCGTTCCGATGTTCACTCTCGACGGCAACAGTTCTTTTCCCGGATGGAACGCGCTACCCCCGACTCTCGGCGCAGCACTCCTCATCGCCAGCGGTCCCCAGTCGTGGTGGGGACGACACATCCTGTCGCGCCGACTCATGATCGGCATCGGCCTCATCTCGTACCCGCTCTACCTCTGGCACTGGCCACTTCTGGTCTACGCCCGCATCATCACCAGCGACGTACCGTCGGCCGTGGTTCGCACCGGTGCCGTCGTCCTCTCGGTACTTCTCGCGTATCTCACCTATCGACTGATCGAACGACCTCTGCGCTTCCACCGACGACGACGCACCGTGGTGGCCGGACTCGTCGCCGCCGTGGTGATCATCGGTGGTGTTGGTGCATTCACGTTCCAGCAGAACGGCATCAGTCAACGTCGATTCAACGACATCAACATCGCAATCGATCCCGGCGAAGTGCGAGACATCGATCTGATCTCGTCCTTTGGCTGCGGTCTGCCTTTCGACGTCGAAGTGCTCTTCGCCGATTGCCGAACCGATGTGCGCGGTTCGGCGACGTATGCACTCATCGGAGACAGCAAGGCAACAACTCTGATCGGCGGATTCATCCGAACATCGCGCGATGATCGTTACTGGACGATTCTCGGAGGGACACTTGGTCTGGGTTCGGCGGTGCCACTCATTTCCGACGAGCCGGCTCACGAACGCTTCCAACCATTGATCGTTCCGGCCGTCGACACCGTGATCGCCGATCCGCGTATCGATGTGGTCGTGCTACAAGGTGCTGTCCGAGCCATGTTCGAGTATCCCGTCGAGACAGAGTTCACGTGGCTACCCGACAGCCCGCTCTACGACAAGGTGGAGTCGGCACTTCGAGAAACCGTTCGACGTCTCACCGACGGTGGCAAGAAGGTCGTTCTTCTTGTCGACAATCCGGCGCTTGCGGCTCCCGAAGACTGCTCGGAACGTCGTTCCACCATCGGATTCCTCAACGCGCTTCTGGTGACCGACAATCCAACGTGTTCGACCACCCGCACTCAGTTTCTGAGTGACACCGAGAAGTATCGCTCGATGCTCGATCGAATTGCTTCAGACGTCGGAGCGTCGGTGTCGGTGTTCGATGCCACCGACGTGTTCTGTGACGACATATGCGATCACATCGTGAACGGTGTGCGCCTCTACAGCTATACCGACCACCCATCGGACGACGCCGCCGATCTGGTCGGTCGAGGTCTCAACGACTATCTGTCGACACTCTGATCACGAAAACGTGATCGGGATCAAGAACTCGTGCTCGGCCTTGATGGCACCGCTGGCCGGGTAGACGGCGATGGCCGTGATGCCTTCACCTTCGGGCTTCTTCACCGGAATCTCGACCGAGAAGTTGCCTTCCGGGTCGAGAACGAAGACGTTGGGAAGGAGTCCGTCCGGGTCGAGCACGTCACGTGAATCGGCTGGCATGGCCCACATCTGATTCATGGCGTCGGTCCGACGAGTCGACGCGCCGGCACCAGTGGATGGCTGCCACTCCTCATCGAAGGTACCGACGACGATGTATACACCGGTAGGAAGTCCATCGAGAGGTGGACGGTTTCCTAAAGCGAGGTCGGTGAAGCCCGAACCGATGACGGTCACCACTGTTTCGGCATCGGACGGGAAGTCGGTGACTCCGCCAACGATCTCGACCGACGGTCCAGCCGGAGCCGCAGTCGTCGTGGTCTCGGCGATGGTGGTCGTTGGAGCCTCGGTCACAGGCGATTCGGTCGTGATTTCCGCAGCGGTGTCGGCCACCGACGTTCCGGCGGAATCGTCGGACCCTCCACACGATGCAACGAGGATGAGAGAAGCGACGACGGCCGACGCACGACGCACGACTCGTTTCATGGGGAGACCTCCGCTTTAGGGACCGGTCGGGGGATTCCGACGAGGACGAATCTCCAGTGAACCACTGACCGGATCGGCTTTCACAGTCAGCGGATAGTCATAGACGTCACTCAACAGCTCCGACGACAGGATCTGATCGGGTCGACCGTCGGCCACCACTCGGCCGTCGTTCATCACGATCAGACGGTCGGCAATGGCGGCCGCCGCCTCCAAGTCGTGCACCACGATGATGACGAGAGCCCCGTCCTTCGCTTTGGCTCGGAGGAGGTCGAACACCATCTCCTGGTGCTTGATGTCGAGTGATGCGGTTGGTTCGTCGAGCAACACGATGGAGGTGTCCTGGGCGAGAACTCGAGCCAGAGCCACTCGGGCGGCTTCACCTCCCGACAAGGTGGTGATACGACGGCGCGCCAAGTGAGAAACGTCGGTGGCCGCCATCGACTCGGCCACGATCCGCTGATCAGTTGCCGCACTCGACTGCGCCGACCAGGGGAAGCGTCCCATGGTGACGACCTCGGCGACCGAGAACGGGAAGGCGACACTGTTCGATTGCGAAAGAACTGCACGACGGCGCGCCAACTCCAACGGCTCCACCGATCCCAGGCTCGCCCCGTCGAGATCGACCGACCCGTCGGCTGGTTCGAGGTCACCCGCGAGCAGCGCCAGGAGACTCGACTTGCCAGCGCCGTTCGGACCCACGATGGCCACGAGTTGTCCCGCCTCGAATTCGACGTGGACATCACAGCACAAGACGGTTCCATCGCGTTCGAGCGACGCGCCACGAGCACGAAGTTTGCTCACGCCCAACCTCCGTGCCGGGTGCGCAGACGGCGCAACTGCCAAATGAAGACCGGGGCGCCCAGGATCGACGTGAGGACTCCGAGTGGAAGCTCGGCCGGTTCGACGATGTTTCGAGCCAGGAGATCAGCCAGAGCCACCACGACCGAACCGAACAGAACCGACAACGGCAGAAGATTCTTGTGAGTGGGGCCCACGAACAAGCGGACCACGTGCGGAACCAAGAGACCGACGAAGAGAACGATGCCCGAGACCGCCACTGCCGAAGCGGCAAGAATCGCCACCACCACGAGCACGCGAATGCGTGCTTTCTCGACATCGACGCCCACATGACGGGCCGCTCGGTCACCGAGTGACAACAAGTCGAGTGTGCGACGGAGCGAAAACGCACCGATCATGCCGAGCGCCGCCGCTGGAGCCACGATCCACACTTTCTCCCACGTGGACTGGGCGAGAGAGCCGAGAGTCCACGAGGTGAGCGAACGCAACGACGCGTCATCGGCCACATAGGCGAGAAGTCCGATGATCGCACCAGCCAGCGCGTTGAGTGCCACACCCATGAGAATGAGAGTGATGGTCTCGGTTCGACCATCGTGGCGAGCTGTGGCGTACACGATGGCCACAGCAGCCAGACCGCCGAGAAACGCCGCAACCGGAAGAGTCCAGATCCCGAAAGGAGCAAAGCCGGTCACGATCTGCAACGCCGCACCCGCCATAGCTCCTGACGACACACCGACGATGCCCGGTTCGGACAACGGGTTGGCGAACGCCCCCTGCATCACAGCACCAGCGGTCGCCAAGCATGCACCGACAAGGATTCCGAGAACGATGCGCGGAAGGCGGATGAACCAGATCAGCTCGTCAGCGATCGGGTCACTCGGATCGCCCGACATGACCCCAATTCGACGGAGCACCGCTCCGAACACGTCTCCAACCGAGACGTGATACGCCCCGATGGCCGCCGAGAGCAGGACCGTGGCCAACAACATGACCACGAGGACCAACGCGACCATGCGTGGGTCGAACGTCGCCACGTGATCGCGCCGTCGGCTCATGCCGGAACCTTTTCCATCTGCACGATCATTTCTGCTCGGAGCCCGGCCACCAAGTCCGGCGTGCGCGGCCCGAAACTGAAGAGGAGACCGTCTTCAGCCGTCATCACCCGACGAGCCTTACCGGCTGGTGTCTGCTGCACACCCACGAGTTCGAGGAGACCGTCGAAGCCGTCGACCGACGCAAGGCCGGTCGTGGTGACGAGCAAGATGTCGGGCGCCGCCTCGACCAAGGCCTCAGGTGTGAGAGGAGTGAACGGCAGGTCGAGTCCGATGGCCGTTCCCGCATCGATCCCACCGGCCGCTTCGATGATCGAGTCGGGGCCGGACCCCGGTCCTCCCAGCAAGTAGACGCCAGCTGGTCCGCGTACGTAGAGGAACGCAACCCGGGGAGGTGTGAAGGTCGAAGTTTCGGCCCGAACACGCTCGAGTTCGCTGTCGATGAGTGCCCCGAGTCGGGCAGCCCGCTCAGGCGCACCGAGGATGGCGGCGACCTTTTCGAGTCGGGGAACGATCTCGTCGACACCTGTGGCTTTGTCGACCACTTCGACTCGAACTCCCGTCGACCGCACCTGATCGAGAGCTTCATCGGGTCCGGTGTCTTCGTCGACGATCACGAGTGTCGGTCGCACGGCGAGCAGAGCCTCGACGTTGACGTCGTGGGTGGTGGTGACGATCGGTCGGTCGGATGCTTCGGCGAGAGTGCTCCCGAGATCCCGCCCCACGACCAGATCTCCGAAACCCAATGCGAAGACCGCCTCAGTGAGGCCAGCTGTCATGGTGACGATGCGTTCACCATCGGTGGTGCGATCGGAACTCGACGAGCACGAAGCGACCGAGACGAGCGACGCCGCGATCAGGATGTGCCGAAGCGATCTCGTCACCTTCATCGTGGAGTCGACTTCGAACGACGACGCACGGCGATCACTACGGTGGCCACCACTGCTGCTGCGGCCACGATCACGACAATTGCTACCGGTCCCCCATCGCTGCCGCCAGTGGCCGCGTCGGCCAGATCGGCCACACCATCGGCGACGGTGATCTCCGGAGCGGTCTCGGCTGGTGCCGTGGATTCGGAGGAAACTTCAGTCGTGGTCGTGGGAGCGGTTCCGGTGAACGTCACCGGAATGATCAGATCCTGCGATCGATCAGTGATGATCGTGTGATCACTCTTGGTCACGATGGCACAGGCCACGTTCCGACAGTCGACGACTTCGTTGATTGCCGGAGTCACCGACAACTCGACACGGAACGAGCCACCGGGTTCGTAGGGGATCGGAAGTCCGGTGGCGTATGACGGAGGATTCGAGGAGATCCATTCGGAGGCTCCGGTGGCGCCTTCGCGATCGATACCGCCTCCGCATGGCGACGGCTGTTCGTCGGGAGACGTGATCACGCACAGGCCGACGTAGATACCTTTCGATTCGTCGTATCCGTTACCCGTCACGAGAATCGTGTCGCCGTCACCCGACAATTCGGCACTCTTCGACACCGTCAAGGTTCGAGTGCCGTCGGTGACGGAGTCGTCTGCACTCGCTGGACTGCCATGAAAAAGCGCGAGTCCGAGGACGCTCAGGACACCCGCGACCCACGGCAAGCGGGTGGGGCGACGTGGTCGACGGGGGGCTCGACGAGGCGACAACACCAGGTGGAAAGACTAACTCGGGCCCCCTTCGACCCCACCGGCGAGCCAAGGTGATCTCAGGTCACACGAGACGTCTTTCGAGCACCGACATGTCGTGTTCGATCTCGTCGACCTCCTCCTGGGACAGATTGGCCTCCAGAAGTGGTACCACCAGATCGTCTTCCTTGGTGAAGTGCTGGATGATCAGATCGTGAAGGCCAAGAAGGGTCTCTCGCACTCTTCGTTCGACGTCGTCGGTCATGAGTCGATTCGACACCAATTTCTCCCAGTGGCCCCGCAAGTCGCCAGCATGCCGTTCCATCTCGCCATGATCCCATCGCAGAAGTGCCGAACCGAGTCGTGCTCGCTCCAAGCGATCGAGGACCGGATACAGAAACTGCTCCTCGGCACGAGCATGCGGAAGAAGATGATGTTGGATGAACTGGAGTGCTTCCTCACATCGGGACACCACGACCGAATGCGGTGTGTGACCAACCAGCTCGGCCGTCGTGCGCATGGCCTTCACATGCGGAAGCATCTCGCGGTGTTCTTCGTGAATACGGTTCATGATCGCTGTCATGTCGTCACCTCCGGGCTCGGGAAGCCGAACGGTAGGACGAGTATTGGTCAGCTGTGGGCTGCGAATGTCACTCGATCACGTCGGTGACACGTGTCGTCCAACGAGGATCGCGCCGTTCGAGAAACGCCTCGACACCTTCCTTCGCGTCGGGAAGACGCATGAGGACATGGTGCAACTCGGTCTCGATCCGCTCGATGTCGTCGGCCGTCGATGACCACGTCCGCCACAGCGCGTGCTTGCTCGCCGCCGCCGAAGCGGGAGACACGTTGACCACGATGTCTCGAGCGATCTCGAGTGCGGTCGGCAACACCTGATCGTTGTCGAGCACCCGACTGCAGACACCCATACGAAGAGCGTCGTCACCGTCGAAGGTTCGACCGGTGAGGAGGACGTCGGCGGCATTCGCGAACCCAGCAATTCTCGGAAGAGTCCAGTGCGACATTCCGTCGCCCATCATTCCGCGCCGTACTTGCACGATGCCGTACTTGGCATCGCGAGCGAAGATTCGAATGTCGCACTGCAACGTGAGGGTGAACCCGATACCGATTGCATGGCCGTTCACGGCAGCGATCACCGGCTTGCGAACGTTCCAGGCACGCATCGACACTCCGGAAGCGGTGAAGCCTTCCTCATCGCGCGGGCGAAACGTTTCGCCACCACCCGACATGTCGGCACCGGCGCAGAAGGCCGGTGGCGTACCAGTGAGGACAACGACGCGTACGGAGTCGTCCGAATCGGCCCGTCGGTAGGCCTCGGAAAGTTCGTCACCCATACCCGACCCGAACGCGTTGCGAACTTCGGGTCGGTGAAGAGTGATGGTGGCTACACCGTCGATCACGTCGTAGAGGACGGTCGGATCGATCACGCAGGGAGCACCAATCGGGCAACGAGGACGTAATGGACCACCACCGCTCCCACCACCAGCGCATGGAACACCTCGTGGAATCCGAGAACTTTCGGAAAAGGATTCGGCCACTTCGCCGAATAGATGATTGCGCCAAGGGTGTAGAGACCGCCTCCGGTCACGAGCAGAGCGGTGTCGGCGGCATCGAGCGATCGCACCAAAGCTGTGATCTCGACGAGGGCGCTCCATCCGACCACCAAGTACACCGTTGCCGTCACGGAGCGAGGGCCATGCAACCAGCGCATGCGAATGATCACTCCGACGACCGCCGCAGTCCATACGAACACCAACAACGTGATCTGGCTCCGACCTTCGAGAGCTCCGACAGCTACGGCTGTGTAGCTACCGGTGACGGCGAGAAGAATCGTCGAGTGGTCGATTCGTTTGAAAACCGCTTGGGTTCTCTCGCTCAATCTCCCCGAGTGATAAACGGCTGATACTCCGAGCATTGCCAAGATGCCGGCTGCATAGATGGCACTTGCAGCCCGTGCTCCGGCCGACGACGACAATGCGATCAGCACTACGAAAGCCGGAAGGGCGACGACGACGGCAACACGATGAAAGACACCGCGGAGCATCGGTCGAACCAGAGTCGACTCGGTGATCGACACGTCGCTCATCGGTCGAGCGTACCGGCAGTAAGGTGACGAGATGTCTGGTCCACGGTGGAATCGAGTCTCACTCGTTCTCGGAGGATTCATCACCCTCGCCGGATTGATGCACTTCGTGAATCCCCAATTCTTCGACGACATTGTGCCTCCGTGGCTACCCCCCTCCGAGCGCTTCTGGACCTACGCAAGCGGTGTCGCCGAACTCCTCGTCGGTCCCCTCCTTGTCTTCCCACGTACGCGACGAGTCGGCGCCCTCGCGGCAATCGCTCTTCTCGTCGGCGTCTATCCGGCCAACCTCTACATGACCTGGGACTGGCGTGATCGACCATTCAGCGACCAAGTCGTGTCGTACGGCCGACTGCCGCTTCAGTTCGTACTGGTCTGGTTCGCCTGGCGAGTGTTCACTTCCATGCGAACACCGGCTGTTCGTAGTGATCGACCCGCTCGTTGACGCGACCCTCGATTGCGACCCAGCGAAGCTGAGCCAGCACCGCTCCAGTGGGCGCATGGATCAGGTCTCGACTGAGGGGAAGTTGGATGACCGGTCGATCGCTCTCGGGGATGTTCACGAACCGCGGTGAATCGGATCGGCACAATTCGCGAAGACCGATTCGATACGCAAAGGCGACTTCGTTCGGATCGGGGGTGATCACGGCATCGGGGCCGGCCCACAGCACCACCGGTGTCATCACGAAGCCCGAACGTGTCGGATAGTCGTCGAGCAGACCGAGAACGTGATCGGCACCCAACTTCAGACCGAGTTCTTCGTGGAGCTCGCGCAAGGCTGCATCGATCGGAGACTCTCCGTCATCGAGTCGTCCACCAGGGAGTGCCCATTGGCCCGCATGTCGGTTCATGCGGGCCGCTCGTCGGCACAACAAAAAGGCGGCCCCGCCAGCCACGCCAAATACCCGTCCGTCGAGACCGTCGATGTCTCCCGGAACACTCTTCATCGGGTCGTCGCCCACCGGGCACGGATCCTCGTGATCGTCAGGATCGCTGTCGACGAGAACGATGGCTACGGCAGCGTGGCGGTAGCCGTCGAGAGAGTGCGCACGCCGTGTGTGCGCCGCAAGGTTGTTGGATATCGAGTCCCGGAGAGCGTCGTCGTAGAGAATCACGAGGTGAGGGAAGCCGTTCGCTCGAGTCCGTCCCAGACGTCGACGAATCGAGTCGTGAGAGGGCTCATTCCGAATCGAAGAATGTCAGGAGGCCGCATGTCGGCAATCACTCCACGATCGGTCAATCGACTCAAACGTTCCCGAGCATCAGGGACGTGGATTGCGATATGACAGCCGCGTCGATCGGGATCACGTGGAGTGGACGTGACCAAACCGAATCGATCGCACACGTCGAGGGCGAAAGCAGTGAGGGCTCGACCCTTGGCAGCAATGTTCGCCATTCCCGCGCGGGCTGACAAGGCAATCCCCTCCTCGGCCGCAACGAGGCTCAACACGTGCGGAGTTCCGAGCAAGACACGGCGAATGTCATCGTGCGGATAGAAACCACGCTCCATCTCGAACTGGTCCTTCTGGGCGAACCAACCGTGAATGGGCTGGTGTGCATCCTTCTGCAGTTCGCTTTTCACGAAAGTGAACGCTGGTGCGCCTGGACCTCCGTTCAAGAACTTGTACGTACAGCCGACAGCCAGTTCGACTCCGAGAGCGTGAACGTCGAATTCGATCGCGCCGGCAGTGTGTGACAGGTCCCAGAGAACCAACGAACCTTGCTCACGTGCCCGCACGGTGAACTCGGCCACATCTGCTAGCTCGGCCGATCGGTAATCGATCACGCTTCGAACCACGACGGCGACGTCGGAGAGATCGGCATCCGGACTGAAGGGCCGAACTTCGAGCCCCTTCTCAGCGGCAATTCCTTCCACCACATAGCGATCGGTCGGAAACTCGTCGGCGGGCACCATGATCACCCGACGATTCGGGCGCAGACCGAGGGCGATGTGAACTCCCTGATACAGATTCAGAGTGGTCGAGTCGTGCACGACGACTTCACCCGGTCGGCTACCGATGATCGCCGACATTCTGTCTCCGACTCGGCGGGGCAAGTCGAGCCAGTGCTGCCAACTTCGTATGAGGTCCCCGGCCCATTCGGACTCGACGACCTGCCGAAGACGGGCCACCGTGGCTTTCGGAGTTCGCCCAAGCGAGTTGCCGTCGAGATAGACGAGATTCGGATCGGGAATGACGAACTCGTCGCGGTACGACGCCAAGGGATCGTCGGCGTCCAGGTCGAGAGCCGTCTGCCGCAGGGTCATCGAGCGGATGACGGGAATCGAACCCGCGTTCTCAGCTTGGGAAGCTGATGTTCTGCCATTGAACTACATCCGCAGCGCCGGGCAAGCCCGTTGATGCGCCAGGCTAGCGGTGGCCCACAGGGCCATCACCTGCGAGATAGGCCGGCCGGCCCACTACGGTTGGATCGTGATCCTGTCCGACCGCAGCATCCGAGAAGCCCTGGCCGCCGGTCGGATCGTCATCGATCCGCTCGACGAGACCATGATCCAGCCCTCGTCGATCGACGTCAGGGTGTCGAATCTGTTCCGGGTGTTTCGCAATCACACCGCTGGCGTGATCGATGTGAAGAAGGACATGACCGACCTCACCGAACTGGTGGAGATCCCGCTCGACGGTGTGTTCATGTTGCACCCGGGTGAGTTCGTCCTTGGCTCCACCCTCGAGAGAGTCGCCGTTCCCAATGATCTGGTGGCACGTATCGAGGGCAAGAGTTCGCTCGGGCGACTCGGACTCCTCATCCACTCCACAGCCGGATTCATCGACGCGGGTTTCGACGGCCACGTCACTCTCGAATTGGCCAACGTGGCCAGTCTGCCCATCACCTTGTACCCCGGTATGAAGATCGGGCAGGTGAGCTTCATGCAGATGACGACGCCCGCCGACCAGCCTTACGGCAAAGGAGCGCGCGGTTCGAAATATCTCGGTCAGCGCGGCCCCACGCCGAGCCGCTACTTCGAGAATTTCGAACGCTGACGGTTCGTACACTCGTCATCGTGACCGGGCCACTACAGATCAAATTCGTGAAGTCGGCAACCGACGTTCGAGATCTTCCCGACTCTCCCGCCGAAGTGGCATTCGTCGGCCGATCCAACGTCGGCAAGTCGTCACTCATCAACGCCCTTGCCAACCAGCGGCAGTTGGCGCGGGTCTCGAACACACCCGGACGCACGCAGTTGATCAACGTGTTCACCGCTCCCAAGGGAGGAACCCTCGTCGATCTCCCGGGTTACGGATACGCAGCCGTACCGGGTCGCGTGAAGCAGGGTTGGCAACAAATGATCGAGGGATACCTCCTCGATCGCGAACCTCTCGTCATGGTGTTCGTCTTGGTCGACGGCGAGATCGGTCCGACGAAACTCGACGTGCAGATGCTCGACTGGCTGCGTGAGAACGAGATCCCTCACACCGTCGTGGCGACCAAAGGTGACAAAGTGAAATCGTCGAAACGTCAAACTCGCAAGAAGGAACTGGCGGCCGGCTGCGAACTCGAGCCCGGTGACGTGGTGTGGGTGAGCACGCACAACGGCGCCAACATCGACACCTTGCGCTCTCTCGTCCTCGCCCACCTCACCCCCTGAGGGGTTTCGTCACTCTCCGGCGACTGGAGTGGCGAGAGGAGATCCGGGATTGGCCAACTGTCGCTCACCGTTCTCGATGGCTTCAAGCAGGTGTATGGCGATGTCACCCACACGAACCTGATCCTCCTCGACACCAGCGCCCTTCACGCCGTCGTCGAGCATGATGTAACAGAACGGACAAGCCGTCGCCACGCGGGATGCACCCGTCGACAGTGCCTCACGAGCACGTTCGTCGTTCACCTTCGTTCCGATGGATTCCTCCATCCACATACGGGCACCGCCGGCGCCACAGCACATTCCCTTGGTGCCGTTGCGGCTCATCTCGACGACTTCTACACCCTTGATCGACGCAACGACTTTGCGGGGTGCCATGTAGACGTCATTGTGACGCCCGAGGTAGCACGAGTCGTGGTACGTGATGCGCTCCTCCAGCGTCGCGTTGCTCACATCGAGCTGCCCACTGTCGATCAGCTGCTCGAGCAACTGCGTGTGATGGATCACTTCGTAGTTGCCACCCAGCTGCGGGTACTCGTTGGCCAGCGTGTTGAAACAATGCGGACACTGGGTGATGATCTTCTTGACGCCCATTCCGTTGAGAGCCTCGATGTTGGGCATGGCGAGCATCTGGAACAGGTACTCGTTTCCTGAACGACGGGCCGAGTCACCCGTGCACATCTCGCTCGGTCCGAGGATCGCCACGTCGATTCCAGCCCGACTCAACAACTTGGCCATCGACTGCGTGACCTTTTTGTTCTTGTCGTCGAACGAACCGGCACAACCAACCCAGTAGAGATACTCGTGCGAGAAGACATCGCCTGGATCGACGATGTCGACGTCGAGATCCTTGGCCCACTCGGCACGATCACCTTGGTTCATGCCCCACGGGTTGCCCTGGTTCTCCATGGCGCGGTAGGCGTTGCCCAGCTCGGCTGGGAAATTGCTCTCCATGAGCGACAGATACCGACGCATGTCAAGAATCTTGTCGAGGATCTCGATGTTCACCGGGCAGATCTCGTCACACGCCTTACACGACGTGCAACTCCACACTTCTTCGGCGGTGATGCGCTCGAACAATGAATTGGCCGAGATCGTGATCTCGGGATCGGTTCCGAGAGGAGGGCTCACGCGTCCACCCGGAGCGTGCGACGCCGTGGCCGCCATCACTTCACCGGTCTTCAACACGATCTCACGCGGATCGAGCATCTTGCCCGTGGCATGAGCCGGGCACACGCTCGTGCAACGTCCGCACATGGTGCAGGCATCGGTGTCGAGGAGCTGCTTCCACGTGAAGTCTTCGACCACGGCCGCGCCAAAGGTCTCGAGCGACGTCTCGGTGAGATTCGGCATGGCCTTCATCGCACCCTTGGGTCGTTCGCGATCCTTCAGATACATATTGAGGGGCGACGTGAAGATGTGACGAAGCATCGTCAAAGGAAGAATCACGAGGAACGCCACGAACGTGAGAACGTGAGCGATCCACCACCCTTGATGCCACAGTTCGAGACTGCTGAGCGACCAACCGTCGACCGCCTGGGCCAGTGGGTAACCGATGAACGACCACTTCTCGTGGTTCATGTTCAGACCACTCGCCTGGTTCTCGGCAATTCGGAACATCTCGGCGCCGAATCCCGACACGCCGATGGCGAGCAGTACGCCAAGAATCACGGCGTGCTCGGGCTTCGTCTTGATGCGAATGCGATACGGGCGCTGCACGTAACGGCGCACGATCGCCCAGACCACACCGGCGGTGAACATGAGGCCGGCGAAGTCGCCGACGAACACGTAGCCGCGGTACACGTCACCGTGCAGGAACTTGAGACTCTCGGGAAGTTGGTGATCGACCTCGAGCACCGTCGTGACACCGAGCAGGATCAGGAATCCGAAGTAGATGAGCGAGTGCATGAGCCCGGCCGCCGAGTCTCGGAGCAAGGTCTGCATGTAAACGCCGGCCCGAAAATCGCGCAGGCGGTTCTTGGCGTTCTTGGTTGTGGTGCGGCGACGATCGGGGGCGCCACGTTCCCAGTTGCGGACCCGATCGGCGAATCGGAACGAGCCCCACAGGATCAGGGCGGGAATGACCGTGTAGAAAGCGACTTTCAAGGGGCCCGGGATCCCTCCGAACACCTCGCGGTGAATCGGGGAATCGTTTTCCCAGCCGGTGACAAGAGGAAGAATTCCCGACACCGTGATGAACACGGCCATGAACGAGCCGATGGCGATCGAGAGCTGATACGGCTTCAGTCGCCGCGGGCCCGAGGGCGCGGCCGGGGAGTCGGTGTGCGTAGCCATGCAGGGAGAACGCTACTCGGGCGTCGCGATGATGGGGAACCTCACCAGGAGGTGACGATTAGATCAGCCGTAGTACTGGCGGTCGAGTTCGCGAATTCGACCTGCGAGAGTGCCCAACAACTTGTGGGCCAACGCCGGAATGGCATCGATCACACCGAGGAACTGGCGCTGGCTGATCACGAGCATCGTGCAGTCGGAATCAGCCACCACTGTGGCGGTGCGGGGTCCGTGGTCGAGAAGGGACAATTCGCCGATGACGGCGCCCGGTCCGAGAGTCGCAACCTTCTTGCCGTTGCGG
>RFSV01000160.1 GCA_009923785.1 Acidimicrobiia bacterium | reverse complement strand
GAGACAGGAACCTCCATGACCTCCACGCGACTTCCCGACACCCGATCCTTCTCATCGCCGTGAAGGGTTCCAATTCGCTAGGTGATCACATGAATGCCACGGTCGAGGTGGTGCTGCCATGAGCGTCACACGAATCGGTAATCAGCTCGGTGGCAAGGCGGCAATCGTCGGCATCGGCGCGACCGAGTTCAGCAAGGATTCAGGTCGCAGCGAGATGAGTCTCGCGAGCGAGGCGGTGGCTGCAGCAATCGCCGACAGCGGACTGTCGCCGTCCGACATCGATGGCATGGTCACGTACTCCACCGACAACAATCCCGACATCGAGATCGCCCGCCACGTGGGTATCGGTTCGCTTCGGCACTTCAGTCGCGTTCACTACGGCGGCGGCGCAGCTTGCGGAACGATCGTGATGGCTGCCATGGCCGTGGCCACCGGAGTCGCCGATGCCGTCGTCTGCTACCGAGCCTTCAACGAACGCAGCGGTCGTCGTTTCGGCGCTGGCGTACAAGATCTCGACGCCTCGGCCACCGCCGAACGAGCACAGTTCTCATGGACCACGCCGGCCGGCCTTCTCACTCCGGCGAGTTGGGTGGCCATGGTCGCCCGTCGCTACATGCATCTCTCTGGCGCCACCTCACTCGACTTCGGACGAGTCGCCGTGGCCGGGCGTCGCCATGCCGCCAACAACCCGGCCGCCTGGTTCCACGAGCAACCGATCACTCTCGAGGATCACCAGAACAGCCGCTGGATCGTCGATCCTCTGCATCTCCTCGACTGTTGCCAGGAGACCGACGGCGGACAGGCTCTGGTGGTCACGAGCGTCGAACGAGCCCGTGATCTCCCGAACAAGCCGGCTGTGGTTCTCGCCGGTGCTCAGGGAGCCGGCGACCAGCAGTGGACGATGACCTCGTTCTACCGCGACGACATCGCGCAACTCCCCGAGATGAAGGTCGTAGCCGACGAACTCTGGACGTCGTCAGGACTCTCGCCGTCCGACATCCAGACCGCGATTCTGTACGACCACTTCACTCCGTACGTCCTCATGCAACTCGAGGAGTTCGGATTCTGTGCCCGCGGTGACGCCAAAGACTTCATTGCCGACGGAGCCCTCGAGATCGGCGGACGACTCCCCATCAACACCCATGGCGGGCAGTTGGGCGAGGCCTACCTCCACGGTATGAACGGCATCGCCGAAGGTGTGCGGCAGGTGCGTGGTACGAGCCTGAATCAGGTGGATAGTGTCGAGAACGTGCTGGTGACCGCCGGCACGGGGGTTCCGACCAGTGGTCTCGTCCTTGGGACGGATCGCTGATCGACCACTTCACGACGACGAGGGGCACACGATGAAGTACGACCTGAGTTACGACGTCCTCGATGTGATCTCGCACGCGTCGTACAAGTTCGGCCCACCTTTCGAGTTGTACAGGCAAATGCGCGACGAAGCGCCGGTCCTCAAGTGCCGCGGCGTCGAACCCGCCTACACAGAAGAGTTCTGGGCGATCACTCGTCACGCCGACGTCGTGGAAGTGAGCCGCAAGTTCCAGACCTTCTCGTCGGCCAAGAAGGGCTCGCTCATGAACGAGGCCCCCACCGAAATCGACAACGACTCGGCTCGCCTCATGATCGATCTCGATCCGCCCGATCACACTCGTCTGCGTACCCTCGTGAGCCGTGGTTTCACACCGAAGGCCATGCGCATGCTCGAGTCGCACTTCCGCGACG
>RFSV01000159.1 GCA_009923785.1 Acidimicrobiia bacterium | reverse complement strand
TTGCGTGGTGGCGGACAGAACCAGTACTCGGCTCGGGCGCCGAGTTGCTGCACGTGCCAGTCAAGTCCGCGAGCCCGATACGCGTTCTCGACCCCGTCGGTCCACGCAGAGGCCAGATTGATCATGCGGACGAAGTCATCGTCGAGAAGTGTGGTTGACAGCGTCGCCTTCACGGCGGCCACAGCAAGCGCGTTGCCGGTGAGCGTTCCGCCGATTCCCGAGACGTCAACCAAGTGGTCGCCGATCAACGCTTCCACTCGTTCGGCGACGGCGGCGGTCATGCCGTAGGCGGCGACCGGCATTCCGCCACCGATCGGTTTGCCGATCACGAAGAAGTCGGGATCAAGGTTCCACGCCTTGGTGCAACCGCCGGGTCCGGCGCAGATGGTGTGTGTCTCGTCGATGACCCACAGCACACCGTGGCGCCGCGCAATCTCGCGGACTGCGTCGAGATACCCCGGATCGGGGAGCACGATGCCGATGTTGGTGAGAGCCGGCTCCATCAACAGGCACGCGACGTCGCCCTGGGCGAGCGCGACGTCGAGCGCTTCGAGATCGTTAAACGGCACCACGCGAGTGGTCGCCTGCACGTCGGTACTCGGTCCGATGGCACCTGGACGATGCATCATCTGGCCATCGTCTCCGAGGACGACGAGCGACTCGTCGACAGTGCCGTGGTAGCACCAGTCGATCACCGCAACCTTCGGACGGCCGGTGATCGCTCGAGCCAACCGGAGCACGAAACGATTGGCATCGGTCGCCGTCATGGCCATCTGCCATTTGTCGAGTCCAAAACGTCGTCGCAATTCATCGGCCACCCACACTGCGTCCTCGCTCGGCAGCATCGTGGTGATTCCGAGCCGGGCGCGTTCGGCTAGGGCGTCGGTGACCGCGGGCAGTGCGTGGCCAGCCATGGCACCCGTGTCGCCCATGCAGAAGTCGACGTACTCGTTGCCGTCAACGTCCACGAAACGAGCTCCGGACGCGTGGTCGACGAATACGGGGAACTTTCCGGGCCAGCGCGTCATCCACGGCATGGGAACGCCGGCTACCAAGTGCCGACGTGCGTTACCAGCGATCTCGGCCGAACGCGGATGAGTGCGGGTGAAGAGCTCGAGCTCTTCGTGATGACGAGTCGCGAGTTGTCCGCGATCCATGTGATCTCCTTGGATCAGTTGAGGTCGAAGGCGCGCGCCAACTTCATCGGGTCGAGAAGCTCCGCCGACGACGGCTTCGCCATAACCAAACGTATCCCCGTACGGATTCCCCCGGGGTTCGGCCTCATCAAGGAATCCAGTGTCGGGTGAATCGGCTACCCGACGTGGACTTCCTGGAGCGGACGACGGGAGCCGTCGGACCGCCACCAGCGGTCCTCCTCCCGAATCCCGACAACACACCCGTCAAATGTGAAAACCCCAGGCGAGAGCCCGGGGTTTTCACTTTGGAGCGGACGACGGGATTCGAACCCGCGACCCTCACCTTGGCAAGGTGATGCTCTACCAGCTGAGCCACGTCCGCGATGCGCGACGAATACTACCAACCCGCTCGAGCGAGCGGACACGGTCGAGGACCTCAGGAGTCCTTCGGGCGAAGGTCAACCGTCAGGGTCAGCACCCCATCATCCATGGCCCATGCGGCATCACCGATGATCGCGAAATCCATGAAGTCGCGCTGCGCCTGTTCGATGAAGGCCTTGCGCTCGTCGCCGGCGACCGGCGGTAGCGGCCGCTGCTTCACGGCTCGTGCCCGGTCGCGGTAGCGCTCCAGCATCG
>RFSV01000158.1 GCA_009923785.1 Acidimicrobiia bacterium | reverse complement strand
AAAGGCGAAGGCCTCGGCAACAAGTTCCTGGCCAACATTCGCGAAGTGGACGCCATCGTGCTCGTGTTACGAGCTTTCGTCGATGACGACGTGCCCGGGCCATCCGATCCGCTCGAGCATCTCCGCGTGGTCGAGATCGAACTCGCCCTCGCCGATCTCGAGACCGTCGAAAAGCGACTCGCCCAGGCGCAGCGCCAGTCGAAGCTCGATCGCAATCTTCTTCCCGAGGTCGAGGCGCTCGAGCTCGCGCAGGCCGCTCTGTCGGACGGTCGTCCGCTCTATCGAGCAGGCCTCTCGGTCGACCAACGCGAGATTCTCGAGCCCCACTTCCTCCTCACGAATCGTCGTGTGCTCGTGGTGGCCAACGTCGGCGAGAACGAACTCGACACCATTCCAGCGGTCGAAGCGCGCATCGCCGCAGAGTTCAACGACGCCGGCGACAACGTCGAGATCATCGGCATGTGTGTTCAGCTCGAAGCCGAAGCGGCCACGATCGAAGATCCGGCCGAGCGCGCCGAGATGCTCGAGGGATTCGGGCTCGGCGAAGGGGCACTGTTCCGCATGGTGCGAAGCGCCTATCACCTGCTCGGTCTGCGCACGTTCTTCACCACCGGCGAGAAAGAATCTCGAGCCTGGACGTTCCGGGCCGATTCCAGCGCTCCCGAATGCGCCGGACGCATTCATACCGACTTCCAACGGGGCTTCATCAAGGCCGAGGTGATCCACTGGGATGAACTGCTCGAACTCGGATCGTGGGTCAAAGCCAAAGAGGTGGGCAAGATCCGCGTGGAAGGAAAGGACTACCACCCCGTCGACGGAGACGTGATGGAGTTCCGCTTCAACGTGTAGAACTGTCTCGTATGACCGCGAGCGAGACGTCGACCATGGTCTGGTTGGTCACCGAGGGACGAGTTCTGGCCAGCGCCGAGATGGCATCCGATCGCGCCTCCCGTCGACGTGGCCTGCTCGGTCGCACTCGTCTGGAGGGCGCGTTCATCCTGCCCTCGTGCCGATGGGTGCACACCATCGGTATGAAGTTTCCCATCGACGTTGCGTATCTCGACGCCGATGGCGTGGTCGTGAAGACCGTACACATGCCACGCCATCGCGTGGGAGCCCCAGTCTGGCGAGCACGCACCGTGGTCGAGGCGTCGGCTGGCTCGTTCGGCCGTTGGGGCGTTCGTGTGGGCGACCGACTCGAGATCAGGTCGGCCTCATGAGCACTCTGTTCCTCGTCGGCACGCCGATCGGGAACATGGGCGATCTGTCACCGCGAGCCGCCGAAGTGTTGGGGTCGGTCGGATTGGTGTGCTGTGAAGACACCCGCCGCACCGGACTCATGCTCAGCAACCTCGGGATCGACGCCACTCTCATGCGCCTCGACGAACACACCGAAGTGCCCTCGATTCCGCGCGTGCTCGACGCCCTGAACGACGGTCGTGACGTTGCGCTGGTGTCCGATGCCGGTACCCCAGGCATCAGCGATCCCGGCCAACGCTTGGTGGCCGCGGTGTCGAGTACCTCGCATCTGGTCACCGCCGTGCCAGGCCCGTCGGCGGCTCTTGCCGCGCTCACGATCAGCGGACTTCCCACCGAACGATTCGTGTTCGAGGGATTCGTCCCTCGATCGGGACGCGAACGTAGCGAGCGTCTGGCCGAAATCGCGCGCGACACGCGAACCTCGATCGTCTTCGAGGCTCCGCATCGCATCGAACGCACACTTGACGATCTGATCAACGCATGTGGCGACGAGCGTGAGGTCGTCGTGTGCCGAGAACTCACCAAGGTCCATGAAG
>RFSV01000157.1 GCA_009923785.1 Acidimicrobiia bacterium | reverse complement strand
CGTCGTCCAAGAGCACCCGGGTCCCGAGGTCTCACACTTTCTTGTCTAAAGATTTCTCTCGCCGTCGGTAATGTCGCCCCGTGCGACGGGTTGTTCGTGTGCTCGCGATTTTCGTTGGCATCGTGACCACGTCATGCGGTGGTACGGCGCCCACGGATGATGCTTCGGCCGACACCGTCATCCCGACCGACCCGACACCCGCGTTGGACCCGTCGACGTCCACGACCACCGTGCAGCAGGTTGAGACGACGACCACATCGACAGCTCCCGTCGAGACGACCCCGGCGAGCACAACAACGGTGCTCGAGATCGACAACCCGAGTGGACGCGATGATGACCACTGCCGACTGCTCGACGCCCGCGCCGAGCGCTACTCGCCGTCAGTGGGCTTTCCCCGCATCGAGGACCTACGAACCGAGGGAAGGCTCAATATCGAACTCGCCGTCATCGACTTCGATGACCTGCCGGCTGAGTCCGACCTGCTCGATGATGCGGTAGCGCAGGCCGGCCGATTGAGCGACTGGCTGACGGAGATGTCGCAGGGTCGGCTCCAGGCTGACTGGGAGATAGTGCCTGAAGTGGTCCGACTGCCGTTCGCCAGCACCGACCTTCCGGTGTCGAAGCGTGGTCCGGAGTACGTGACTCAGGCGCTCGCGGCCTCGGATGTGCTGGTGGAGGCTCTCGATCCATTTATCGACTTCTCCGAGAGCGATCTCTTGGTGGTGGTGCCGCCACGTGCCATTGAGGCCATCGATACCGACATCACATTCATCAATATTTCGCCGGAGAGTGACGAAGGTGTGGTTCCACGACTCTTCGCCAGTGGAGCCTTCTTCTACGAGCCCGGTCCCTATGACGGAGATCCGACGGATGTCGATGACGACCGACTCTGGAGCTTTTGGGCGCACGAGTTGATGCATGCCTTTGGTCTCGCGGGCCACGCCCCGGACAGTCTCGAGTTCGGTTCAGCACCCGATCCGCGGACTGACGTTCACCTCGGCTCTACCCAGGATGCGCTGAGCAAAGCGTTGAGTACATGGGATCTCTTCCTGCTCCGTTGGCTCGCCGACGAGGAGGTCATTTGCCTCGATGCGTCTGATCTGCCGTTGGAGGTTCAACTGGAGGCGGTGGAGGCCCGTTCGGGTTCGCGCCCCATCTCGGCCATGGTTCGGCTGTCGGACAATGAGTTGCTCGTGGTGGAGTCGAAGCGCGCGGTCGGGTTCGGCGTCGACCTTGCCCCATCAACTGGTGGCGTGATGGCTTACCGGGTTGACACCACGATCGAGAACAATCGCGCGGCCGACACCTGGGATGGTCAACTTGGCGAGAGATTCGCTTGGTTCCTGGAGCCGGAGAATGCCGACGCAGGTGATCGCTTTGAGTCTGGAGTGAATCCGTTCATTCGTGAAGGTGGATCAGCTTTGAGCGATGGAGTGAGGGTCGCCGTGGTCGACTCAAGTGGCCGAGACATTGTGAGTCTGACTTCCAGTTCCTGAGCACTGCTCGCCTACGTGGCTCAAAGGGACTCGAGCCCACGGCATCGAACCTGGAACATCAGCCTGCCGAGTCCGTCCGACTTGGGGTTGACGGATTCGATCGATCCGAGGTTCGGGCGTGCTGCCGGTGAAAGCGTGCCCAACTTCGGTTGGCCCGTGCCGCACTTTTGCCTCAGAGGTGCCCGGTCGATGGGGCAATTGTCGCACGCTTTCGAAACGACTTACCAACGGGTGGCCGGCGATGATCGAGGCTGTCCGAGCAATCGCCCCGTGCGATTATGACGGCATGTGGACCGACGACGGAGCGCTCGCCGAGATCTGGATCTGCGTTGGTCATCCTGGGTTCAGCGGCGATGACAAGCAG
>RFSV01000156.1 GCA_009923785.1 Acidimicrobiia bacterium | reverse complement strand
GATTACTTGACGACGAGACCCATCGAACGAGCCGTTCCGCGAACCTGCTGCTTCGCAGCTTCGAGGTCGTAGGCATTGAGGTCGGGCATCTTGATCTTGGCGACTTCTTCGATGTCGGCCTCGGTCACCGAGCCAGCCACGGCCTTACCCGGAGTCTGACTGGCCTTCTCGAGACCGGCCTTTTGGCGCAACAGCACCGGGGTGGGCGGGGTCTTCAAGATGAAGGTGAACGAACGGTCTTCGAAGATGCTGATCTCGACCGGAATGATGGTGCCGACCTGGCTCTCGGTCGCAGCGTTGTACGCCTTGACGAAGTCCATGATGGCTACACCATGCGGTCCGAGCGCGGTTCCGACCGGCGGGGCCGGGGTGGCCTTGCCAGCAGGAATCTGGATCTTGACGATCGCGGTGACTTTCTTCTTCGCCATGGGGCGTGCCTTTCGTGTGACGGTATCGGTCAGAGTTTGGCGACCTGGCTGAAGTCCATCTCGACCATGGTCTCGCGACCGAAGATGTTCACCAGCACCTTGAGCTTCATGTGGTCAGCATTGATTTCGGCCACTTGACCGGAGAAGTCGGCGAACGGACCTTCTTTGACCCGCACGCTCTCGCCGACTTCGTATTCGAGCTTGGGCTTGCGACGAGCGGCCTGCTCCTGGCCGTCGCCCTTGGCCGACAAGAAGGTGTCGACTTCGCGTCGCGACAGCGGAGTTGGCTTTTGGCCCTTCTGGCTCTGACCGACGAAACCGGTGATACCCGGAGTGTTACGGATGCAGTACCAGCTCTCGTCGTCCATGGTGCAGCGCACCAAGATGTAGCCGGGGAAGACCTTCTTTTGAACGGTCTGCTTGCGGCCGCCCTTGAACTCGACGACTTCTTCCATGGGAACGACGACATCGAAGATTCGATCTTCCATGTTCATCGACTGGACTCGGGCGTTCAGATTGGCCACGACCTTCTTCTCGTAGCCGGCCTGGGTGTGCACGACGAACCACTGGCCGGGAAGGTTCCAGGGATGAATCGGTGCTTCGCCATCGTCGCCATCGATTTCGTCGACCTGATCGTCGGCGATGTCGTCCGCCAGTGTGGGTGATTCGGCATCGGCCGTGAGATCGAACACCGCCACCTCGTCGGTGGTCGCGTCGTTCGATGTCAGGTCGTGGTTCAGCGAATCGGTCATGATCAGTTCTCGTACAGCCAGTCGGTCAGGAAACCGAAGAGGGTATCGGCGCCGCCGATGACTGCGGTGAAGAGAGCCACGGTCACCAGTACGACCAGGGAGTACTTACGGATCTCCGGCCACTTCGGCCAGGCCACCTTGTTCATCTCTTCTTTGACTTCTCGCAGGTACTGGGCCGGCGAGGTGCGATCGTCCTTCGTGCGGCGCGTCGGAGCCTGACGAGTGGGATTCCCCTTCTCGTCGAGTTGACCCATCTTCTTCAGGGTCCTCTTCTGCTCTCGATTCAGATCCATCGACATGTGGTACCGCTCGCTTCTCGTTCGCTCAGTGGGTGTTCCGTGCAGGGCAGGAGGGACTCGAACCCCCGACCGTCGGTTTTGGAGACCGATGCTCTACCAACTGAGCTACTGCCCTCTGGCGCCAGCCGGAGCTAGCGCGTCTCCTTGTGCATCGTGTGCTTGCGATCGTGACTGCAGTACTTCTTCATCTCGATGCGTTCGCGATCGTTGATCTTCGACTTCATCGTGATGTAGTTGCGCCGCTTGCACTCGGTGCACTCGAGTGTGATCTTGATGCGCTTGTCGTTCTTGGGCATGGCCCTCTCCTGTTCAGAATGAAAGCTGAAGGATCACTTCAGGATCTTGGTGACTCGGCCCGCACCAACGGTACGACCACCCTCACGAATCGCGAAACGCAAACCCTCGTCCATAGCGATCGGCTTACCCAA
>RFSV01000155.1 GCA_009923785.1 Acidimicrobiia bacterium | reverse complement strand
GGCGTGCCTTGAGCCATGTATTCGATCACCTTGGTGGGGCGGGAGTGCACGTAGTTCGCGTGATTCGACAAGAGGGACAATCCGGCTACGGCACCACGAACAACGGCCAAGGCTTCCGGATTGGGAAGTGGCCCGTGCCAGTCGAGAACATCGCGCCGAACCGCGTCGTCGAGAACTGCCGCCACGTCGGCGTCGGCCGGTCCGACGAGCACGAGTCTCGGGCCACCGAGACGCACCAGTTCTTCACCGAGGGCAACGAGGCTCGACACACCCCGGCTGCGCGACAGACGCCCGACATACACCACCCGTGGCGACGACAGGTCGAGATCAGCCGGATCGTCGAGCACCCACGTGCTGTTCGGCACGACCGGCGCATGAGAGAAGCGTGATGTGTACGAATCTTCGGCGAGGATCACGTGGAAGCGCTTCTGGGCAACCTTTTCCAATACCACCAGGATCCGTCGCACGAACGGACGAGCAGCACGCGGCAACCACCCTCGATCCGACACCGAGGCCACGAAGTCTTCGTGCACGTCCCACACCAGAGCCGCTCGCTTCCATCGGCCAATTGCGAGCACCGGCACCAATTCAGGATCGTGCACGAGAATCACGTCGGCGATTCCTGCGAATCGTCGGGTGGCCCGCCGGGCTTCCCACCAGGCACGCACACGCCGACGCCCGACCGCCCGACGAATCACGATGCGCTCGAGACCGGCCGGATCTTGCGATCGCGACTCCCCCGGATCGGGAGCGATGAGGGTGACCGAATGATTGGCCTCAAGAAGCGACCTGATCTGGCGGTGCACGATGCGTGCGTCGTCACCTCGGTGGGCGACGGTCACGACGACGACGTTCATGGCTACAACCGTTCGACGTTGGGCCCGCGCATCTTGCCGCGCGTGTCGAACACCTGCGGGGCCACCGACGCGATGTGTTCGAGGTCGTACACCGAATGGGCCTGCAACAGGACCGCTACGTCGCAAGCGCCGAGGGCCTCGTCGAGGTCGGACACCATATGGACCGGCGAACCGTCGACCGAGAACTCGGCCACTAGCGGATCGTGCGCCAATACGGTTGCACTCGCAACCCTGAGCGCTCGCACCACGTCGCGCGCCGGCGTCTCACGATCGTCGGCGATGTCGGCCTTGTAAGTGACGCCGAGCAACAGCACCCGAGCCCCACTCAACGATGCCCCCCGAGCAGCGAGTGACCGCGCCAGTCGCCCTACCACGTACTCGGGCATGCGACTGCTGATCTCTTGCGCCAATTCCACAAATCGAAACTCGTAGCCGAGCGACTTCACGTGATGCGACAAATAGTTCGGGTCGATCGGGATGCAGTGGCCGCCCACTCCCGGCCCCGGATAGAAGGCTTGAAACCCGAACGGCTTGGTACGAGCGGCGTCGATCGACTCCCACAAGTCGACACCCAACTCGTGCGACAGCACCGCCATCTCGTTCACGAGCGCGATGTTGATGTGTCGGTAGGTGTTCTCGAGCAGTTTGGCCATCTCGGCTTCACGCGGCCCCGACACACGCACCACGGTGTCGACGATGCGGCCGTAGAACTGGGCGGCTCGTTCGGTGCAGGCCGGAGTGAGGCCACCCACGATCTTGGGGGTGTTGTGCATCCCCCACACCGGGTTGCCGGGGTCGATGCGTTCGGGCGAAAACGCCAGATGGAAGTCGCGGCCGGCCACCAGACCCGACTCTTCCAAGATCTCGCGCACCGGGCCGTCGGTGGTGCCGGGATACGTGGTGGACTCGAGCACCACGAGCATGCCAGCGTGCAGATGGTCGCGGATTGTGGCCGTCGCAGCAAGCACGGCACCAAGGTCGGGGGCGCCATCGCCGTCGAGCGGAGTGGGCACGCAGATGATCACCACGTCGGCCTCGTCGAGGCACGAGGCGTCGCTGGTGGCCCGGAACCCGGCGGCCACGATCTCGGCCACCACCGTGTCGGACACGTCGTCGACGTGGCTACAACTCGCGTTGAGTCCGTCAACCGTCGCTGACTTCACGTCGAAACCTGTGACCGACAC
>RFSV01000154.1 GCA_009923785.1 Acidimicrobiia bacterium | reverse complement strand
CGGGATCGGCGACCGTCCGGTCACCTCACTTGCCGAAGAAGGCGTGTCGGTCGACATGTCAACGGTGGTCGATCTGGTGGCTCGTCTGGCCGCTGAACGGTGGACCGCAGCTGAGGTCGAGCGCCAAGATGTGGCCTGGATACATCGCCCTGAAGACCTCTCGCGTTTCTCGCGTGGTGAAGGGCCAGGCGAAAAGGTTCGCTTGCTCGGACGACTGAACGATGCTGGTGTCACCGATGGACTCGATGTCGCCGAGCGCAAGCCCGAATGGTTGCGTCCCAAGGTTCGTCTCGGGAACGAAGTGCTCGGCGTGAAATCCACACTGCGCGAACTCGGATTGGTGACGGTGTGCGAAGAGGCCGGTTGCCCCAACTTGTCGGAGTGCTGGAAGGACGGGACGGCTACTTTCATGGTGCTCGGCGAGCGATGCACGAGAGCCTGCGGTTTTTGTCTGGTCGACACTCGTAAGCCGATGCCTCCCGAGGCCGACGAGCCGACCCGTATCGCTGAAGCAGTCGACCGTATGGGTTTGTCGCACGCCGTTCTCACGATGGTTGCGCGTGACGACCTCGACGATGGTGGCTTCGCCCATGTGGCCGAATGCGTACGAGCGATTCGTGCTCGCCGACCCGATACGCGGGTCGAGACGCTGGTGTCCGACGCCAAAGGAGACGAGGCGTCACTCGCGCGCCTCTTCGAGGCGCGACCCGATGTGTTCAACCACAACATCGAGACGGTGGCCCGGCTGCAGCGTGCCGTGCGACCGTCCGCTGGTTACGCGCGCAGTCTCGGCGTGTTGTCGGCGGCGCGCTCGGCCGGTCTGATCGCCAAATCCGGTCTGGTGCTCGGCATGGGCGAGACAGTCGAGGAGGTTGACGGGTGCCTGGCTGACCTGGCATCCATCGGCGTGAGCATCGTGACCATGGGTCAGTACCTGCGCCCCACGTCGCATCACCTCCCGGTAGCTCGCTGGATTCACCCTGACGAATTCGCTCGATGGAAAGAGGTCGGGGAGTCGTTGGGCATCGCGCATGTCGAAGCGAGTCCTCTCACACGATCGAGTTATCACGCCCGCCAGTCCGCCGATGCGGCATCGGTGCCGGTCACGATCGGAGGTCGTCGATGAGTCAGCGAGCAGTGGCCGGCGTCATCGCTGCACAACGACAAGTGGAAGGTGGGGGCTTCGTCGTGCGGCGACCGTTCCCGATGGGTCGAGTCGACGCGATCGATCCGTTCCTGCTCCTCGACGAAATGGGACCGGTCGAATACGGGCCCGGTGAGGCGATCGGAGCGCCCGATCATCCGCACCGCGGATTCGAGACCGTCACGTACATGCTGGCCGGTGAGATGGAACACCGCGACTCCAATGGTGGACACGGTGTGATCACGCCTGGAGCCGTTCAGTGGATGACGGCCGGGGCCGGCATCGTGCACAGCGAACTGCCGAGCGACCAGATGATGCAGCGAGGCGGTCGCATGCACGGCTTCCAGTTGTGGGTCAACCTTCCGGCCTCGCACAAGATGATTCCGCCTCGCTACCAGGGTTACGAGGCCTACGACATTCCGTCGACCACATTGCCAGGTGGCGGAACGGTGCGTGTCATCTCGGGCGTGGTGGCTGGAGTCGTCGGGGTGGTCGACACCACACGCTCGGTCACCTATGCGCACGTGACTCTGACTCCGGGAGAAGAACTTCACTGGTCGGTGCCAGAGGGTCATACGGCGCTCGTGCACACGTTCGGTGGATCGACTGTCGTCAACGAGACGGAGGCGCCTGACGGCACGATGGTGGTATGCGAACGTTCGGCTGGCGACGTAATGGTCACGGCAGGCGAGCACGGCGCGGAACTGCTGCTGTTGGGTGGTGAACCCCTGTACGAGCCGATGGCGCGTTATGGGCCGTTCGTGATGAACACCCGAGAAGAGATCGTGCAGGCGTTCGAGGACTACGAGGCGGGTCGCCTCGGGACGATCGTCGCCACCGGCTCCGGCATCTCCCACTGACCCAACCTCTGTTCACTTTGTGCACACCCTGTTGCGCAAAGTGACC
>RFSV01000153.1 GCA_009923785.1 Acidimicrobiia bacterium | reverse complement strand
TTGGGTAAGCCGATCGCTATGGACGAGGGTTTGCGTTTCGCGATTCGTGAGGGTGGTCGTACCGTTGGTGCGGGCCGAGTCACCAAGATCCTGAAGTGAGTCGGTGACCTCATGGCTCAAATCATCCGTATCCGCCTGAAGGCGTTCGATCACGAGATCATCGACCAATCGACGCGAAAGATCGTCGAGACGGTGGCTCGTACCAACGCCACAGTGCGTGGACCCATTCCGCTACCGACCGACAAGCATCGCTACACGGTCATCCGCGGACCGCACATCGACAAGGACTCACGTGAGCACTTCGAGATGCGCATTCACAAGCGTCTCATCGACATCGTCGATCCCAAGCAGCAGACCATCGACAGCCTTCAGCGCATCGACCTGCCGGCTGGTGTCGAGGTCGAGATCAAGGTGCAGGCCGGCTGATTGCCGATCGCATCGATCGAAACGTACGAAGGGGCCTGCGGGCCCCTTCGTCGCGTTCGAGCGCCGGGTGAAGGTGTGAATTCTCACCGACTTCTCACCGTCTCCGCGTCCTGTCGACCGTCGTCTCGCGGTAGACACTTCTTGTGATGGAAGAGCTTCCGCCGCCCCCCGCTGGTGAGTCGTTCCCGGCCCCAGTTCTCGAACCCGAACCTGCCAGTAGGCGACGTCGCCGTTGGCCGAAGGTTCTTGTGGTCCTCGCAGTAGCCGCCACCTTGGGCGGTTTCGCCGGCGCGCAGATCGCCACCGAAATGAACAACTCGTCCGACGACGCGACGGTGTCGACTCCTGACTCGATGCGCCCTTCGTCGCAGCCTGTACTCACTGCTGTTCCTGGTCTCGACGTTCCCCCGGTGGTCGACGTCGCCGGGGTGGTCGAGCGCATCAGTCCGAGTGTCGTCACCGTCGTGGCCTCGAGTCGAGGAAATACCGGGGCGGGACGGTCGACCGGCACCGGAGTGGTGATCACGTCCGATGGTGAAATCCTGACCAACTCGCACGTGGTGGAAGGCTCCGACGATGTTCGAGTGTTGTTCGGTGACACCATCGATCCGATTCCGGCGGTGGTCCTGGCCGCCGATCCGGGTAACGACTTGGCGCTCTTGAAAGTCGACCTCGATGGTCTGGCCCCGGCGGTGTTCGCCGATCCCGGATCGATCACGATCGGTGACGAGGTAGTGGCAGTCGGGTTCGCACTCGACCTCGACGGCGGACCCACCGTGACACGGGGCATCGTGTCGGCGCTCAACCGAACGATCGCCAACTCCGATGGTGCACTCGACGGACTGATCCAGACCGATGCCGCGATTTCATCAGGCAACTCAGGAGGTCCTCTCCTCAACGCCAACGGTGAAGTGATCGGTATCAATACCGCGGTGTTCCAGAGTTCGTTCAACACGGCGGCCAACAACGTGGGATTCGCGATCTCGGTCGGCGAGGCATTGCCAGTGATCGAGACGTTGCGCGGGCTCGCCGACGGTGAGACTCGAGTCGAGGGGTATCTCGGTGTCGGACTCGAAGACCGTACCGACGGAGGGCGTGGTGCCGTGATCACCGACGTCGGACCTGATTCGCCGGCATCACGTGCGGGCATCGAAGCCGGTGACATCGTGGTCGATGTCGACGGCACGCCTATCGACGGCCAGGGTGCATTGATTGCCGCCATTCGCGATCGTTCGCCGGGTGACACCGTCGCGATCGACGTGTTGCGCGGCGGTTCGCGTCTGACCCTGACCGCCACCCTCGTCGAACGCCCCGTCAACTGAGGATCTGGTGAGGATTCTTCACCGTATGGGTGGAGATCGCGCACCAGATTTTCCTGATCGAGCGTCTTCTGATCGCTGATTAGGGTTCGATCATGACCGACACGCCGTTTCTCGACGCTCACCTCGGGGGTCGTCGACCCTTTGGCTTGAATTACTGGCCGCTTCCCGAGGACGATCCTGGAGTCGAGATCCCGCGCGAGTCGATCAGATTGATCTCACCCGACGGTGCACTCGTGCGGGGCATTCTCTGGACGCCACCCAACGGCAAGCCGTGGAAAACGGCCGTCATTCTCTCGCATCCACG
>RFSV01000152.1 GCA_009923785.1 Acidimicrobiia bacterium | reverse complement strand
TGAATGATCGTCCCCGTCGACACGGCGCCACCACAGCACATGGTGACGAGGGCGAACTCTTTGTCGCTGCGCTCCAGTTCGTGCAGTGCGGTGGTGATGAGGCGACTACCGGTCGAACCGACTGGGTGACCAAGGGCGATCGCACCGCCGTTGACGTTGACCTTGGACATGAGGTCGTCGCGGCTCACACCGTGAACCTGCGCCCATGAGAGCACCACACTTGCGAAGGCTTCGTTGATTTCGACGATGTCGATGTCGGCCATGGTCATACCGGCGTCCCGCAGAACCTTTTCGGTCGCCTGCACCGGCCCGTCGAGGTGGTAGTAGGGCTCGGCGCCGACCAGACACTGAGCCACGATGCGGGCACGGGGGCGCAATCCTTCGGCACGGGCCTTGTCTTCGTCCATCCAGAGCACGGCCGCTGCGCCATCGCTGATCTGACTGGAGTTACCGGCCGTGTGGATGCCGTCGGGCAGCACCGGATTGAGCGATGCGAGTTTCTCGGCCGTGGTGTCGCGCAAGCCGCCGTCACGTGTGACCACGACGGTGTTGCCCTCGGCGTCGACGACTTCCACCGGAACGATCTCGCGTTCGAAACGGCCTTCCTCGGTGGCGCGGGTCGCCTTTTGCTGCGAGATCAGACCCAAGTAGTCGACATCGGCACGAGTGATGCCTCGTCGCTGAGCGATGCGCTCGGCGGCTCCGAACTGGTCGGGCATGTCGAGCGCGAAATCGGCTGGCTTGGAGCTTCCGTTGACGAACGTGACGTCGACACCTTCGCCGATGCGTGGCACGTTGGCTCCCAACCACACCTTGCTCATGTGCTCGACACCGCAGGCCAGTCCGGTATCGACGACGCCAGCGGCGATCATGTTGTGGATGAGATGATTCGCCTGCTGACTCGAGCCACACTGAGTGTCGATCGTGGTGGCGGCCACCTGCCAAGGCAGGCCTTGGTTGAGCCACGCCGTGCGAGACACGTTGCTCGCCTGTTCACCGGCCTGGGTCACGCATCCACCGATCACCTGGCCGATCGACATCGGATCGACACCGGCCCGCTCGAGAACCCCGGCTTGAATCCGGCCGAGCAAGGTTGCGGCATGGGTCTCGGCGAGCTGTCCGTTGCGCTTGCCAATGGCCGATCGACCGGCCTCGATGATGACGGGCTTACCCATGGTGTGGTCCTCGTTTCGTGAGTGGTGGGTCAGGGGGTGTTGTCGGTTCAGCGGCGAGTCAACGCCACTGGAAGGTGTTTGATGCCGTGGATGAAGCTCGACTGGAGTTTCGAGATCTCACCGGTGAGATTCACGTCGGCAACACGCTTCGAGAGTTCTTCGAACAGAATGCGCATCTCGAGGCGAGCCAGATTCGACCCCAGGCAGAAGTGTGGGCCACCACCTCCGAAGGTGACGTGAGGATTGGGAATGCGTCCGATGTCGAAGCGATCGGGGTCGGTGAACACTCGCTCGTCACGATTGGCTGACGGGTAGAACATGGTGACCGACTCGCCTTCGGCAATCGTGACTCCGTGCAGTTCGACGTCGCAGGTGGCGGCACGGCGGAAGTAGTTGACGGGCGTCGCCCAGCGGAGGATCTCTTCGACCGCCGACGTGACGAGTGACGGATCGGCTTGTAGGCGTCGCCACTCGTCGGGGTGTTCGATCATCGCTGCCACACCGTGGCTGATCCCATTTCGAGTGGTCTCGTTGCCAGCCACGGCCAGAAGCATCATGAACAGGTCGAATTCGTGTTCGGAGAGAACATCACCATCGTGTTCGCTGATGAGCGTGGTGATGATGTCGTCCTTGGGGTTGGCCCTGCGCTCGAGTGCCAACTGATTCGAGTACATGTAGAGCTCGGTGGCGGCCACCATCCCGGCTTCGGGGTCGTTGCCGTATTCGGGATCGTTGGCGCCGATCATCGCGTTCGACCAGTCGAACACCTTGCGACGATCTTCGACCGGAATGCCGACGAGCTCGGCGATGGCGATGAGTGGAAGTTCGGCCGAGACCTTGTCGACGAAGTCGACGGATCCTGCTTCGATGGCTTCCTCGATCAGTTGGATCGCCACGTCG
>RFSV01000151.1 GCA_009923785.1 Acidimicrobiia bacterium | reverse complement strand
GATAGTCGACGTAATCGGAAGGGATGTGTTCCTCTCCCAATGCTTCCTCATACGCCTTGCCCGCGAAATATGGAGGTGACGTGACCACCAGGCCGACCGACGCGTCGGGAATCACTCCCATGTCGCGAGAATCGCCCACGAAGATGCGATCGGAAATCTCGGCGACCGATGACGGGTCGGCGATGGTGTCGTCATCGGACACCTCGGGAGCTCGAAACCGCGCGTAGAAGGCGCTCGAGTCATGGCCCTCGCGTCGCGAGGCTCCGAACGAGGACGTCGCCGTGGTGCGACGCGCGCGCGTCGCGCGGAGCGGGGTGTCGTCCGGCATGCACGGCAGGGTACCGAGGCATGGGTAAAGATGGGACGGTGATCGTCTCGCTCGTGCTGCTTCCCCTCGCCTACCTGCTCGGAACGTTTCCGAGTGCGGTGCTCGTCGCGCGGGCACGCGGTATCGACATCACCACGGCTGGTTCGGGTAATCCCGGCGCGTCGAACGTGAGCCGGCTGCTCGGCCGCAAGCTCGGTGTCTTCGTCTTCGTCCTCGACGGGCTGAAAGGCGCGCTCTCGGTTCTGGCCGGTTTCGTCGCGTTCGAATACGCAGGCGCGCTCATGCTCGCGTGTGCCGCCGTGGTGGGCCACGTCTTCCCGATCACCCGTCGCTTCAAGGGTGGCAAAGGAGTGGCGACGGCCGGTGGCGCGATGCTCGCGCTCTATCCGATCGTCAGCCTCGGCTTGCTCGTGCTCTGGCTCGGCGTCGTCAAAATCACCAAGAAGGCGTCATTGGCGTCGCTCTCGATCGTCGTGGGATTGCCGATCGGTCTCGTGATCGTGGCGCGACCGGCCTCGGAGATCTTCACCACCATCGGCCTCGGTGTTTTCGTGATCTGGCGGCACTGGCCCAATCTGAAACGTTTGTTGAGCGGGCAAGAACTCTCGTCGCGCCGCGGCGCCTAGTTCACCCTCAGGCGAGGCCAGGGTTTTCCTGTGCGGCGGCTCGCTTCATCCGCTCCACCGGCAACTCGCGCATGTCGTCGTGCGTGAGGATCCAGAACCGTGAGTTCACGATGGCGTCCATCACTTGATCGGCCACGTCGGTCGCCGGAATTCCACCTTCCACACCTTCGTGCAACACCTGGTTCATCATGGCGCTGATCGGATCGACGAAGTCCTTCGGCTGGTCGCCGAGACGGTCGGTCCAATGGATGTTGCGCATGAGATCGGTCTTCACGAATCCCGGGCACAGAACGCTGCACGACACGTTCGTTCCCTTGGCCTGCAGTTCGAGGTAGAGACCTTCGCTGATGGCAACGACGGCGTGCTTGGTCGCGTTGTACGGACCGAAGCCGGGCATGGCGGTGAGGCCGGCCATCGACGCCGTGTTGACGATGTGTCCTTCGTTCTGGTCGAGCATGATCGGCAGGAACGAGCGGATCCCGTGTACGACGCCGTAGAGATTGATGTTGACGACCCACTCCCAGACGCTCATCGGTCCGGTCCATTGATCGCCCACGCCAGCCACTCCGGCGTTGTTGCAGAGCACGTGGGCCGCGCCGTACTTCTCGAGGGTGCGGCGGGCCAGTTCCTCCATGCTCTCGCCGAGGGAGACGTCGGCCACCACCGGCATGACATCGGCGCCACCTTCGGTCAGTTCAGCTTCGGCCGCGCGCAGGCGAACCTCGTCCATGTCGGCCAGTACGACCTTCATCCCCGCTCCGACGAAGCGATCGGTGAGTGCCCGCCCGATTCCGCTGGCTGCGCCCGTGACCACGGCGACTTTCCCGTTCAGATCTCGCATAGCCGGACACCCTAGGCGCGCCGTAAGGTCTGAGTCCGTGGCACACAAGTACCTCTGGACCCCATTGCAATTGGGACCGGTGACCACCCGCAACCGCATCGTCTTCTCGGCCCACCTCACCAATTACGCGCGCGACGGCAAGCCCACCGAACAGCACGCGGCGTACTACGCGGCTCGCGCTGCCGGCGGTGCCGGCCTCATCATCACCGAGGAACATTCCACCCATCCGACCGACTGGCCCTACGAGAAGTTGATCCACGGATTCCACCGTGACGTGATCCC
>RFSV01000016.1 GCA_009923785.1 Acidimicrobiia bacterium | reverse complement strand
GGTCTGGCCGGTCCGGCCGCCGACGGTCTGTACACCGCCCAGAACCTGAAGGACATTCTCGATCCGGCTGTGGCCGCCGAGCCGGCTATCGCCGAGTACATCGCCTACATGGACAGCCTGGGCAAGAAGGACATCATCACGACGGCTGCCGCCGGTTGGCACACCGCCGAGATGACGGCCCTCATCATCAAGCAGGCCTTGGAGTCACCCGAGGGTCTCACCCGGGCCTCCATCATCAACGCCGCCCGTAACTTCGATCAGGTGGGAACCTTCACCCGTGACAACGTGCGAATGAAGATGAACGGACTCGACGATCAGTTCATCGCCGAGTCGTTGCAGGTGATCCAGTACGACGCCGAGACGAAGCTCTTCACCGATATCGGCGAACTCATCACCGAGTTCGAGAGCTGATCGACGGACGTCCGAGCGTGAAGAGACCCGCCTTCGGGCGGGTCTCTTTCGCGTTCCGGTTCAGGTGGGTGAGGCTCAGCCGATCACATCACCGCTGATCACCGTGATTTCGCGCGTGCCGGTGATCTCGACCACGAACAGCCATTCGTCGCCGTCGTTGTCGGTGGCCCGACAGGTGAACTGAGTCCCGGTCGACTGCGACGACGGGTTCTCGCACACTGCATCGGAGAATCGGTAGCCGGCTTCTTCGGCCAAGGCATCGCTCTCCAGGTACGTCTCGCTCTCCCGTCGGTAGTCGCCCGACGACACCGAGCACGACGTGAGGACCGCAGCCAGAGTGGCCGAGGCGACGAGAAGTAACGATGGGCGATGCATCGTCAACCAACCGTACCGCTGGCTCGGGCCCGACGCACGGTGTCGACGGTCAGCACGACGAGAGCGAGCCACACGAGCGAGAAGCCGGCGAACTTGGTCCCCGATACGTCTTCTCCGAATGCCAACCATCCGAGCAGGAAGTTGATGACCGGCACCGAGTACTGCATGGGTCCGATGACGGTCATCGGGATCCTTTGGGCGGCGTAGGCGAACATGGTGAGGGGAACCACGGTGATGACACCGAGGAGCAGGACAGCCGTCCACTCGACACCATCGGCACTGGCGAAGACGTTGTTCGAATACTGCAGGTGCCAAACCACTAGTGCGAGAGCGGGGATCACGAGAATCATGGTCTCGGCGGCCAGGCTGTCGATCGGCGACAAGGGCACCGTACGTTTCAGGTACCCGTAGGTCGACCAACTTCCGGCGATCAGGAGTGCATACACCGGAACTCGCCCGTAGCCCACGGTGAGAACCAGGACGGACGCCAGGCCGAGAGACGCGGTCACGATCTGCGCCGTTCGCATTCGTTCTCCGAGCACGCGAACACCGATGGTCATCGTGGCGAGGGGCGCAATGAAGTAACCAAGAGCGGCTTCCACCACGTGGTCCTGAGCCACTACGACCACGTACGACGTCCAGTTGACGGTGAGCACCACGGATGCGATGGCGATCCGTCCCCACAACTTCTCGTTCGACACGCGGCGAACCAGGGAGACGAGCCGTCGTCGCCAGAGGAGATAGGCCGAGAGCATCGCAAGTGACATCGTGATGCGAAAGCCGATCATCTCGAGCGGTGCGAAGTCACCGAGCAGTTTCCAAAAGAGCGTGAGTAATCCCCAGATGAGGTATGCCGAAATACCGACGACTGCGCCGGAGCGGTCGATCGTGGAGTTGTCGTCGGTGTGAACGACCTGGGGTGAGGTCACACGGTCATTCCTATCACCGGTCCGCCGGATCGGAAGGTGTTCCGCCACTAGCGTGCTGGGCATGTCTCTCGACGCGATTCCCGAGTGGGCCACGCTCCTCTCGCGTCCTGCTCGACCCTCGATCAGATCGATGTTCGCCGATGACCCCGAACGGGCGGCGCGATTTTCGTTCGACGTGGGCGATCTGTTCGTCGATCTGTCGAAACATCGGTGGGACGACCAGTTGCGTGACGACCTGTTGGCCGTGGCCCGAGTCGCCGGCGTGTTCGAGGCACGGGACCGACTCTTCGACGGCGATCGTCTCAATGTCTCGGAGGATCGACCGGTGGGTCATCTGGCCCTACGGGCTCCTCGGGGGGAAGCGGCGATCGTCGACGGAGTCGACGTGAGTGCCGACATCGAACGAGAACGGGAGCGACTGAGTCGGTTCGTCGACGCGGTGGTCGACGGAACGATCGTTTCGCCGGCTGGACTTGCTTTCACCGACGTCGTGAACCTCGGTATCGGTGGGAGCGATCTCGGACCGGCCATGGCACACCGCGCCCTGCGCGCCCACCGTCGTGATCGTCCGCGAGTCCACTTCGTGTCGAACGTGGATCCGGCCGCGACCGCCGAGGTGACGTCGAGCCTCGATCCACGTCGCACTCTTGTCATCGTGTCGTCGAAGACGATGACTACGACGGAAACCCTCGCCAATCTGGCAGCGTTCGAACGTTGGCTCGAACCGGTCGCGAAATCTCGTGTCGCCGATCATCTGGTTGCCGTGACCGTCGACGTCGAGGCTGCCCGTCGACTCGGTATCGACGACGAGCGGATTTTTCCGTTCTGGGACTGGGTGGGCGGTCGCTACTCACTCGCCTCGTCCATCGGTTTGTCGTTGGCGTTTGCAATCGGCAACGCGGGCTTCTCCGAATTACGAGCCGGCATGCGTCTCGTCGACGAACACGTCCGCGCCGCTCCGATCGAGCGAAACGTCCCGTTGCTCGTGGCCCTACTCGGCATCTTGTACGCCAATCGAGACGGTGCCGAGACCAAAGCGATCGTTCCCTACGCTCACGATCTCGATCGATTCGTGGACTACGTCCAGCAGCTCGACATGGAATCGAACGGAAAGTCGGTGGGGCGTTCCGGGGCACCGCTCGTCGGGACCAGTGGCCCGATCGTCTGGGGTCAGCCGGGGACCGATGCGCAGCACGCATTTTTCCAGCTGCTCCACCAGGGAACTCGACTGGTGCCGGTCGACTTCATCGGATTCTCTCGCCCGGCCACCGACGGCGATCTGATCGGTGACGACGACCGTCACGAACGTCTGCTCGACAACCTTTTGGCGCAGTCGCGGGCCCTGGCTTTCGGACGGCCGTGGGACGAGACCGCACTGCTTGCCAACGCCGAACATCGTGAGTTCCCGGGTGACCGACCGAACACCGTGATCCTCGCCCCGCGCCTCACCCCGTCGACTCTCGGACAATTGATCGCCTTCTACGAGTGGGTCGTGTTCTTTCAGGGATGGATCTGGGGAGTCGACAGTTTCGATCAGTGGGGTGTCGAACTCGGAAAGCAGATGGCTGGTGAACGCTCGCAAAGCGACGCCTCGACCGAACTCTTGCGCGAACGCCTCCGGCGATCAGCGACGTAGTCTCGGCTCGTGCACCAACTCGAGCGGGTCACCAATCTTTTGACGCTGTTGCTGTCGGCGCGTCGACACATCACCTTCGAAGAGATTCGCCACGAGCTGCGCGGCCAGTACCCCGACGGCAAGGAAGCCGCCCGCGCCGCCTTCGAGAGGGACAAGGCAGTTCTACGAGACGAGGGTGTGCCGATCGACCAGGTGACCCTCTCGGGTCAGCAAGCCGGCCAGACCGGCTACCGAGTTCTGCGTTCGGCGTACGAGATGGAGGACTTCGGATTGACCCCCGAGGAGACCGCCGCCTTGCGGGTGGCGGTCGGAACGATCCGACTCGGCACCAACTGGGCTCGCGAAGCTCTGTGGAAGGTCGACTTAGCGCTCGGGTCAAACGAGAGCGAATCGACGTCCATCGCCGTCGAACTGCCGATCGACGAACGACTCCCGTTGATCCATCGAGCGATCGCCGAACGACGTTGCGTCACGTTCACCTATCGATCGCTCCAGCGCCAACTCGAACCGTGGGGCATGTTGGCCCGTGACGGTTGGTGGTACGTCATCGGTCACGACCTCGGTCATGGTGAACGTCGAACGTATCGTGTCGACCGAATCGACGGCTCGGTGAAGGTCGCCGATCCCGCGACGGCTCCCATGCCCGTCGACTTCGACCCGCGATCGGTGTTTCCGAGCGATCCAAAACTTCTGCCTGATGCCATCGACGTGGGGGCCGAAGACGCGCTCGTGCGGGTCGATGCCTCCGACGCGTCGGTCGTGCTGTACCAGTACGGCGAGGAGGCCGTAGTGAAGCGACACGGCGACGGTTCGATCGACGTGCGGGTTCCCTGTTCGAATGTCCAGGCCTTCGTCAACTGGCTGTTGGGTTTCGTCGAGCGCGCCGAAGTTCTCGAACCCGAACCGCTACGCCAGCTGGTGATCGACTGGTTGGCCGAGGCGAGTGGTGCATCATGAAGCGTCAGGCCAACCGTCCGATCAACGTCCGGCTCCGTCGGCTCCTCGTGATGTTGCCGTGGTTGCAGGAGCGCGGAACCGTCTCGACGCACGAGATGGCAGCACATTTCGGAGTCACGGTCGACGAACTCGTCGCCGATCTCACCTTGGCGTCGTTGTGTGGAGTGTCGCAGGACCCGCGAGATCTGATCGACCTCTATGTCGACGGCGACGAGATCCACTTCGGTCTTCCCAAATACTTCGACCGACCGTTACGACTGACCGCTCCCGAGGCGTTCTCCCTCGTGGTGTCGGCGGCTGCGGCGCGCTCGTTGCCCGGATCGGATCCCGACGGAGCGTTGTCGTCGGCCATCGACAAGATCGCTCGTGTGATCGGGGCCGAGAACGTGAGTGGGTTCGATGTCGAGCTCGAGGCGCCTGACGGAATTGACGAACTTCGGGATGCAGCTCGGCGACGAGCCGTGATCGAGATGGAGTATTGGTCGCCCGAGACGGCGATCACGTCGGCACGCACCGTGTCGCTCTTCGAAGTGTTCGTCGAAGGTGCTCATTGGTACGTGCGAGGTTTCGACCTCGGTCGAGACGCCGAACGAACCTTCCGATTCGACCGGATCGAGTCGTGGACCGATAGTGGGCGTGCCGATTCGCGTCCTATCAGTCCCCGACGAGCCTGGTTCGAAGACGCCGACGACGTCCAGGACGTGTCGCTTCTGATCGATGCCGGCTGGCTCTGGGTCCTCGACCAGTATCCGTTGATCGAATCCGCCCCGATCGACGACGGGCAGATGAGAGTGCGTCTCGTCGTGACGAGCGAGCGTTGGCTCGAGCGCCTGATGGTCCGACTTGGACCCCACGCAGCGATCGAAAGCCCCCAACACCTGCGAGGTCTGGGGGCCGACGCCGCCCGTCGTGTTCTTGCCCGCTACGAACGGACGTGACGGTCGAGTTCGTCGGACGTCTCGAGTCCGAGTCGCGAGGTGAGGTGGGTCAACACGGCTCCGGTGGCGCGGGCGTCGTGCAGGGCATCGTGCGCACGTCCGGGATCGATACCGAACTCCGCGCACAATGTCGCCAACTTGTGGCTGGCCTGACCTCTTTCCCCGAGTTGCCGCGACAAGTGGAGAGTGCACAACGATCCCTCGTGTTCGAGGGGGATGCCTGTGCGGGCCGACGCCGCCCGGAGGAACCCGAGGTCGAACGATGCGTTGTGGGCGACGAGGATGCAGCCACGGGTCAGTGAGGTGAAAGTTGCGAACGCTTCGGCCAAGGTGGGGGCGAAAGCCACCCGACGACGGGTGATCCCATGGATCTCGACGGGGCCAAGGGGAGTGCGCCACCGTCGTGGAGGGCGGACATAGCTCGACCATTCGCTGAGTGGCCGACCCGTTGCGTCCTGGTGGACTACGGCCATTTGCAGAATGTGATCGCTGTCGGCTTTCAGGCCCGTGGTCTCGAGGTCGACGATTGCGAAACGACAATCCCGGGGAGGAGCCGACGGGGTCTTGGGCACGTCGTCACCCTAGGCGTCGGGTGCCATTCGTCCCCGGGGGATGTACGTCGAGTCAGACGAGAGACCGTTGCCCGCGGGCGCGGACTCCGATGGGTGCAGCCACGGTGAAACCGGCGAGATGGCGTTCCTCCTCCGATTCCCCACCCCAAAATCCGTATTCGCGATTGTCGCGGGCGAACGACTGGCAGTCGGTGTTCACCGGGCAGGTGCGACACAGGAGTCGGGCCTGCGCTTCACGACGTACGCGAGCCTGGGGGCGTTCGGCTTTCGGGGGGAAGAAGAGGTGGGTGCGACCCTTGCAGACGGCGTGATCCATCCAGTCGGATGACACCGCAATGTCGAGGGCGAGGGACTCGAGAGCCGACATGGGGACCTGCCTTTCTCCGGGGGATATGCGAGCGGGGCGGTAGGGACCGGAGGGGAGGGTCCCCACCGCACGCATTTAACACTAAAACGAAAAAGCCCCAGCGTCAAGAGGAAACGCGAGCTGATGAGCAGGGATTTTGTCCCGTCAGGACGAAAAGCGGCTGTGGCTCAGAGGAGCTCGGCGGCCAGGGAGGCCACCTCGCCTCGTTCGCACGAGGTGAGGGTCACGTGACCAAAGCACCGTTGACCGCGGAAGGCTCCGATCAGGACCGCGAGCGCGTTGTTCGACTCGCCGAGATAGGGGGCGTCGATCTGGCTCGTGTCGCCGGTGAAGACGACCTTGGTGCCGTCACCGATGCGGGTGAGGATCGTTTTCAACGTGGTGGGTTCGAGGTTCTGTGCTTCGTCGACCACCAAGAACTGTCGATGTAGAGATCGCCCGCGAAGGAACGTGACCGACTCGAGCGACAGTTGATTACGAGCCATCAACTCGTCGATCATGCCGAGAGCTTCACGATTCGACCGCTGGTCGGACAGAGCCACGATGGCGTCGTGGATCGCCGACATCCACGGATCGAGTTTCTCGTCGAGTCCACCGGGGAGGAAGCCGACGTCGGCGCGACCGACGGGAACGAGCGGACGATAGACGGCGAGTTTTTCGTATCGACGTTCTTCGACGACTTGTTCCAGGCCGGCCGCGATGGCCAGAACCGTCTTTCCGGTCCCGGCTCGTCCGTCGAGGGCAACCACGCTGACTTCGGGATCGAGGAGAAGCTCGAGGGCGAATCGCTGTTCTTTGGATCGAGCGCGGAGTCCCCACGCCTCAGGCGACGACGGCGAGACCAGTCGGACGTCTCCGTCCTGGCATCGAGCCAATGCCGACTGACTGCCGGCACGTACTACGACGAAGGAGTTCTCGGTCAGACTGTCGTCGTCCACCAACTCGTTCGGTTCGAGTCCGTCTCCGTCGTACAAACGGTCGACGACGTCAGTGTCGGCGTCGACCGACACCCAGCCGAGCGGGCGGGTGTCACGCACGTGTCCGTTCGGTTGGTGTTCGTGGGCGACGAGTCCGAGATGGGCGGCTTTAAGCCGAAGCGCAGCATCGTTCGACACCATGCGGGTCGGCGAGATCTGCGCCTGTCCGAGGGCGGCTCCGATGATTCGATTGTCGGGCTTGGCCGGATCGAGCCCGTGCTCGACGAGCAGATGGCGCTGAATCCCGTTGATTTCGATGTGCACGGTGGCGCCTGAATCGTCGAGGGCAACCGGCTCGGCCAGAGACCCCCCAGCCGACAAGCGGATCTCCTCGAGGCGACGAAGGGCGGCCCGTGCCGAACGGCCGACATCGTCGGCCCGACTCTTCAGTCCGTCGAGCTCTTCGATCACGGTCAACGGGATGACGATGTCGCACGCCGGATACGCCCCCAGGCACTGGGTGTCGGCGATCAGGACGGACGTGTCGAGAACGATGCGCGACCCGACGAACGTTGGGTCGGTGTCGGTCAGGCTGGTGTCGTGTTTCGGTGTCGACGAGCGCCGGTTCGCTCGGCTCTGACGAGGAGTGCCTGCTGCCGCCCGCTGTGTCCGCACCGAATCGGCCACCGAATCTCCCTTGTCTCGCTGAACGTGTCGTTGGGTCGTGACGTCGTCACGTGGAGGGCCGGACGAGGGGCGATCCGGCTGACTCAGTGTTACCCATCGGAGGAGTCAGGTGGTGGATCTCGTGTGTGACACCGACCGCCGACAGCCTCTCGTTGCAGTTGCAATAACAGGATTGCTTGTAAAGCGTCGCGAATTCTCATCAAATATGTGTGTTCCACCCGAGGAACAACGAATGAACATTCGGGTCGAGTGGTGGCTCCGGCCGACCGACTTCGATCCGACGTGCGGTGCGGGGAGCGCATGCCTCGCCGAATCGTGCGAATTCAACACACTGCAGTAACCATCAGAAAGGGATATCCCATGGCAGCAAAGAAGAAGGCAGCCAAGAAGGCCCCCGCGAAGCGCAAGGCTCCGGCCAAGCGCAAGGCAGCGGCCAAGAAGGCACCGGCAAAGAAGAAGGCAGCCAAGAAGAAGGCAGCTCCGAAGAAGGCAGCCAAGAAGAAGGCTCCGGCCAAGCGCAAGGCAGCCAAGAAGAAGGCAGCTCCGAAGAAGGCTGCTGCCAAGAAGGCTCCGGCCAAGAAGGCCCCGGCGCGCCGCAAGCGTCGTACAGCCAAGAAGTAATTCGTCACCCTCCACGGGTACGGAACGGATCGAGCGGGGGAAACCCCGCTCGATTTCATTTTCCGGGTCAGGTCGGCGCTCCTGGCTAGGGGCCAATAACGGGCCCGATGTGGAATCCTCGAGGTCTGGAGACGACACTGCTCGGGTGAGCCGTCCGACCAGAGGTGAGATCTGTGTCGATCTGTCCGCCGAACACGAGGCGCTGGCCGACATGATCGACGGACTTGCCTCGTCCGACTGGCGCCGGGCGACACCGTCGCCTGACTGGTCGATTGCCGAACAGATCAGTCACTTGGCGTTCTTCGATCACCGTGCGGCGCTCGCTCTCACCGACCCCGATGCATTCGTCGCCGATCGGGCTCGACTGATCGAGTCCGCACCACGTGACTTGTCGGTCGAGTTGGGTCGACTCGTGTCGGCCGACGAACTCCTCGGTGAATGGGTCACCAATCGGGATCGCCTCCTACACGCCGCCCGAGACGTCGACGAGTCGGTTCGGGTTCCGTGGTACGGGCCGTCGATGGCGGTCTCGTCGTTTCTCACGGCACGTCTGATGGAGACATGGGCTCATGGCTGTGACGTAGCCGATGCGCTCGAACGCCCGATCGTGCCGTCAGCCCGACTTCGTCACGTCGCGCACATCGGCGTGTCGGCTCGGCCCTACAGCTTGATGGTGAACGGTCGTGAGGCCGACACTCGCCCCGTACACGTCGAGTTGACGGCGCCCGACGGAGACTTGTGGGCGTGGGGTGAGCCTGACGCCGAGGGTGGCGCCGTGAGCGGCTCGGCGCTCGACTTCTGTCTGGTGGTCACTCAACGCCGACATCTCGCCGACACGTCGCTCAACATCCGCGGCGACGCTGCTCTCACCTGGATGGACATTGCCCAAGCGTTCGCCGGTCCGGCGGGACCGGGGCGACCACCTCTCGACCGTTAGAGGTTGTCGATCTTCTTGAAGATTTCGGCGGCCGGTCGACCGGCCGATGCGCCGAGTTCGGCCAGACGCCGACGGATGCGGCGCTCGAAGGCATCGAGCGCTTCTTGGTCGGTGGCTTTCATCGTGCTCTCGAATTGAGACTCGTGGGCGAGCAGGGCGGCGATCTTGGCATCGATGGACGATGACACGTCCTCGGCATGATCGGGTTCGTCGGCCTCCCACAAAAGAAGCGTGTCGGGCCGGTGGTGGGCGATGCCGTGTTCGGGACAGAAATGCGGGTCGCGGGCCACGACAATGGCATCGCACGTGAGGAAACCAGCATGTCGGTGATCGGGATGGAGTCGATAGCGCTTCCACGGATCGTGGCCGAGCACGACATTTGGTCGCAGTCGGCGGATGTGACGGGCGATTTCGCTCACCAGTGCCGGCGACTCGGTGAGCTCACCATCGATCTGGTCGAGGAACACGACCTCTCCACGTGAACCCAGACGTTGCGACGCCTCGCGCTGTTCGACTCGCCGTCGAGCAACAAGAGCCGACGTGTCGGCGCTCACGTCCCACGTGCCCTTCGATCCGTCGGTGAGGACGACATGGTGGATCAGGCAACCAGCGGCCGCCCACTTGGCGAGAGTTCCGCCGCACCCGAATTCGACGTCGTCGGGATGAGCACCGATCGCTACCGCCACCTTTGGCGTGGCGAGGTCGACACTCGTGATCGCCGGATCGGCGGCGAGCTGCGGTTGGCCGGGGTCGTTGGCGTCGTGTGAGCGGTCGGTCATGTGGGCTTCCAGTCGGGGAGGGTCGTCCTGACGAAGTCTCGCACCAGATCCAGATCGTCGACCGTGTCGATGTCGGTCGCCAGCCGATCGTCGTCGATCACCACGGTGGACGCACCTAGTTCGTCGGCGAGCGCGCAATGGGCGTGGAAGGACTCTCGGCCGTAGCGGAATTCCCACTGCGGAAACAGGTGGTGGGGGATCACGACCACGTTGCTGCCGTCGCGGTGTCGGTCGGGTGAGACGAGGATCGAGTCGGGAGCATCGTGGATCGCCGACGTCACGATGGCCACCAGATCGCCGGCGAGCGGTAGGTCGGCGTGGCAGATGACGATATGAGACGCCTCGACATCGGCGATGGTGGATGCGGCCTCGGCGAGAGACGGATTCAGGCCAGACGACGAGACGCGTACCGGTGTCGCGCCTCGGGAGAGCGCCCACTCGACGATCGTGTCGTCGTCGCAGACGACGAACCATCGAGCAACCTGTCGAGTATCGCTGTGAACACTGACCACGATCTCGGCCATGGCCCGAGCCAGTCGTTCTCGCTGATCGGCTGTGAACGACGGCGCCAGACGAGATTTGCCCATGTCGAAGGCGCGCACGGGCACGACGACGGCGAGATCGACGACTCGGTTCACGGTTCGAGCCTATGAGTGGGCCGAGCACCGTTACGCTCGGAGCGGGGTGATGGCGATGACGGACGGTCGTTCGATGAGAGTGGCGGTGATCGGGGCCGGGTCGTGGGGCACCACGGTGGCTTCCGTCGTTGCCCCAAACGCGTCAACGGTGCTCTGGGCGCGTAATGCAGAACTTGTCGCGGCGATGTCGTCGACCCGACGGAACGATCGCTACCTGCCCGACGCGCCTCTTCCCGACGATCTCGAATTCACGGCGTCCCTGAAAGAGGCCGTGTCGTCAGCCGACGTCGTGGTCATGGGAGTGCCGTCGCACGGATTTCGTGACGTGGTGTCGGAGGCCGCGCAGTTCGTGCGCCCATGGGTCCCGGTCGTGAGCCTGTCGAAGGGACTCGAGCGCAGCTCGCTGAAACGAATGAGTCAAGTCGTTGCCGACGAGATGCCTGGTCATCCGGTGGCGGTTCTCACTGGTCCGAATCTCGCCAAGGAGATCATGGCCGGCCAGCCGGCCGCTGCCGTCGTGGCGATCGACGACTCGACGATCGCCCAAGAGTTGCAGAAGGTCTTTTCGCGACCTGCGCTACGCGTGTACACAAACCCCGATGTGGTGGGCAGCGAGATCGCCGGGGTGGCCAAGAACGTGATCGCCATCGCGTCGGGTATGGCAGCCGGTATGGGTTTTGGCGACAACACGCGGGCGTCGATCATCACACGAGGTCTGGCCGAGATGACGCGACTCGGTATGGCTATGGGTGGCGAGGGGCTCACGTTTGCCGGCCTCGCCGGCATGGGGGATCTCATCGCCACGTGTTCGTCGACGCAAAGTCGAAACAACCAAGTGGGTCTGCGCCTTGGGCGCGGTGAGACGATCGATGCCATCATGGAGTCGATGACGATGGTCGCCGAAGGAGTCAAGAGTTCGCCGTCGGTACTCGATCTGGCCCGACGACACGACGTCGAGATGCCGATCACCGAACAGGTCGTCGCCGTGTGTCATCAAGGGCGGTCGGCGGTCGATGCCATGTCGCTCCTGATGAAGCGTCGACGACGGAGCGAACTTGGCTAAGTGGTGGCGACGTCGGCCGGCCCCGGTCGAAGCGTTGTCGACTCACAGCAATCTCACCGGGGTACTTGGCGCCTCGTGGCGAGCCTCTGTCACGCAGTGGGGCGATCTCGAGTTCGAGGACGGATCGGCGTCACTGAGCTGGTTCGTGGCCGCCGACGATCGGTGGCACCACCCCTCGCGTGAGGCGGCGGTCAGGCAACGTCTGATCGAAGGCGCACCTGTCTTCGAGACGCGGATGCGCGTGCCGCGTGGCGACGTGGTGCAGACCATCTGGAGTGCGACAGCCGGTGGGGTCGGTGTGACGGTGATCGACGTGGCCAACGAGTCGGCATTGCCTATCGCCGCGGCGTTCTCGCGGACCGATCTCGTGACGTCGCGTCCGACTGCGTCGTCGCAGGAGTGGCCGGCTCCAGGACTCGATCTTCCATCGCGACCCCTCGTGGTGCCGATCGGCCATCGATCGAGCGCTCGGGTCGTGTTGCGCCACGATGGGCGGGTCGATCCGCTCTCCGCCGACGTGCCCGATGCCGAGTCGGTCGTTCGGGGCTGGTTGGGGTTGGCCGAGCGTGCCGGTCGCTTGGCGGTCCCCGACGTTGTGGACGGTGTTCCACTCGCCGACCGCGTCATGGCCGCTCGTTGTCAGGCGATCTTGCATGGTGACGATGGCGATACCGCTGCCAAACGACTGCTCGATCTCGACGAGCGGGTGCGCGCCAACCTCGAGACCACCGATGCGGTGGAGATCGCGGGATTGGTCGAGGAGTTACTCGCCGATCTGCGTCTTCGCCGCGCCGATACGACGACGGCGCGACTGGCGCTCACGGCGGGAGCCCGATTGCTCGCCGACGACCGGCGAGCGATCGACGATCTGGTGTCATCAGTGGCGACGTGTCGCGGTACCCGCGCCGACGACCTGGTGGCGGCGTGGGGGGACGTCGAACCGGTGACGTCCCTCGACGTGTCACGTCACGTATTGCCCGCTTTGGTGCACGATCGACTGGCGCGATTGACGGGCCGAGACACGGTCACACTGTTGGCCGACGGTATGCCGGCCGATTGGTTCGGTGCCTCGTGCGAAGCACACGGCATCGCCGTTGGTGCTCGACATCGGGTGTCGTTCGCAGTTCGTTGGCACGGTGAGCGGCCCGCTGTGCTGTGGGAGGTCGACGGACCTCCGGGGCTGACTCTTCGAAGTGGTGTCGACGACTCCTGGTCGACCACTGAATCACGAGGTGAAGCTTTGTGGAACGTGCCGCGTCGTCCGCCGACCACGTTGTCGGTGGGCTCGCAGTCGTTGTCGTGAGGTCGTGACGTGGGTTCGTCGAATCGTTGTTGACGATCAGATCTTTGTCGTCAACGCGGCTAGTCGCTGACCGATCAATACCTCGATCTCGGGATCGGTGGTCGTCCCGTCGGCACTGATGCGCTCGGCACCTTTGACGATCTGAACGGCCGGTTCGTTCACCACCGTGTTGCCGAGCAACGTGAGGATCCCCGACAACTGCTCGATCATGTGCGCGCCGCCGGTGCTTCCGGCACTGCTCACGATGCTGATCGCCTTGCCTCGTAGTGCGTGCTGACCCAAGGGCCGTGTCGCCCAGTCGACGGCATTCTTCAGAACGCCGGTCGGCCCGAAGTTGTATTCGGGAGCGGCGATGAACACGGCGTCGGCGCCTGACACGACGTCGCGCCATTCACGCACCACAGCCGGCGGATCGGTCTCGAGGTCTTCGTTGTAGAAGGGGAGGTCGCCGAGGCGATCCCAGAACTGAAAAGTCACACCGTCTGGAGCCAAACGTTGGGCCATGCGGACGAGTCCGGTGTTCGACGACTTGCTACGGAGACTTCCAGAGATGGCGAGAATCGAGTGAGGGGACGACATGGCTCGAGTCTGGTGGCTCGGGGCGACATCCGGGGAACCGTGCACTGGCGCCGAGGTGTGGCCCCCACGGGGCAAGATAGGAGTGTGCAAGCCCCCGTGCGCGTGGCGTACACCCTCGAACAGTGTTGGCACCGGGTTCCCGGCGGCACGGCGTCGTCGGCTCTGCGCACGGCAGTAGCCCTGGTCGACGTGCCGGGAGTCGAGTTGGTGGGAGTAGCCGGACGCCATCGACGGCCTCCGCATCCGGCGTTCACGCCGACCGTGCCGGTCCATCAGCTTCCGTATCGCGGGGCCCTGCTCTACGAGTTCTGGTTGCGACTCGGTTGGCCGCCCATCGAACGTGCCACCGGACCAGTCGATCTGGTTCATTGCACCGGGCTCATCCCGCCGCCGAGCAAGGCACCTCTTGTCGCAACTTTGCACGACGTGGCGTGGCGTCATCGTCCCGATCAGTTCACCCGGCACGGTGTTCGCGTGTTCGAGCGCAGTCTCGCTGAGATTCGCCGACGAGCTGATCTCGTTCTCTGTCCGTCGACGGCCACCATGCTCGATGCCGAACGTGCGGGCATCGACGTGGCTCGTCTACGACTCGTTCCCTGGGGAGTCGAACGCCATCAGGTGACCCCAGCCGATCGTCGAGACGTTCGCACCAAGTTCTCGTTACCGTCGGAGTTTCTGCTCTTCGTCGGCACCGTCGAACCGCGCAAGAACCTGAAGCGTCTCGTCGAGGCCATTGCCGGCATGAAGAAGCCGTTGCCACTCGTCGTCGCCGGAGCGCAGGGCTGGGGTGAATCGGGTATCGAGGGAGTCGACGGTGTGCAGTTCATCGGGTTCGTCCCCGATGACGATCTTCCGGCTCTCTATTCGGCGGCGTCGGTGTTCTGCTACCCGAGTGAACGCGAAGGTTTCGGGATGCCGGTCCTGGAAGCCATGTCACAAGGTGTCCCGGTGGTCACGAGTCTTGGCACCTCCACCGAAGAGGTGGCCGGTGGTGCGGCAGTCCTCGTCGATCCTTTCAGCGTGGACGACATTCGTCGCGGGATCGAGGACGCATTGTCGCGACGCAACGAGCTGATCATCTGGGGCCTGCGCCGCGCGGCCCGTCGGGAATGGTCCGAAACCGCTCGGCTCACTGTGTCCGCCTACCGGGAAGTCGTCTGAGAATGGGCGAAACGTTGGCGGTGAATGTGCTGTGGTGCCGTCCGGGCGCCGTTGGCGGTAGCGAGGAGTATCTCACCCGCCAACTGGTCGGTCTCGTCGCTCACGGGATGTCCACGCGCGTCTTCGCTCCGAAAGGTTTCGCCTCGGCCCACCCCGAAATCGCCGAGCGGCACGAAATCGTCGAAAGTCGACACGACTCGTCGTCGCGTGGTCGTCGCATCGTGTCGGAGTCCACGTGGCTGTATCGACGGACTCGTGATGCAGCACTCGTGCATCACGGTGGTGGAACACTGCCGGCGCGTCGACGACAACCGACCGTACTCACCATCCACGATCTGCAGTACCGCAAGTATCCGCAGTACTTCTCACCGTTGCGCCGCGCCTATCTGGATATGACGATGCCACGGTCGGCTCGAGCCGCGACGTTGATCACTGTCCCGACGAACTACGTGAAGAAGACTGTCGTCGATGCCTACGGTGTCGACCCGGCGCGTGTCGTGATCGTCCCCCATGGGGTCGACGATTCGCTGAATCGCGAGTGCACGCCGGAGCACGAACTTCGGGCTCGATTCAATCTGGGTGACGGCCCCATCGTCGTGTATCCGGCGGTCACCCACCCGCACAAAGGCCATCGGTTCCTCATCGATGTCGCCGATCGCCATTGGTCGCACCTCGGTGTACGGCTCGTCCTCATGGGCGGAGTCGGAGCAGCTGACAGCGATGTTCGCCGGCGACTGGCCGATGAGCGCGTGGCGCAGGCAGTCGTTCATGTCGGACGCGTCAGCGACGCCGATCGCAATGGACTCATTCGAATGGCGCACTCTCTCGCCTTCCCGAGCGAATACGAGGGTTTCGGAGCCCCGGTGATCGAGGCGATGCAACTCGGTACTCCCGTCGTGGCCAGCGATCAGGCTTGTCTGCCCGAAGTGGTCGGTGAGGCCGGGCTCGTCCTGGCGCTCCAGGAGGATTTGTGGGCCGGATTGCCCGATCTGGTGCGGGCACGACGAACCGAGCTGGTTCAGCGTGGCATCGAACGAGTGCGCCAATTCTCGATCGACGCATCGGGGGCGGCTCTCGCCGACGCGTATCGGATGGTCCTCCCATGACTTCTCGATCACTCCGCATCGCAGTTCTGTGTCCGCACTTTGCGCCGGACACGGCCCCAACTGGCGTCGTGATGACACGGCTCGTTCACGAATTGGCCGCGCTCGGCCACGAGGTGCATGTCGTCACGTCATTGCCCTGGTACGCCCGACACCGCATCGAGCCCGACTGGGAGAACGTCACGTGGCGAACGAGAACTGTCGTCGAACCCTGGGGGAGTGTTGCCCGACTCGACCCGTATGCCGGATCCGACAAGCGCAACCTGTGGCGACGCGCACTCGGTTTCGTCGGATTTTCGGTCACGGCGGCGGTCGCTGGTTCGCGCGTGGCTCGCGGCCAGCGCCTCGATGCGGTTCTCGTGATGTCACCCCCGCTGACTCTCGGCGTTTCGGGTTGGTTCGTCTCCCGGCTTCGCCGTGCACCACTCGTTGTCAACATCCAGGACGTCTTTCCCGACGCTGCTGTCGAGTCGGGGGCGATCACGAACCGTCTCGTGATCGCTGCGGCTCGTCGTCTCGAACGCTGGGTGTACGGCCGAGCCGAAGTGGTGACCGTCCTGTCGGAAGATCTGGCCGAGAATGTGCGGGCCAAGGTGCCTCGTCAGCGCGCCTGGCGTGTCCGCACAATTCCGAATTTCGTGGACGTGGAGGCCATCAGGCCGGCTGATCGCATCACGTCCTACCGCCGTGAGCTCGGCATCGACGACCGTCCGGTGGTGATGTACGCCGGCAACGTCGGCTTCTCTCAATCGCTCGATTCGATGATCGTGGCGGCGCGGGCTCTGCCTGACGTCTGGTTCGTGATCAACGGAGACGGAGCCGCTCGGCCCGATCTGGAGCAGCGAGCGCACGGCCTTGCGAACCTCGTGTTCGGGGATTACCAACCTGCCGAACGTCTGTCGGAGGTGTTGGCAACTGGAGACGTTCACGCCGTCCTCTTGAAGTCCGGTCTCGGTCGGGTGAGCGTTCCGTCGAAGACGTACTCGATCATGGCGGCCGGACGTCCGATCATTGCCGCGATCGATGCCGACACCGAGGTCACTCGTCTGGTGTCGGAATCGAGTGGCGGGATGTGCGTCCCGCCTGACGACGCGGATGCGTTCGTCGATGCGGTGCGCAGTCTGGTCGGCGATCCCGAGCGACGAGGCGCCATGGGCCGCGATGCTCGACGGCACGTCGAATCCGAGGCATCGCCAACTGCCGTGGCCGAGGCCTACGCCACCGTTCTGTCCTCCCCAGGTGCCAGACCCGATCCGGGTCTCTGAATCGATCCGACCCATCGGAAGGGCCTCGGCCAGATAGCCTCGGACTCTCGTGGGTAAGGCATCGACATCGAAGAGAACATCGGCCGACCGAGTGGCGAAGCTCGCTGCGAAGGGGAAGGGTCGGCAGGTCCGTTTCAAGGGCGGAACGCTCTTCCCGGCCGTGATGATCGGCGTCGCCGTGATCGGTGCCGCCCTCGTGATCTACTCACGAGAGTCGATCCCCGATCGCAACGTGCCACCCACCGTGACCGATCACTGGCACGTGTCCTACGGCTTCTACGCCTGTGACTCCTGGTTGCCCGATCTTCAGGGCAACAAAGAAGAGCTCGATACCGCTGGCCAGTTGCTCGTCGAAGAATTCCGCCGCACCGGCATCCATAGTCATGACGACGGCGTGATCCACTGGCACCCCTATACCTCGGCTGCCACGGGCCGAAATGCCAAGCTCAAGGTCTTCCTCAACGTGTACGGCGTGAAGGTCACCGACACCAAGATCGAGTTCCCGGCCGACCAGGGTGGGGCGGTCTACGAAGAAGGTGAGACCAAGTGCATCGACGAGAACGGTGATGCGGTCGATGGCGAGGTCGTCGTCTACCTCTACGAGTCCTACGACGACGCATCCAACTTCGCCACCTACATCACCAACTTCGGCGACATTCGTTTCGACCAGGACGCCATGGCCGTCACCATCGCCTTCGTTCCGGCGGGTACCAATCCGGGGATGCCACCCTCGGCGATCAACCTGCCCGAGCTCGGTGCGGTCGACACGGGTCAGGCTCCTCCCACCACCATCGATCCGAACGCCCCGGTTCCGGCCGACTCTGGAGCTACGACGACGTTGCCGTCCGGTGACGCGGCCACCGGCGCGACGACCACGATCGCCGGGCCGACGACCACCACAGGCGGCTGATGCGCGCGGTGGTGCTCGTGGGCGGGTTCGGTACCCGTCTACGGCCGCTCACCTTCACGACACCCAAGCCCATGTTGCCGGTCGGCAATCGACCGATCATCGAGAACTTGGTCTCGATGTTGTCGCAGGCCGGGATCTCCGAAGTCGTACTTGCCCTCGGGTTCAAGCCCGAGCCGTTCATGGCGGCGTTTCCCGATGGTCGCTGTGCGGGCGTCGCCCTTCACTACGCGGTCGAACCTGAGCCGCTCGACACGGGAGGAGCCATTCGATTCGCTGCCCAACACGCAGGAATCGACGACACCTTCGTCGTGGTGAACGGTGACGTTCTCACCGATCTCGACGTCGGCCGCTTGATCTCCTTCCATCGTGAGACTGCGGCCGAGGCGACCATCCACTTGACGCCCGTCGACGATCCTTCGGCTTACGGTGTCGTCGAACTCGACGACACCGGTCGGGTGAAGCGCTTCGTCGAGAAGCCGGCTCCTGGTACCGCACCCAGCAATCTCATCAATGCCGGAACCTACGTGTTCGAGCCGTCGGTTCTCGAGCGAATCGAGGGTGGCCGAAAGGTCTCGATCGAACGGGAGACCTTCCCGGCTCTGGTGGCGAAAGGTTCCCTGTTCGCGCTGTCGACCGACGACTACTGGATCGACACCGGTCGCCCAGACACGTACCGCCAGGCGAATTTCGACATGCTCGACGGCCGTCGGCGAATCTCAGGCTGCGACGCCGTGGCAGTGGGTGCCGAGGTCGATTCGACGGCCGAGGTGGATCACTCTTTGGTCGCTGCCGGTACGAAAGTCGGAGCGAGATCGGTCCTTCGTGACACAATCGTCCTCCCGGGTGCCCGGATCGGTGACGATTGCCAGATACTCGGCAGCATCGTCATGGGGCGGGTGGAGTCCGAGGCGAACGTGGTCGATTGTGTGATCGGTGCCGACGGAATCGTCTCCGCAGGTACGAAACTCGCATCGACGTCCCGTCCTGATCCGTCTCAGTCCTGACCACCGACATGCCTCGCCGCCCGACCTCGCGTCTCCCTGATTCGGTGATGGTGGTTGGTGGAGCCGGATTCATCGGTTCGCACCTCGTCGATCGATTCGTCGCCGAAGGCTCGAATGTGCACGTGGTCGACTCGATGGTGTCGGGATCCCTCGCCAATCTCGGCACAGCGCGGCGTTCCGGTCACGACGGACGACTCACGATCCAACAACTCGATGCGGCCACACCTGAGTTCGCCGAGTACGTGACTCATCGCCGTCCCGATGTGGTGTATCTCGTGGCGGGGCTCGAGTCGAGATCTCGCCAGCCGATGGAAGCGGTTCTCGCCTACGGAACTTTCGTGAACGTTCTCGAGGCCGTGCGATCGGGCTCGCCGACGAGCAAAGTTGTGTTCACGGTTCCCGGATCGATTCTCTACGGAGATCAACCGGCGCGGTCGTTGCCGGTGAAAGAGGATGGGGAACGCCGACCGGTCGGTGTGGCCGGTGTGGTGGTGTCGTCGATGATCGACACCGCTGACACCTACCGCCGCGAACACGGCATCGAATTCACAGCCATCGTGCTCAGCACGGTCTACGGTCCGCGCCTTCGGCGCGACTCCAACGTGGTCGGGGCGATCCTTGCGTCCCGACGGAGCGACGTCTCCTTCGTGATCGATGGTGATGGTCGTCAGACCCGTGATCTTCTGCACGTGGACGACTGCGTGGACGGTCTGTTTCGGGCGGCCGATCGCGGTGGCGGTCTGGCGGTCAATCTGGCGACCGGAAATCAGACCTCCGTCCGCGATCTTTGGGCGACGGCCGGTGGCGGTGAGGTCGTGCACGGTGAGCCGCGAGGCGGATCACCGGCCCGTGTGGCGCTGTCTCCCTCGCGGGCACGGCTGCATCTCGGCTGGTCGCCGTGGACGTCGCTCGACGACGGTCTCGCGCGTTGCGACGAGATGTGAGGTCAGCGAAAAAGATCTTCGGACGGGGGTCGGACGATCTCGCCGATCGACGAGTCACGCATCCAACTCGGATCGCAGCCGCGAACGACCGCCACCGGTACACCGCTCGACTTTCCCATCACCAACTCGGCGGCTGAGGCGATCTCATCGGCCACGCAGACCTCGGTCACTTGCATGGTCCGGCCGAGGGAGTCGGGCGTCCCTCTCAGGTCGACCACCGCGGCGACGCCAGCCACACCGATGGCGACGTCGGTGAGACCTCGTCGCCACGGTCGTCCGAAGGTGTCGGAGACGATCACACCGACCTCGACTCCGAGTCGGGCTCGAACGATGTCGCGAATTCGTCGGGCCGATCGGTCGCTGTCGATCGGGAGGAGGGCGGCGTAACCCCGCTCGACATTCGAGAGATCGATACCGCTGTTGGCGCAGACGAAACCGTGCGAGGTCTCGGTGATGATGAGGTCACCGCGACGGCGAACGATACGCACCGCCTCGTCCTCGACAAGAGATTTGTGCGAGAGCGGGTCGTCGGGGTCGATCTCGACCATTCGACCTTCGGCTTTCGAGACCACTTTTTGGGTGACCACGAGGACGTCACCGTCGAGTAGCGGACCGTTCGGCTCGGCACGACATGCATCGGCGACGATGTCGCCCAATTGATCACCGGGTCGGATCTCTCCGATGCCCGTCACCGGCCAGACGGTGAGACGAGGTCCTGTCATCGGCTCTTCCTTTCGACGATCGATGAGATCGTGGTCTCGGCCAAGGTCCGAGAGATCTCTGGTGACGACATGATGGTGTCGGTCACGACACAACGCATACCTTCGCGTTCGATCTCGTCCACCGACTTCTCGTCGCGCCTGTCGATGACCAACACCGAGCAGACGGGCGCGTAGAGGCGAGCCACGCCGACGACCGTCGGCTCGTGGCCCAGTTCGACGAGCATGCGGTCGGCCGGACCCTTCAGAGCCGCTCCGGCGACGATGGGCGACACGGCGACGACCCGATCGCGGTGCGAGGCGAGTCGATCGTCGACACCAGCGAGGGCTCGAATCGGTCCGATGGACACGAGGGGATTCGACGGAGCGAGAGCGATCACCTCGCTGTTGTCGAGATCGTCGAGGAACGTCGGACGCGCGCTTTCGATTCCGTCGAAGTGAATTGCGGTCACCGGCACCGAGTGTCGACGTCCGACGAAGTAATCCTGAAAACCGATGCGCCGTGGCCGTCCGTCGTCATCGATGACATCGACCTTGGTGGCGACCGAGTCGTCGGTCATGGGCACGATGCGAAAGGGCACGTCCCACGCTCGACGGATCTCGTCAGTCACCTCGGTCAGCGTTGCGCCTTCGTTCAACCGCATGGTCCGGTACAGATGGGTGGCGATGTCGCGGTCGCCGAGATTGAACCAGGTGTTGGCTGCTGACGAATCGTCGGGTCGTACCCCGACGTATCGCGATAGCGCGTCCATCGTCCGCCAACTTTCGTCGGAGAGGCCCCAGCCGCGGTCGGGATCGATGGCTCCGGCCACTGTGTAGGTGACGGTGTCGAGATCAGGTGAGACGTGCAGTCCGTTGATCAGAGCGTCGTCGCCGGTGTTGACCACGGCGTTGATGCTCGCGGGCTCGACGGCCGCCATCAGACCGCGAAGAAATCGAGCGGCTCCGACGCCACCGGCCACGACCGTGATCATCGGGCCATTCTCTCGTAGAGCTCCATGAAACGGTCGACTGTCGCCGTCCACGAGAAGTCGGCCCGACGCGAACGACCGGTCTCGATGAGCCGTTGGCGAAGCATGTCATCGGTGAGGGCCCGACCAAGTGCCCGTGCGAGTTCATCCACATCGCTCGCCGGCACGAGAAGGGCCGCGTCTCCGGCTATCTCGGGAATCGATCCGGCGTCGGAAGCCACGATCGGAACCTCGCAGGCCATGGCTTCGAGAAGGGGAAAGCCGAATCCTTCGTCGAGGGACGGATAGGCCAGTACTCGAGCCCGGCGCAGAATCCATGCCGCGGTGCGGTCGTCGACGCGACCGAGAAGATGGATGCGCGCTCGCGTCGTCGGTGAGGACGTGTTCAACGCCTCGTCGACCATCGTTGCGTCGTCGCCCATCGATCCGGCGATCACGAGCCTGACGTCGGGGTGTACCTCGGCCAGTCGAGCGAAAGCACCGATGAGTGTCGGGACGTTCTTTCGTCGCTCGATCGTTCCGATCGATGCCACGAACGGTGCCGAGTCGAGAACCGTCGGTATCGAGTCAGGGAGACCGACCGGAGACGGGCCGGGATCAGTGGGTCCGAGATGGACGACTTCCACCACTGCCTCGGGAAAATGGTCGTGGAGGCGACGAGCCGTTGCATACGAGGACGCGTGGATCAGTGCACCGTCGTCGACGGAGCGGCGCAAGGCGTTCATCGACAAGCGAACGTCGGTGTGCACGTACTGGGGGTGGTCGAGCGCCCAGCAGTCATAGACACTGACCAAACGGGGTTTCCTCGTGGGTGGAACGACGTAGTTGGTGCCGTGCACGACGTCGACGTCGCGCCAGAGTCGCTCGAGTCGTGGGCGAGAAGTTCGAGCCCATGTGCGCAAAGCCAGAGCCGCCGGCAGCGGAACGCGTCGCGTGTTGGCGGCGAGGTGGGCACGAAAGCTGAGAACGTAGGGGACCACGCGGACGTCGCGTCGCGACAATTCGTCGACGAGACCCGAGGTGGCCCGGGCGATTCCCGTGGCCGGACCGTGCAGAGGGCCGGTGTCGACGGCGATGGTCAGCACGTGACGAGTGTACGACCGTAGACTGCGCCGACGCCCTCGACGGGCATCGACGAAGGAGTCCCATGCCCCGCGCCCTCATCACCGGAGTCACTGGTCAAGACGGCCAGCACCTGGCGCACCTTCTCCATGAGAAGGGTTACGAGGTGTTCGGCGTCGTCAAGGGACAGAACAACCCCAAACTCGAGATGATGCGCGACGAATTCCCATTCGTCGAGATCCTGCCGGGAGACTTGGCCGATCTTCCTTCGCTCGTGAAGGCTCTCGAAGTTGCGCAGCCCGACGAGGTGTACAACCTGGCCGCCATCTCGTTCGTGGCTCTGTCGTGGAATCAGGCCGAACTCACCTCGAATCTCACCGGTACGGGCGTCTTGCGCATGCTCGAAGCAGTTCGCATGGTGGGCGGTGCCGAGAACAATCCGATTCGCTTCTATCAGGCTTCGTCCTCGGAGATGTTCGGCAAGGTGAGAGAGATTCCCCAGTCCGAAAAGACTCCGTTCCATCCGCGATCACCGTATGGATGCGCCAAGGTCTTCGGTCATCACATCACCGTCAACTATCGCGAGAGCTACGGGCTGTATGCCTGTTCGGGAATTCTCTTCAATCATGAGGGTCCTCGTCGCGGTGTCGAGTTCGTGACGCGCAAAGTCACCAATGCGGCGGCTCGTATTCGTCTCGGTCTTCAGGACGAACTGGTGATGGGCAACCTCGATGCCAAGCGTGATTGGGGCTATGCAGGCGACTACGTGAAGGCGATGTGGCTCATGCTGCAGCAGCCCGAAGCCGACGACTACGTGATCGCCACCGGGGAAACGCACACAATCGAGGAATTGGTGCAGTTGGCCTTTGCCGAAGTGGGACTGGACGACTGGAAGAAGTACATCCGCCAGGATCCGAAGTTCTTCCGCCCGGCTGAGGTCGATCTGCTCATCGGTGACGCCTCCAAGGCGCGCGAGAAGTTGGGATGGGAACCCGAAGTCACCTTCGCTGAGCTCGTGAAGATGATGGTCGCTCACGACCTGCAGCGCGAGGCGACCAAGGCTGGTCTGGCGATTCCGTCCTGATCAGCCTTCGAGCGGCCGGTCGGTGAATGCTTCGAGCGCGGAACTGGCGTCAGGAGTGAACCCTTCAGCCAGCCGACGGCGCAACGAGATGGCGAAGATCACAAGGCCGCAGACCGAACTGGCCACCAGTCCGATCTCGACTCGGAGATACAGGTCGTCGGCGCCGATTGCAGTGGTCACGACGAACACTCCCATCGATACCAGCCACCCGACGCCCACCATGGCATGGCCGTGCAAGGCGATCACGGCTTGAGCCGTGGCGAGAGCGACCATGTAGATCGAGCTCCCGAGAGCGAGAAGGGTGAGAGTGCGACGGTCGAGGCCGCCGTCGTACACGACGTCGAGCAGCGGTGGTCCGACGAGAAATGACCCGACGGTGCCGATGGCTCCGACCCCGATCACGACGAGTAGCAACCGACGGAAACCGTTGCGGAATTCCTGCAGATCCTGCTGCGCGGCAAGACGCGCCAGGCGGGGGAGAAGCGCCGCTTGCACTGCCTGAAAGAGAAAGAGCGGGATGCGAGCGAGAAGGACACCGTTGCCAAAACGTGTGACGCGCTCGGCTTCGTCGGATCGAGCGAGGATGTCGACGGCGATTGGCCCGGCATTCACGAGTCCGGCACCCATGAGCGACCCGAGTAGAAGCCAGCCGAGGTTCGGAGTGACTTCGCTCCATGGCGCCTCCGGTCCGTCATCGGTGGAGAGCCGTCCTCGGGCCGCTACGTACGCCACTCCCGTCAGGGGTGACAAAGCGACCAGGAGCGCATAGGCGCCGACGTTCTCGACACCGAGTTGCCACAGGATGACGGCACCGACGACGCGAACGAAGCCGTCGGCGCCCATGACGATGCCGTACGACGAGAATCGGGCCTGACCCGAACAAATACCCCGGGCGAGATGGGCTGGGGCGTAGGCCATGAAAGCGATGATCAACGAGGCCGTGACAAGGGCGTACCCCTCGAAGAATTCCCGCGTGGCGATGGCACTGAACCCAGCCATGACGGCCACGACAACGGTGGCGATAGCCACGCCGAGAGGTACCACTCGTGCCACGATCGGCCGACCGCCGATTCCGAGCGCACGACGGTGGGCCAGAGCCCGACCCATCTCCTGTTCGAGGGGCAAAAAGAAACCCGGTGCCACGACGAAGGTGGCGAACCAGAGGGCGACGATGGGCTTGAAGTCGTCCTTGCCGAGGGCCTCCTGGCCGACTTTGAAGAAGAGATAGCTCGAAAGCCCGGCGATCACGAGACCGACGCCGACGGCGGTGGTGCCCTCGGGAAGAGAATGTCGGGGCTCGACGCCCTGGTCGGTCTGGCTCATCGCGGCGTCATCATGTCGGCTCATCGTCAGGGTCACCACGCTAGCGATGCAGGGGGTGTCGAACGGGGGAGCGACCTCATCGGGGCAGGCCACACAGGTAGTCTTCGCCCATCGTGGCCTCACCCTCCACCCCGTCCGAGTCCGTCATGGGCCAGGCGACACCGGGTGGGGCGGTCCCCGGGGTCGTGGCCGCGGTGGTGGTCGCCCCGTCCAGTCCCGACCTGGCCGATGTCCTGGCGTCCCTGGCCGCCCAGGACTATCCGACTGTGCAGGTGGTCCTGCTCGTCACGTCGGCTGACGAGGCGATCGTGGCCGACCACCGTCGACTCGCCGAATCATTGCTGCCGGCGGTCCACGTTCGTGGAGTGGGCGATGTGGGGTTTGCTCGAGCCGCCAACCAGGTCTTGCGCCTGGTGGACGGCGACGGCGGGCTCTTCGTCGTGATGCACGACGACGTGGCCCTGGCCCCTGACGCCATTCGACAATTGGTGGAAGAGATGTTTCGGTCGAATGCCGGGATTCTCGGTCCGAAGTTGGTTCGCTTCGACGCACCCGACATCTTGTCGTCGGTCGGCTACGACGTCGACCGTTTCGGGGAGCTCGACGACGGACTCGAACCGCTTGAACTCGACCAAGAACAACACGACGCCACCGGCGACAAGTTTGCCCTCTCGTCGGCCTGCCTCCTCGTTCGAGCCGATCTGTTCCGACGGCTCGATGGGTTCGATGTCGACCATCCGTTCCACGGTGAAGGTCTCGATCTTTGCTGGCGGGCCCACATCGCCGGCGCGCGAGTCGTCGTCGTTCCTGACGCGGTGGCTCGTCATCGCCAGGCGATGCACCACCGCGCACCCGAGTTGATGAACGAGTCCGATGCCGAACGCCAGCGTCTGGCCACCGTCGTGTCGGCGACGGGCGGACTGCGGCTCGTCACCGTGATTCCCGGTCTCGTGATCTTGGGACTCGCGACGGCTCTCGTCGCTTTGTTGCGCGGTCGACCCCGAGCGGCGACGGCGCGTCTCGCTGCCATCGTGTCCTTGGCGACCGGGCTGCCGCGCCTCGTGGCGCGCCGTCGACGCATTGCGGCCATTCGAACCGTGCCCGACCGCGAGATCGCCGATCTTCAGGTCAGGGGAAGCGTTCGTTGGAACCGTTTCCGTCGTGGACGAGCGCTTCAAGGAGAACTCGATCAAGGCGCGCCGACGAAAGATCGTTCCACGTTGTCAGCCGTCGTGTGGACAGCTCTCGTTGCTTTGTTGCTCATCGGCGGCCGGCGGATGATCACCGATGGTGTTAGTCCTGTCGGAGAGCTGTTGCCGATCCCCGAATCGCCTGTCGACATGATCCGCTCCCATCTGTCGGGCTGGTGGGATCGTGGACTCGGCGACACGACTGCTCAACCCACCGGGCTGTTGTTGCTCGGAATCGCCGGGTTGGCCGCATTCGCGCAGATGGGACTTCTGCAGACCGTCGGAATTCTTGGTGCGCTTGTCGTCGGGTGGTGGGGGGTGTCACGGCTCGTTCCGGGTCGTGGTGGACTCGTGGCGACCGTCGCGTACGCGGCGGTGCCGCTTCCGTTCGCGGCAATTGCCTCGGGTCGGTTGGCGGCCTTGGTCGCCTATGCCGTGGTGCCTTGGGTCGTCGTTCTGGCTCGACGGGTGGTCGATGAAACGTCGATCGAGGATCGAGTGTCGTCATTGGCCCGACTGGTCGTCGTGGTCACAGTGGCCGCTGCCTTCGCGCCGGCGGCTGCCGTCGTCGCGCTCGTCGTCCTCGTGGTCGTAGCCGTCGCGGCGTTGTTGGCGGGTGACACGTGGCGTCGTTCGGTGATCACGATCGCCGCAGGCTTGGTCGCCTTCACCGGAGCGATCGTTCTGCAACTTCCGTGGTCTCTTCGTTTCCTCGACGGGGACGGCTGGCTCGCCGTGGTCGGTGCTCCCGAACGGCTGACCGCCGATCGCGGACTGTGGCGGCTCATGACGTTCGACATCGGGCCAGCGGCACTCGGCGGTTTCGTGATCGCGTTGTACGTGGCTTTGCTGGTCGGCCTGATCGTGGCTCGGTCGGCGCGGCTCGCCGGAGCCTTCACGGCTGTGCTCGTGTCATCGGTGTTTCTCGCCTTGGCGGTCACGGCCGATGGTGGAGCCTGGTGGTTGCCACAAGCCGGAGTCCTGCTCGCACCGGTCGCCTTCGGCCTCGCTCTCGGTGCCGGAACTCTGTACACATCGTTCCAATTCGACGTACGTGGAGGTCGATTCGGGCTTCGTCAGCCGGTGAGTCTGATCGCTCTGGCGGCCGTGGCCGTTGGCTGCCTGCCGATCGCGGCGGTAGCAGTCGATGGTCACTGGAAACAGCCGTCCACGAGTTTCGTGACTCAACTTGACGAACTACTGGCCGATCCGATGTCGAGTGGTGACTACCGAGTTCTCGTGGTCGGCGACCCGGAGCTCGTGCCAGGGGCCGATCGATTCCACACCGAGGGAATCGCTTATTCCATCGTCGACGGTGGGCGGTTCGACCTCAACGAAACGTGGTCGGCACCCGATTCGATCGACGGACGGGTGGTCGACGACATTCTCACGGCGATGGCCGTGCGTTCGACGGCGCGTGCTGGACGACTGATGGCTCCGTTCGGAATCAGGTACGTCGTCGTTCCGGTGATCGACCGAGTGCGCTCCACATCGGAGTCGCCGCGACCACTTCCCGAGGGTCTGGTCGCCGCACTGCGCGAACAGCTCGACCTACGAGCGGTGTACAGCCCAGCGAGCATGTTTGTGTTCGAGAACGAGCAGTGGATCTCGACCACGGCCATGTTGAGCGACGAGGCGGCGGCGGCGAGTGAACTCGGTGGTGCGGACGCATTGGTGCGTACTGAATTTGGTAGTACGCGCCCGGTCCTTGCTGGGACGTCCGCGTGGTCGAGTCCGATCGAACCCCTCGGACCTGGTTACGTGCATCTCGGGATTCCTTTCGACGATCGTTGGTGGGTCGACGTCGACGGACGTCGGGTCGACGCACAAGGCTCCTTCGGATCGGTCATGGCATTTCCTCTCGAGACACGAGGAGAGGTGGCACTGCACTACGAACGTCCAGTCAGTCGTTGGGCGTGGCTCGCAGTGCAGATCGTGGTCTGGGCTGGAGCCCTCGTCGCAATACGTCGCCGTCGTCACGTTCCCGAGATCGACCTGTCGCCGGTCATTCAGATGACAGCGAGCCCGTTGGCTGACAATTCGGGAGATGGTCGATGAGTCGGCGTGTCGTCGTGGTCGTACTCGGTCTCTTGGTCGCGGCTGGTGTGATCGTCGTCGCGGCTCCCGATACGACACGCTCGGACGTGGTGTTCTCACGTGGTGACGATCCGGGAACTCCGCGACTGGTGATTTCCGACGAGATCGTGACCGTCACCTGGTTCTGCGGCGGAACCTCAGCCCTTGGACGCAGTGAAAGTGGTGAGTACGGAGGAGAGGTCGTGCTCACCAACACCACCGACAGCCCATCGTCTGGAACCGTGACGGTGTTCTCGATCGACCAGGAACCGTTGGTGATCGCTGTGGATGTGGCACCGCGTTCGCAGGCGGTCGTCGATCTGGACGAGGCCGTGACGGCTTCGTACGTGAGCTCCATGGTCGAGGTCGACCGTTCGGAAGTATCCGTCGAACAGATTTCTCGCCATCCGGCGGGTGATGCCGTCTCGACGTGCACGGCGACCACCTCGGACTCCTGGTACGTGGCCGACGGCTTCACCGCCGAAGGTTCCGACATGAGAGTCCTCGTGACCAACCCGTATCCGACGGCGGCGATCGTGGACGTCGAGATCTCCACCGCAGCCGGACCGCGAACACCTGATCAATTGCAGGGATACGTGGTTCCGCCGCGCTCGCTTCGTGTGCTGAACATGGAGGACGCAGGATTTCGCGACGAGCCCGTTGTCGCGGTCAACCTGAGGGCCACGACGGGTCGCGTCGTGGTGGCCAAGGACCAGCACTATCTCGGCGCCGGACGTCTCGGCCACGTGACGTCGCTTGCGTCTCCGGCGGTGAGCGACGAATGGTGGTTCGCCGACGGCCGCCTCGCCGAAGGTGTCACCGAACGGCTCATCATTTTCAATCCGACCGACGACGACGTGGAAGCCGATGTCGTCGTTCTCGGTGTTCAGGCACTCGAAACCGACTATGAAGCTGCTTCGCTGACGGTTCCGAGCCGCGAAGTGGTCACTTTCGACGTGGCGGGAGTTCCGTCGATCAGTGGCGGTTCCCATGCCTTGCTCGTGACTGCTCTCTCCGGTCCGGCGTTGGTCGTCGAACGAGTGATCACCGAGCCGGCTGGTCAGTCGGTAGTGACATCGTCCATGCTCGGGCTCCAGGGTGAGGCACTGTCGAACGAGTGGTTCGCCTCCGTGACAGCGGCCGACGGTGACGGACCAGCCCTCGTGATCCTGAACGTGTCACCCGACCCGACGTCGATCGATGTCTCGTCGTTCGGACCGGGAGGGCCAGAACCCGTTGCTGATCTGACCGGGATCACCCTGCAAGCCAACGAACGGCGAGAGATTTCGCTCGGTGATGTCGCGGGACGGCCGATCTCGATCGTGGCCTCCGATGCGATCGTGGTCGAACGACTCGTCGAACGTAACGAGAGCGGCCTGGGACGTCTGCACGCCCTGGCCCTGCCGGTACGGAGGCGATGACATCATGAGCAGTGCCTTCGTCGCTATCGGTGTCTTCGTCGTCGTGGCTGCGATTGCCCTCGTGGCGCGGCGACGCCAAGTGGTCGACGTCCCGACGCAGAAGTCGTGGACGGTTCCACAGCAACTCGACCCGGCCGACTTTCCGGCGCGTGGCGAGGGATGGTCAGTCGTGGTGTTCACCTCGTCGTCGTGTCACGTATGCGCCGATGTGACCGCCAAGGCGGTGGTCTTGGCCAGCCCTGAGTTGACGGTCACCGAGGTGGAGTATTCGGCTCGCCGCGACCTGCACACCAAGTACGGCATCGATGCCGTACCCACCTTGCTCGTCGCTGACCGTGATGGCGTGGTGCGCCATCACAGTTTGGGCCCGGTCACCGCCACCGATCTGTGGGCGGCTGTCGCACGGGTGCGCGACCCAGATCTACCTGTCGTGGAGGGTGGCTGCGCAGCCCACGAGCACGACGTCGATCACTGATCGGCGAGTGATTCGGCCGAAGGCGACGGCTCACCGAGTCCCTGCTGGACCAGCCGTGCCACCTTGTCGCCGTCGATCGTCTCTTCGTCGAGAAGGGCTTGAGCGACGAGGTCGAGGCCACGTCGGTGGGTGGTGAGGATCTCGACGGCGCGCTCCTCTTGTTGACGAAGGATCGTGTTGATCTCTTCGTCGACGAGACGGGCGGTGTCGTCGGAATATTCGCGACCACTCGTCATGAGATCTTCACCCAGGAAGACCTGCTGATTGTTGTGCCACGCCATCGGTCCGACCTTGTCGCTCATTCCCCACTCGCGAACCATGCGACGAGCGAGGCCCGTGACGACCTCGAGATCGTTGGCGGCCCCGGTGGTCTGCTGATCGAACACGATGCGCTCGGCTACTCGTCCTCCGAGCGCCATACAAATGCGATCGAGGACGTAGTCACGTGAGTAACTGTGACGCTCTTCGGGGAGTGTCTGGGTGACTCCGAGCGCCATGCCACGCGGCAGGATGGTCACCTTGTGGAGCGGATCGCCGTTCGGGAGGACGGCGGCGAGCACCGCGTGACCTCCTTCGTGATAGGCGGTTGTCCGCTTCTCTTCGGCCGACAAGATGAGGGAATCGCGGCGGGCTCCCATCATGATGCGGTCACGGGCCGACTCGAAGTCGATGCGTTCGATCTGCGCACTGCCTCGACGAACGGCGAACAAGGCCGATTCGTTGACGAGGTTGGCCAGATCGGCGCCACTCATTCCGGGCGTTCCCTTGGCCATCACCTCGAGGTCGACGTCGGGACCCATTCGCTTGTCGAGCGAGTGCACCTTCAAAATGGCCAGTCGCTCCTCGAATTCGGGGAGCGGAACCACGATTTGGCGATCGAAGCGTCCGGGACGCAACAGAGCCGGATCGAGGATGTCGGGACGGTTGGTGGCGGCGATGATGACGATTCCCTCGGAGGTCTCGAAACCGTCCATCTCGGCCAGCATCTGGTTGAGGGTCTGTTCTCGTTCGTCGTGGCCACCGCCGAGGCCGGCACCGCGTTTGCGACCGATGGAGTCGATTTCGTCGATGAAGATGATGGCTCGCCCCATCTTGCGGGCTTGCTGGAAGAGATCACGCACGCGGCTAGCGCCGACGCCGACGAACATCTCCATGAAGTCAGAACCAGTCACCGACAGGAATCCGACACCTGCTTCACCGGCCACCGCACGAGCGAAGAGAGTCTTTCCGGTGCCTGGAGGGCCGACCAGAAGAATTCCCTTCGGAACGCGGGCGCCGATCTCTTTGAATCGCTCGGGCATGCGCAAGAAGTCGACGACTTCTTTGATCTCGGTCTTCACGCCTTCGTACCCCGCGACATCGGCGAAGGTGGTGGAGGGCCGGTCGGTCGTGTAGGCCTTGGCGCGGCTGCGTCCGATCGACATCACGTTGCCCATCTGGCCCGACGCCCGTCGGTTCATCCAGACGAGGAACCCCATGATGAGTATGAAGGGCAGCAGTAGGGGAATCAGGCTCACCAGCCAGTTGGACTGAGGTGTGCTGGCCTGGAAGTCGACACCCTTCGTGCGAAACAGCGCACGGTCTGATTCGTTCGGGAATCCGGGAGGTGCCGTGGTCGAGAACTCGCTGCCATTGGTGAAGACACCCGTGATTCCGAGCGTGGTGTTGTTCAGCTTGAATTCATCGACTCGTCCGGCTTCGACTTGGGTCATGAACTCCTCGAAGCCGATTTTCTCGCGGTCGGGTCCGGGCAGAAGTTGCGGCCCGAAGATCAACAAAAGGATGATCC
>RFSV01000150.1 GCA_009923785.1 Acidimicrobiia bacterium | reverse complement strand
TTCCCAAGACGTGTGGATGAGCCACTTCGACGCCATCTCGCGCGTTCCCGAGGGATTCACGGCCACGGCGTCGACTCCCGATGCGCCGGTTGCAGTTCTCGAGAACGACTCGCGTCGCATCTGGGGAGTGCAGTATCACCCCGAAGTCGTGCACTCGCCGTTTGGTGCCAACGTGTTGAAGAAGTTCCTTCACGAACTGGCCGGCTGTGATCCGTCATGGACCATGGGATCGATCATCGACGAACAGATCGACGCCGTTCGCGCGCAAGTTGGCGACAAGCGTGTCATCTGCGGTCTGTCGGGAGGAGTCGACTCGAGTGTCGCCGCCGCGCTCGTGCATCGCGCGATCGGTGCTCAACTCACATGTGTGTACGTCGACACCGGGCTCATGCGCAAAGGCGAGAGTGAGCAAGTCGTCGAGACGTTCCGTCGCAACATGGGGATCGAACTCATTCACGTCGATGCTGGCTCACAGTTCTTCGAACGGTTGGCCGGAGTTGTCGAGCCGGAGACGAAGCGCAAGATCATCGGCGAACTGTTCGTACGCATCTTCGAACAGCACACCGGTGGTGTGACCGACGCCGAGTTCCTCGTGCAAGGCACGCTCTATCCCGACGTGATCGAAAGCGGCGGTGCTGACGGGACGGCGTCCGTCATCAAGAGTCATCACAACGTCGGCGGTTTGCCCGATGACATGACCTTGCAATTGGTCGAACCACTGCGCTCTCTCTTCAAGGACGAAGTGCGACGCCTCGGTCACGAGCTCGGGCTGCCCGATGAGATCGTGTGGCGCCAACCGTTCCCCGGCCCGGGTCTCGGTGTGCGCATCATCGGCGAGGTCACTCCCGACAAAGTTGTGATTCTGCAGGAAGCCGACGCCATCGTGCGTGAAGAGATTCGCTTGGCCGGACTCGAGCGCGACATCTGGCAGGCCTTCGCCGTGCTGCCCGACATCCGCTCGGTCGGCGTGATGGGCGACGAGCGTACCTACGCGCATCCGATCATCATCCGCGCCGTCACGAGCGACGACGCCATGACCGCCGACTGGGCGCGACTGCCGTACGAACTGCTCGAGCGCATGGCCAGTCGCATCATCAATGAAGTGGCCGGAGTGAACCGAGTTGCCTACGACATCACGTCGAAGCCACCCGGCACCATCGAATGGGAATGACGACCGAGCGGAAGTGATCGCCCGTCGCCCCAGGTAGTCGAGGTGTGGCTGTTGCGACGGGCGCCGATGACGGGTCGTGAATCGGGCTGACTAGCCTTCCAAAGGTCATGTTTCGCCCGTCGTCCTACTGGCTCGCGGCTCTCGCATTCGTCGTTCTCACAACGTCTACGACTCAGATTGCTCGCGCCGACAGCGTCGACGATGCGCGTCGCAAAGTGCAACAGATGGCCGATCAGTTGGAGAAGGCCGAGGCCGATGTCGATCGAATCTCCGAAGAGTTGCGCATCGCCGAAGACGACAAGATGCGACTCGACGAAGAGATCGTGGTCACGCAGGCCGAGATCGATCGCAAAGAGGCCGAACTCGGCGGAGTACGCGACGTGCTCGCCGAACTCGCCGTGATTGCGTTCACCAGCGGTGGTCGTGGGGGCAGTATCACGGGCTTGTTGAGTGTGGGGAGCGGGCCGAACGAATCGGTACAGAAGCAGATCCTCACCGATATCGCTCTCAACACTGGGCTCGCCGACACCGATCAACTCGACGCTCTGATCGACGACCTCGGTGATCTCGAGAAGAAGCTCGCCAAGGACCTGCAGCGCACCAAGGACCTGGCCGAGAGCATCGGTCAGGCTCGCCTCGACGCCGAGGACGAAATCGGCAAGTACACACAGTTGAAAGCCAAGGCCGAGCGCGATCTCGGCCAAGCACTGCGTGACGAACGGGAGCGGCGCGCCCGAGCAGCAGCCGCCGCGGCAGCTGCTGCGGCCGCCAATCTCGCCAGTCAGCGTCCGTCGTCTGGCTCGTCGTCGGGTTCGTCGGGCAGTTCGAACGGCTCATCGGGCTCGTCGAGTTCCTCGGGTGGCAACCGATTCGATCCCTCGACGATTCCACCCACTACGTCGCGCGCCGGTATCGCAATCGCTGCCGCC
>RFSV01000149.1 GCA_009923785.1 Acidimicrobiia bacterium | reverse complement strand
GTCGCAAGGCTGTCGCAAGGCTGTCGCAAGGTCGGTATCGCACACTCAGACGATGCTCTTCCACATTCATCACCATCACGACGAAAACACCTGCCCGGCGCACGATCCGGCAGCGGTAGGGGCTTCGTTCGGCGCCGTCCTTCCGGCCCTCGCCGAGCACGGTGTCACGGTGGTCGGCGCCTGGGTGGATCCGCCCGGGCACGACTTCTTCTTCGTCGTGGAGACCGATAGTTACGACGCGCTTGTCGAGGGTCTGCGGCCGATCATTCCTTCCGGTTCGGCGACGATCCAACCGGTCGGTGACATGGCGGCCCAGGTCGCCAAGCGGATGGCCGACAACAGCTGACGTGTTCGAGCAGCTTCTACTCGTCGCGAGTAGTCATTGCCGACTGGCGCTCAGGGCGCCGACTGGGCGACCGATTCGAGAGACAGACGATTCGTGCTTGAGTCGCACCTCCTCGCTGTCGCCCACCGAGAACTCGCCGATCGGCGAGACAACCACATCAGGAGGTAACGAACACTATGGATGAGAAAACTTGGACCCGAGTCGTGGAGACCCGTGCAGCTGATGGTCGCGCGATCATCCTGCCCTATACAACGGCTGTCGCGGCATCGATCGCGATGCTGGTCTTCGGCGACGTGTCGGCCTTGAGTGACAGCATCAAGTTGGCGCTTGCCGCGTTCGTTGTCCTCGGTTCGCTCTGGGTGATCATTTGGTGGGACGGGATCTTCCAAGACTTCAGCGCGCTGCAGAAGTCAGTACCTCCGGGAGTCGCGTCCACCGCGTTCGGGGCCGCCATGATGAAAGCTCCCATCGTGGTGTTCCGAGTGATGAATCTGTTGATCATCGGCCTGATCGGACTCGCTACGGTCCTCGCGATCTACGACTGACCAACCCTCAATGTGACGGCCGGGCCGAAGCGCCCGGTCGTCAGATCGTGATATCAGCGATGACGTCGACGTCGGTGAACTTGACCTCGAGGGCCCGCTTCGCGAATTCCTCGCCACCTCGTTGGGTGATCTCGAGTTGATTGTTCAACTCCGCTTCCTCTGCTGAGTCGAAGAAGATGATCTGAATGACCGTGCCTGGTCGATTCCGGTCGAGACCAAGCACGGCTCGCCGTGCGTAGGTCTGTCCGCGCCCCTCCTCGGCGTACTCCTCGATGAGACGCACGGCCTCGGCCGGCTCCATCTCGAATTCCATGACCTGAACGAATGCCATTGGTTGATCTCCTCGGTGTCAATGGTTGATCGAAATCGAACGACTCAGCGGGTTGAACCCGTAGCCGGCCATACGGGACACGATCGACTCATCGGCATAGAGCGCGGCGAAACCCGCCATGTACTGATCGATGGAGTCGGTGTAGAACAGCGCCGCCCACGAGCCCGACAGTTCGCCGGCCGCGATCCAACGAATCATGCGCATGCCGTTCACGCCGGCGGCGGCGAGGATCGTGTGCACGTCGTCGTAGAAAGCGTTGGCACTTGACGGGTCGTAGTTCGACATGACCGCCGAGAGCACCACGGTGAATGCTCCGTTGGGGTTCCCTCGCTCGGCGTCAACGATGCCGGTGCCGCGGAATGCGACGTCAACGGGCGTCGAGGCAAGGAACGCCGCGACTTCCGGGTCGGCGTAGAAGGCGCCGAGTCCGGCGACGCCCTGATCGACCGATGACCATCGGGAGCCGACGGTGAACATGCCGGTCTGCGAGCCCGAGGAGATGCCCTCTTGGACGACGACGTAGTCGGCGCCCGCTGCCTCGAGTTTCGGCCGGATCATTGAGCCGATCGAGGCAATGAACGCACCTCGGTCGGTCGGCTTGAGCTGGGTCGCAATCACGTAGGTCATCTCTCGGCCTCAGCTCTCTGCGTTGTTGGCCATGGCGAGAATGTCCTCGCGCGATAGGTCCATGTCGTGAACTGATGAAGCGTGGTCGCTCACCTGAGCGATCAGGCTCTCCTCGTCATCGGTCTGCACCACGGCTCCGCAGAAACACTTCACGGTGAATGTCATTGTTTGCTCCTTCGAACGTGTCGGTCGATTCGCCACACCCTGACATGTCGTCCTTGTCAACAACTTGCGGTCGAATGGAGAGACGGCCGTGAACGCGGGATGAACAGTCGGTCCGTCGCTTCAGGACCGAATCCTCACGAACTACTATCCTGCGATGGCGCTCGAG
>RFSV01000148.1 GCA_009923785.1 Acidimicrobiia bacterium | reverse complement strand
GAGTTCGGCACGAACATGATCGAGAAGCACTTCGAACGATTCGTCAGCCACCGCCTTCAGTTCTTCGTCGTCCATGGGGCACAGGTCGCGCCGGAACATCACCCGGAAATGGCCCCGGTTGTCGATCGCGAAGTCGACGTAGGCCTCGAGGAGGGCGATGTCGGCTTCGGGCGACGACGCCGCTCGTCGCAGGGCGTCCTCGAACATCGTGAAGCCCTCGAAGGCGATGGCCCGAAAGATCGCCTTGCGGTCGGCGAAGTGGTGGTAGGGCGCCTGGTGGCTCACCCCGGCGGCCGCCGCTACCTGGCGGAACGAGAGTCCGTCGGCGCCTTTGGCAGCGATGAAGTCGACCGATGCCCGCAGCACGGTCTCTCGTAGGGAGGACGACGCCATGACCCGACGGTAAACCACGCCCTTGACACTGTCAAGTACGAGAAGTAGACAGGCTCCATGACCGACATCGAGCTCCGCCCGAGCCCCAACCGCTACCTCGCTGGCAACTACGCCCCGGTCCGCGACGAGGTGACCGCCGTCGACCTCGAAGTGATCGGCGAACTGCCGGCCGACCTCAACGGCCGTTACCTACGCAACGGCCCGAACCCGATTGCCGAGGTCGACCCGAGCACCCACCACTGGTTCGTCGGTGACGGCATGGTGCACGGCATCCGCCTCCGCGAGGGAAAGGCCGACTGGTATCGCAACCGCTACGTCGGATCAGCCGCGGTGAGCGAGGCACGCGGCATCCCAGACATTCCCGGCCCCAACTGGAGCGGCATGAGCGGCGGCCCCAACACAAACGTGGGTGGCTTCGCCGGCACCACGTGGGCGATGATCGAAGCTGGCGGTTGTCCGGTCGAACTCACCTACGAACTCGACACTGTCGGACGTAACGACTTCTACGGAACATTGCCGGGTGCGTTCACTGCGCATCCGAAGATCGACCCGGTCTCGGGCGAAATGCACGCTGTCGTGTATGCGTGGGCGCAGTGGTTCGACCACGTGCAATACGTACGCGTGGGCACCGACGGTCGGGTGAACCGAACGGTCGACATTCCCCTGCCGGGTATGTCGATGGTGCACGACATGTCACTTACCGAGCGCTACGTCGTGGTGTACGACCAGCCGGTGTTGGTCGATCTCGATCTGGCGTTTGCCTCACGGTTCCCATTCCGATGGAACGACGACTACGGAAACCGCATCGGCCTCATGCCGCGTGAAGGCACGGCCGACGACATCGTGTGGATCGACGTCCCCATGGGCTATGTGTTCCATCCGCTCAATGCCTACGACACCGCCGACGGCAAGGTGATTCTCGACGTGTGCTTCTACGAGCGCATGATGCGCGATGACCTGCTCGGGCCCTTCGGCGATTCGGTCGCGAAGTTGGTGCGGTGGGAGGTCGATCCGGCCCGTCGTTCGGTGAACGTGACGGTGATCGACGAACGAGCGAACGAGTTCCCACGGCACCGTGGCGCGCTCACCGGCAAGGAGTATCGCTACGGCTATTGCGCGCAGCCCGATCCGAACTCGATGCACTGGCCGACGCTGAAGCACGACTTGGTGACCGGCAACTCGGAGGTGTTCGATCACGGCGCAGGCCGGGCCGCCGGCGAGCCGGTGTTCGTGTCGCGCCCCGATGCCACGGCCGAAGACGACGGCTGGCTCGTCACCTTCGTGCACGACGGCAACGACGATTCGGCCGAGTTCGCCGTGCTCGACGCCCAGGACTTCTCTCGTGGTTACGTGGCCCGTGTGAAATTGCCGCAGCGAGTGCCCTTCGGTTTCCACGGCAACTGGGTTCCCGATTCCCGCGTCCCCGGCTGAGTCGGGTCGCGTCACGGTTGACTGTGGGCGTGGCTGAGGAGTTCGAAGATCGCGACCTGTCGGATTCGGTGTTCTGGGGTGTGAACCTCGAGCGGGCCTACGTCCGAGATGCCAATTTGGCCGGTGCTCGTTTCTTTCACACCTTCTGGACCGATGTGTCGGTCGACGGCGTGATCGATCGCCTCGTTGTGAACGGTGTTGACGTCACCGATTTCGTCAACGAGCACGACCGCTGGTTCCCGCTCCGCACCCAGCTCGAACCGACCACCGACGAGCAGCTACGCGCCGCCTGGTCCACGATCCAGGCCGAGTGGGTCACTCTCGTCGACCGCGTGAAGGCCATGCCTCCTGAAACTCCACTGAAATC
>RFSV01000147.1 GCA_009923785.1 Acidimicrobiia bacterium | reverse complement strand
ACGAAACTCTGGTCGATGCTCGCCAGGGATTCGGATGGTTCGTGGCCGCCGAGCCGCTGCAGCAGAGTCTCGGACGACTGGCCACCATCGAAGCCCAGTTGGCCGAAGGAGGGATTCGCCCCGAGCGACGAGTGCTCGAATTCGGATTCGAACGGGCGTCTCGTCGAGTGAAAGCAGTACTCGGTGCCGATCAGGTCCTGCGGGTGAAGCGTCTCAATTTGGCCGATGGCGAGCCGTTCGCGGTGGTCACCGTGTGGTGTCGAGCCGATCTCGGGCAGCACTTGTCTCGTGCCGACGTCGAACGTTCGCCGTTCTACGAACTTCTCGACGTCCCACTGAAAGGCGCAACCCAGACCATCGGCGCCGACGCTGCATCGGCCGGCGACTCCGAACTACTCGGTGTTCCAGTCGGTTCGCCGGTCCTGCGATGTGTGCGCACCACGACCGACACCGACGGTCGTGCCGTTCTCTACTCCGAACACGTTTTTGCGGCCCATCGCACCGAATTCGTGGTCGACCTCCCGTCGGCCGAACCCTCGATGGCTCCGACCGGTTTGCGACTGGTCGAGTAAGGCGAGCCGGGGGACCCCGGAGGCCCGTCGCCCGACAACTAGCCTCGGCTCGTCATGGGCGGGGTAGCGGCTGATCGGAGCGCAGAACAGCCGGTCGTCGCGACCGAACTGGGTCATGTGGCGGGCCTTGACGGCATCCGAGGTATCGGCGTCGTCATTGTGCTCCTGTATCACCACAGCATCACCTGGATCACCGGTGGCGAACTTCTCGTCTCGATGTTTTTCACCTTGTCCGGTTTTCTCATCACCCGGCTTCTGGTCGCCGAATGGGGTCGGAAGGGGACGGTGTCGTTGCGCTCGTTCTACGACCGACGGGTACGGCGCCTGTTCCCGGCCTCGTTCGCGCTTCTTCTCGGTGTGGCAGTCCTGTGGACCGCGTTCCCGGGTTCGGGACGTCGGTTCGCACCGTGGGAATGGCTGAGTGGGCTCTTCTATTTCGAGAACGTCTACTTGCAGTCGGCGGGCAAGGACTATGGAGGCCTGTTCGGGCTGGGCAATCCGCTCCAACACCTGTGGAGCCTCTCGCTGGAGGAGCAGGTGTACTTGGTGTTTCCCGTACTCGTCCTCTTCATGTTGAAGGGACGGCACACCAAGGCAGCCGTCTGGCGATTGTTTGCCGTCCTCGCAGCCATGGCGACCGTCGGATTCGCGCTCGGTGGTCTCTATATGACTCGTGCGCCGTTGTGGGACGAACTTCCGGGTCTGGCGTCGAAATGTGACGGTTCGTCGTGCGCCTACTACGCCACCGAAGTACGGGTGGCCGAGTTCTTGCTGGGGGCGGCTTTCGCAGTTCTGTGGTCGGTGTGGAAGTACGCGCCGCGCGTCATCGACACATTGAAGCGTCCGATCTTCGTCGCTTTGTCGTGGCCGTTCCTCGTGTTCAGTTATGCGGTTTGGTGGAATCTTGGTTGGCGTAATGAGTACGCCGACGTCTTCTTCCCGTGGGGTGTTCTCTTCAACGGGTTCTTGACCATTGGGCTGATTCTCTTTTCGTTGGCCGACGTTGGAATGACGAAGTTCCTTGCTCTGCGGCCAATCGTGTGGATGGGGCACACCACCTACACGATTTATCTCGTGCATTGGCCGGTGTTCCTCTGGTGGGAGTCGCTGAGGATCGACGTGTCGTTCCCGCGCTGGCGCATACCGATCGTCGACTGGGTTCTGGTCGATCGATTCTGGACGTTCTGCATCAAGACCGGAATCACCCTGGCAATCGTCACCGCGCTCTACTACGCCCTCGAAGACCCGGTTCGTAAGCGCAAGATGTGGGCCGGAAGGCGGCTCTACGGCTGGTTGACGGTGATGGCTGTGGTCGGGGTGCTCGTCGTCGCTCTGGGCGTCGATCGGCGCGCATCGGCCGACGACTTGTTGAGCACACTCGATCGAGACGCTCTGTTACTGCAGCAGCGAATCATCGAAGATCTCCCCGCGGTGCCGCCCGACGCACCGAACACGTCCGAAGTCGATGCGGGTCTGCCGGCACGGGTGTTGTTCGTCGGTGATTCGCAGAGCTGGGTGTTGGTCGCCGGTCTCGACGACTGGGGGGTCGACCATGGCGTGTTCCTTGCGTCGAGTCCAGGAGTTGGTTGCGGAATCGGATCCGACACCCGAATCGAATA
>RFSV01000146.1 GCA_009923785.1 Acidimicrobiia bacterium | reverse complement strand
AGTATTCATGATGAAGGCTGACAGCATCGCTCGGGGATCCGAAGCGTTTGCGGCAATGTCTTCCTACTGGAACGAAAGGGCAGGCCTACCCGGCTACACCTACTCAGTTACTCTCGGGATGCCCCAGGGCACCTCAGCGGTCTCGATCAGAGCTGATTCCATGGCCGCAATTTCGGCGGCACTTTGGCCGATGATGGCCGACCCTGAATTCCAACGTTTGACTAACGAGGTGAATGCGTGTCTCGCGAGCCCAGCTGAAGCCGTGATGTGGCAGGTCTTGCACGCCGCAGGTGAGATGCCACCACAACCTTCTACGATCGTTCATCAGATCACGCTTCGCACCACTGATCCAGGTGCAATTCCGTGGGCAGTCGAGATCGCCAACCATGCGAGCAGCGTGATCGAACGTCCTGTCGTTGTTGCCGGCACGACCTACGGTTCGGGTCTTACTGGGACTCCTGCGAACTCACTGACCTTCTTCACCTACTGGGACGACCCTGCGCAAATCGACGAATCTGGACCCAAGTTGATGATCGATGCCGACTACGCAGCATTGCAACGGCGATCCAGTGGCCTGATCGATCCATCTTTCATGTCTTCGGTTCTTGCCCGGCGAAGCAACTGACACGGTCCGTACGACACTGCACGCTTTGATATTTCGCCTGCTTTCTGGCTCGTTGTGACTTTCGCACAACGCTTTCGACCCGATCCAAATAGAAAACAAACACAATCAAAGGAGCAGTCATGAACAACGAGGATCTTCACAAGTGGGTCTGTCATCGAGCGGACATGCTCTTTGTCTGCCTGAAAGTTCTGGGTTTGCTGACGATAGGTGTCACCGTTGCAGTCGCACTGGATGGACTGAGTGACGACGCGGCTCTTGCACTATCAATAGCGATCGGTGCATTTGGTGTACTGCTCTGGTTCTGCGCCTTCGGTGCAGTCTTGGACATCTCTGCGATGCGCAAAGACATGAGTAGCGATCTCAAAACTTCGGCATTTGGGTCGCAGTTCTCGAAGGCGCCGTTCCCGGTGTACATACTCCTGACGACAATCGTCATGCTTGGCGTACCTGTCATGCTCATCATCGCTTTGAACTCCTGACCCATCGGATCGATGGTGGTGACTCCCAGTTTGTGAGGCCACCCGGTTTCGTTGTGGTCAAGTCCTGATTTAGCACTAAAGGGCGTCGCGTCGCCCCAGGTCACAGCGTCTTTTTGCACAGAATCTTTCCTTCTCCACGATTTAGTGGAACGGTTCTCACAAGCTTCTTTCCCCTACAGGAGGTTTCTATGAATGAAGTGATGCTTACGGGCGATTCGTACACCCTTGTGTACAACGTTTTGTCTTTCGGTACCGCCGTCATGCTGGGTGCATTCGTGTACTTCTTGACCCAGATCAACAGCGTCTCGAAGGCCTATCGATCTGGAGTCGCCGTCTCGGCGATCGTGGTCGGCATCGCCGGCTACCACTACTTCCGGATCTTCTCCGGCTTCGCCAACGGAGAAATGAACGAGGGCTACCGCTACGCCGACTGGTTGATCACGGTTCCCCTGCTCGTCATCGAACTTCTGATCGTGCTCGGGGTCGCTCCCGCTGCTCGCAAGAAGTTGATGCAGCGTCTGGTACCGGCAACCGTCGCCATGATCGCTCTCGGCTACCCGGGAGAGGTGTCCACCGAAAGTGGCACCAAGTGGTTGTGGTGGGTCCTCGCCATGATCCCGTTCGTCTACATCCTCTGGGTGCTGAACGGTGAACTCAAGGCAGCATCGTCACGTGAATCCGGTGCCGTCTCCTCGGCCATCAAGAACGCCACCATCGTCCTGCTCGTGACCTGGTGCGTGTATCCGATCGCCTATCTCTTCCCCGTCTTCGACGACACCTCGGAAACACTCGAGGTCATCCGTCAGGTCGGGTACACGATCGCCGACATCACGGCCAAGGCTCTCTACGGCCTCATGATTCTCGGTATCGCGAAGGCACGGACCGCCCAGGAGAACTGACCTTTCCGATCGAAGTCGAGGGAGTTGCCCCGTGGGGTGGCTCCCTCGATTCGCGTCCGAGGGGAGTTGAATCGACGAACGGAACTTCACACCCCGAGAACGGTCGGTAGCCAGTCGTCGAGCCGCGCGCTAATCAGTGGTGCACTGTTCGCCAGAAGGTGACCGTCGCCTTCGCAGACGACAACTTCACCAACTCCAGCCATTGCTGCGACCACATGGCTCGA
>RFSV01000145.1 GCA_009923785.1 Acidimicrobiia bacterium | reverse complement strand
CGCGATCCGTCCTCGGTCGACGGCATCTTGGAGAGCCTGCAGGAGCAGTGGGACGCCCTCCCGCCGCTCTGACGCACACCATCGCTGACAACTGAACATGTCCGTGACGACAGCAGGGGAGCCGCGCTCCCGCCGTCGCCGACGCCTGTCATCACGTGGGGACCGAGTAACCCTCGGTTTGTTCGTCGGACTCCCGACGTTCTTCCACGTGTTGCTGGTGTGGCTGCCGGCGATCGCGACGATCCTGCTGTCGTTCACGTTCTGGACGGGGATCAACTTCTCCGACATCACCTGGGCCGGCTTCGACAACTACGACAACATCTTCTTCTCGACGCCGGCCTTTTACGACGCGTTGCGAAACAACGCGATCTGGCTGGGGTGGTTCTTCCTCATCGCCACGCCCCTCGGCGTGTTGCTCGCCTATCAGATCGACCGAGAGATCCGTGGGCATCGCTTCTACCAGTCGGCGTATTACATCCCCGTCGTCCTGTCCCTCGCCGTTACCGGCATCATCTGGAACTTCATGCTCCGGCCCGATGGTTTCGTGAACGGGTTGCTCGGGCGTGACATCGACAACGCCGTGTCGTTCTTCGGCAACTACGACATCAACATCTACGTCATCATGGTGATGGCCTCGTGGCGGCACATCGGCTACATCATGTTGCTCTATCTCGCTGGGTTGAAGGCCGTCGACCCGGCACTCCGAGAAGCGGCCGCGATCGATGGGGCCACCGAGTGGGAGACCTTCCGCAAGGTCGTGCTCCCGACGATGCGGCCGGTCAACATCATCATCGTCGTTATCACGATGATCGAGTCCCTCCGAGCATTCGACATGGTCTACGTGATCTACGGAACCAGTGCCGGCCTGCCGATCCTCGGCATCCTCGTGTTCCAGAACATCGCTGGCGAGGGGGCCTCGATGAAGGGGGCCGCGTACGCGGTGATCCTCTTCGCCCTCTCGATCGGTCCGATCATCGCCTACTTGCGCCAGCAGTTCCGGCAGGACATCTCATGACGGCAACCATCGCGCGCCGATACCGGGGACGTCAGCGGGTGAAGGACCGCTTCATCTCGATCTTCATCTGCATCTTCGCGCTGGTGTGGATCTTCCCGATCGTCTGGACGCTGTGGAGCTCGTTGCGTCCCTACAGCGAGATTCGAGCGAATGGGGTGTTCTCGGCGCCGGAGAGCATCGGGCTCGACAACTACAGCACGGCCGTCCAGCGCATGGATCTCCCGACCTACCTCTGGAACTCGTTGATCATCACGGCACCGGCCGTCTTCCTCACGCTGCTCTTCGGTTCGGTCACCGCTTTCGTGGTCTCGCGGTACTCGTTCCGGTGGAACGTCTCGATGCTGCTGCTCTTCACGGCCGGCAACCTGCTCCCACCCCAACTCGTCTTCATTCCTGTGTTCAAGGCCTATCTGACCGTTGGTGACTGGCTCGGCAATCGGCGGCTGTTCTACGACTCCCAGTGGGGCGTCGTGCTCATCCATGTCGCGTTCCAGATGGGATTCGCCACCTTCGTGCTGTCGAGTTACATGAAGACCATCCCGAAGGAGATCTCCGAGGCCGCCAAAGTCGATGGCGCTTCGGTCTTCCGCCACTACTGGAACGTCATGCTCCCGTTGCTCCGGCCGCCCCTCGCCTCGCTCGCTGTGCTCATGACCACGTGGATCTACAACGACTTCTTCTGGGCGCTGGTGCTCATGTCGAACGACTCGAAGCGGCCGATCACCTCGGCGCTCGGCCGACTGCAAGGGGAGTTCGTCACCGACTACAACTTGCTCGCCGCGGGAGCCATGATCGCCGCCCTTCCGACCCTCATCGTGTTCTTCATTCTTCGGCGCCAGTTCATCTCTGGTCTCACCCTCGGAGCCACCAAAGGCTGACCCGGAGTGTTCCTCGGCGGGGCCCGTTAGCATCCGCTTCGACGTCAGGCCTCTTGGTCGGACGCATGCAACAAGTAAGGGAGTACCCCACATGGCCAGTGGCACCGTGAAGTTCTTCAACGATCAGAAGGGCTTCGGATTCATCAGCCGCGACGGCGAGGACGACCTGTTCGTCCACTTCTCGAACATCGAAGGCTCCGGCCGACGCACCCTGCTCGACGGTCAGCAGGTTGAGTTCGAGGTTGGCGAGGGACGCAAGGGTCCTGAAGCCATCAACGTCAAAGTCGTCTGATTCCACAGACCCCGTTCGACTCGGGTCCTCCCGATAGCACGCGCCGACTCCCGCCTCGCTGAGCG
>RFSV01000144.1 GCA_009923785.1 Acidimicrobiia bacterium | reverse complement strand
GTCGTAGCGCTGCCCTTCGGGGCTCGAGCCGACGAACTCCTGCGTCCAGGCGTGCACGCGCGACAGATCGGCGAAGCCGCCCTTGGTGAAGGCGCGAACGAGGTTCAAGGTCGAGGCCGACTGGTGGTATGCCTGCACGAGGCGGTCGGGGTCGGGGATACGCGCCGCCTCCGACGGCGACGGATCGTTCACGATGTAGCCGCGGAAACTGGCGAGTTCCAGGTCTCCGACTTTTTCGGTCGGACTGCTGCGGGGCTTGGCGAATTGACCAGCCATTCGCCCGACCTTGACCGTCGGAACGCCAAGGCTGTACGTGAGTACAACGGCCATCTGCAGAATGACGCGCAACTTCTCGCGGATGTTGTTGGCTGAGAACTCTTCGAAACTTTCGGCACAGTCGCCGGCTTGAAGAAGGAAAGCATTGCCGGCTGACACCTGGGCCAGCGCCGCCTGCAACGCGCGCGCCTCACCGGCGAAGACGAGCGGGGGATAGGACGAAATCTGCTTCAGTGCTCGGTCGAGATCGCCCTCATCGGGCCAATCCGGCTGCTGCACGGCGGGAAACGAGCGCCATGACGACGGTGACCACGTGTTTGCCATGTGGAAAAGACTAACGACCCGGCCCAAAAAGGGACCGGGTCGTTTTCGAGAGAGGACTCAGTAGCGCTGAATCAGGCGGCGAAGATGCCGTCGGCTTCTTCTTTCAGCCCGGCCACAGCCCGGCTGACGAGGCGACGAGCGGCCTCGGCGGTCACGCCCAACTTTTCGCCGACTTCACGGAAGCTCTTGCGCTCGCCGTCGATGAGACCGAAGCGAGCTTCGACCGCATACCGGGCCCGAGCGTCGAGGGTGTCGAGCAACTTGGTGAGCTGCTCGGTCTCGCCCTGAGCGATGATGTGGTCTTCGGGGGTCGGATCGCCGTTGGCCATGAGATCGCCGAGGGTGGCGTCACCGTCGTCGCCGATGGTCTTGTCGAGCGACACCGGTGTGGTGAGACGGTGCAATTCTGCGTTGGCCATGTCGAGGGTCTCGCCATCGCCGCTCGCCTGACGCAGAGCCGCGCGCAAGCTGGCCGAACGGTCACCGGGGATACGAATGAGGCTGGCTTTCTGGTCGAGCGCACGACCGATGGCCTGACGGATCCAGAAGGTGGCGTAAGTCGAGAACTTGAAACCACGACGCCAGTCGAACTTGTCGACGGCGTGCTCGAGACCGAGGTTGCCCTCTTGGATGAGGTCGAGGAGATCCATTCCTTGGGGGAGCGGATAGCGACGAGCGATCGAGACGACCAGTCGAAGGTTGGCGCGGATGAAGCGGTCCTTAGCCTTGGCGGCCTCGCGGATGTCGCGATTGATCGCGGCGCCTCGCTCGCCGTCAGCCTTGCGGGCTGCGGCCTCGCGACCCTTCTCGATGGCGCGCGACAGCACGCGCTCGTCTTCGGCGGTGAGCAAGGGAACCTTGCCGATGTCGTTCAGGTAGATGCCGATGGAGTCATTCATGATGTTTGTCTCAACTGTTCATTCGTCGTCGTTGTTCCCCGGCGCCCAGTGCCGTCGGGCACAAGGCACGGCTTTTCACCCGGGGGTGAGAACCGAATTGCGGGGGTTCTGGAAGCTGGCAAGAAACTCGGGTCGGAACTGGGGGGTCCCGAAAGAGGGACCATGAAGTTATCAGGTTTCTTTGGGGTTGTCTCATCGAAATCGGACGGGTGGGCGCCCGAAGTATCGGAGTGCCCACCGGCAAACTTGAGAACTTTCTACGGGAAGTCCGACGAGCGGTCTGAGCAGGACGGATCCTTGGCTCTCCCTAGACTCGACCCCGTGCCGGAGCCGTCCACTGCTGAACGAGCGCCGCGCCTCGGGATTCTCGGTGGGACCTTCGACCCCATTCATGTGGGCCACCTGGTCACGGCCGTCAACGTCCGCCATGCCCTATCCCTCGACCGGGTGATTCTCATGGTGGCCAACGTTCCCTGGCAGAAGGAAGGCCAGCGATCGATCACCCCAGCTGCCGACCGCTTGGCGATGGTCGAAGCTGCTGTCGCAGGGGTGCACGGGCTCGACGTCGGGCGACTCGAGATCGAACGCGGCGGTCCGAGTTACACGGCCGACACATTGCGAGACCTGACGTCACGTCATGGTGGTGCCCAGTTCTTCACCATCGTGGGCGATGATGCGGCGGCCGGCATCCACACCTGGGAGCGCGTCGGCGAGGTTCTCGAGTTGAGCACGATGGTGGTCGTCGATCGGCCGGGGGTGCGCGCCGAATTGC
>RFSV01000143.1 GCA_009923785.1 Acidimicrobiia bacterium | reverse complement strand
GTTTCGGGTTCCGCCGCCCGCAAGGGCGACCTCGGCCCGGTGCGAGCCCACGAACTTGGCCGAACCTCGCACGATCTTCACACCCTGGCTCTCGAGAAGCTGCGACGTGTTGTCACCGAGATGACTCTTGATCGACTCGATGCGCTCGGTGAGAGCCTCGACGTCGACGACGGTCTTCACGTCTTCGAGGCCCATGCCATGAAGACGAGCGCCGAACGACATGGCGCCACCGGTCGCGATCATCGTCTTCGACGGGATGCAATCAAGCAGATGCGCCGCGCCGCCCACGACCTCCCGTTCGACCACGGTCACATCGGCTCCGAGTCGGGCCGCGTAGGTGGCCGCAGTGTTGCCAGCCGGGCCTCCGCCGATGATCAAAAAGCGAACTGCCATGGGGATCAGGCTATTGACGATCGCTCGATTTGGGGCGTCGTACTGGGCAAAGAGCAGGAAGTTCACGGCTGCGACGAACTACGGTTGAGGCACTGTGAACGAGCCGAACACCCCCGAATCCGGATCCGAGGGCGACGACTCGTCCGAACTCACCGGTAGCGGCCTGGCCGCCGAGAAAACTCGCCGGCTCACCCGTGTCGACCAGTTGCGTGACGCCGGTGTGAATCCGTACCCGTATCGCTTCGATCGTTCACACACCCTCGCCGAGGTACGCGCCCAATGGGGTTCTCTCGAACCCGGAACCGAAACCGAGACTGCGGTTGCTATCGCCGGTCGTCTCATGCTGAAGCGCGAACAGGGCAAGTTGATCTTCGCCACCGTGCGTGACCGAAGCGACGACATCCAACTCTTCGTGTCGAAAGCAGTAGTAGGCGACGATGCCTTCGCCGATATCGGTGCGCTCGACCTCGGCGACTGGGTCGGAGTCGAGGGCACTGTGATGACCACGCGCAAGGGTGAACTGTCGGTGAAGGTCACCCGACTCGAACTGCTGGCCAAAGCCGTACGCCCCATGCCCGACAAATGGCATGGCCTGTCCGACACCGACACTCGGTTCCGTCAGCGATACGCCGATCTCATCGTGAACGACGAGGCTCGTCGAGCCTTCGAAGTCCGCCACGCCATCATCTCGAGCTTTCGACGCACTCTCGCCGACAAGCACTTCGTCGAGGTCGAGACTCCGGTACTGCACGTAGAAGCCGGTGGCGCCCACGCCCGTCCTTTTCTCACCCACCACAACACGCTCGACATGCAGCTCTACTTGCGTATCGCTCTCGAGCTTCATCTGAAGCGCCTCATCGTGGGTGGCATGGAGCGGGTGTTCGAGATCGGCCGCGTGTTCCGCAACGAAGGCATCAGCACACGTCATAACCCTGAGTTCACGATGATGGAGCTGTACCAAGCCTTCGGCGACTACAGCGAAGTCATGGCTCTCACTGAGGAATTGATCGTGCAGGCGGCGCGCGACTCCATCGGCACCACAGTGGTCGACATCTACGACCACGAGGGAACCGCCCACCGAGTCGACTTGGCCGAGTCATGGCGCAAGGTCCGCATGATCGACTTGGTGGCAGAAAAAACCGGCGTCGAGGTGCATCCATCGCAACCAGTCGAGTCGCTGCGCGAACTTGCCGCCACGCACGGCGTGTCGGTGAATCCGCGTTGGGGGTCGGGCAAGATCATCGAAGAACTCTTCGAAGCTCTGGCCGAGACATCGCTCATCGCACCAACCTTCGTGACCGGACACCCAGTCGAGATCTCACCCCTTGCCCGCGCCGATCGCAATGATCCGTTCCTCACCGAACGTTTCGAGTTGTTCGTGGGCACCCGCGAACTCGCCAACGGCTACAGCGAGCTCAACGATCCGGTCGAGCAACGTCTGCGTTTCGAAGAGGAACAGGCGGCCAAGGACGCCGGCGATGCCGAAAGGGGCACCGTCGACGAGGACTACCTGCGTGCTCTCGAATACGGCATGCCGCCCACCGGCGGTCTCGGTATCGGCATGGATCGAGTGGCCATGTTGTTGGCCGGTGTCACCTCCATCAAAGAGGTCATCCTCTTCCCCACTCTTCGCCCCGAAGTCTTCTGACTACCGTTTCGAAAGGAGCCACGATGCCCGCAGCTTGGGGTCACGCACTCGTCACCCGCGTCGCCGACGGATCGAGCGACGACGGCCAGGTTCTCGACGCCTGGTTCCACGCCCTTGGATGGGGCGACACGGCACCGGCCAATGCGCCGGCCACCGAACGACAAGAACACGCCCTAAGGGGTGTGGCAGTCACGTCGGAATCGATCGTGATCGACACCGATACTGCGCCGGCCGATGCCGTCGACGTGTATTTGCGCCTCCATCTCTTGTCGCACCGTCTCACGCAGCCCCGCACCGCGAACCTCGACGGGGCATTCGGACTTCTCACCAACGTGGCCTGGAC
>RFSV01000142.1 GCA_009923785.1 Acidimicrobiia bacterium | reverse complement strand
GATCCCGACTTCTTCGTGATCGGCAAACCGATCGGCGGAGGAATGCCGGTCGCCGTCTATGGAATGACAGCCCAGGTGGCCGAACGAGTGGAGGCGCTGATCGGCGACCACTTGGTGGACGTTTCGGGAATCGGTGGCACGTTGACTGGTAACGCACTCGCTCTGGCCGCTGTGAAGGCGACGCTGTCGACCACGCTGCTCGACGACGACTTCGCGCGCATGATCGATCTGGCCACTGCGTGGACAGCCGGCGTCGAGAACGCGTACCGGAGTCGGCGGCTCGACTGGCACGTGCAGCAACTCGGCGCCCGAGCCGAGTACTGGTTCTGTCCGCCACCACGCAACGGCGCCGACGCGGCCGCGGCGTCCGATCACGAACTCGATGCCTACATGCACCTGTTCGCCCTCAATCGCGGAGTGCTGCTCACGCCTTTCCACAACATGGCCCTCATGTCGCCGTCCCATGTGGCGGCCGATGTCGACGTGCACACCCAGGTTTTCGTCGACTCGTTGTCGTCCCTCCTCGACTGACCCGAAAAGGCCTGTTCAGGGTCATATTCGAAGCAGTTTCAAAATTCTGTCGAGAAAACTGTCAGGCTTTTCGTGAGGCCGACTCTTGTCCGGTGTGCAGCAACGGGTTGCACACCGCCTCACGAAGGACATCGACAACCGCCATGACCACCACCCGCCTATCCCTCACAAAGACCGTCCTCGCCACCATCGCTGTGGCCGGACTGATGACCGGAGCCACTGCCTGCGGTGGAGTCGACCGACATCGACAAGCAGGCCCTCGTCGAACTTCTGCTCGCCGCCGCTCAGGCCGGTGACTCGGACGAACTCGCTGCGATCGTGGCCCAGGCCGATCCGGATCTCGTCGCCCAGGTTCTTCCCGAAGTTCGCGACGAACTCGGTTCACCGCTTCCCCCGATCGTCGCGGCGGGTGACGACGACTCGGCAAACGTGCCGGTCGATGATTCGACGTCGGATCCAGCAGTCGACCCGCAGACGGATCAGCCCTCCGATCCGCAACCAAGTCCGAGCGACCCGTCGTCGCCGCCAACGTCCTCGGTCGTCTCCCTGCCCCGCGGAGTCAGCCTCCCGACCCCAACTCTTCCCCGAGTGAGCCTCCCGACGCCTTCGTCGAGCACCCCATCGGTGAGCATTCCGAACATCTCGCTTCCCGGCCTCACCCCACTCCCCTCGCCGAATCTGCCGACGTCCGAGCCGGCGAACCCTGGCCTTCGTGAAATCCTCATCTTCGAGGGCGAGTGGTACTACACCCAGCCCACACACCAGTTGGTCGAGTACGTGGTGAGCGGACCGGCCGAAATCGTCGAAGTCCAGTACAGGCGGAACACCGATCCGAACAACAGAACGTTCTTCAAAGTTCGGGCCGTGAAGTGGGATCCGCGTTGCGAGGGCAGTTGTCTGTGGGTCGCCCAGTTACCTCTCGCTGCTCCGCGCTGCACCTTCATGGGCATCGCTTACTCGAGTGTCGCCGACACGACCTACACGAACCGGAGAGTATGCCCGTAGCCCTGATCACGTCTGCCCCCGGCGAAACGTCATATCAATGGCGGCCCGGTTCCCCCCGGGCCGCCATCAGCTTCCTCGGGTAGTACCGGTCGGGCACATCGCTCCTAACGTGCTCGTATGACTCGCGACATCAAACTCGGCTACAACACGGGCTACTGGTCGGCCGGACCGCCGGCTGGCGCCTTCGAGGCAGTGAAGGAGGCCGAGCGACTCGGATTCGACTCCATCTGGACCGCCGAGGCCTACGGTTCCGACGCTCTCACCCCGCTCGCCTGGTGGGGCGCCCACACCGAGAAGGTACGCCTCGGTACGGCGATCATGCAGATGAACGCCCGTACGCCAACGGCGGCTGCGATGGCGGCGATCACGCTCGATCACCTGTCGAACGGTCGCTTCATCCTCGGCCTCGGCGCGAGCGGTCCGCAGGTGGTCGAGGGCTGGTACGGCCAGGCCTACGGCAAACCGCTGGCCCGCACCCGTGAGTACGTCGACGTCGTGCGTCAGGTGTTGGCACGCGAGACGCCGGTCGAGAAGCACGGCGAGTTCTACGACCTGCCCTACACCGGCGCCGACGGCAAGGGTCTCGGCAAGGCGTTGCGCTCGACAGTTCACCCGCTGCGCTCCGACATCCCGATCTTCCTGGCGGCAGAAGGGCCGAAGAACGTGGCCCTGTCGGCCGAGATCTGCGACGGCTGGTTGCCGCTCTTCTTCTCTCCGAAAGAAGACGGCTTCTATCGCAAGTGCTTGGCCGAAGGTTTCGCCAAGTCGGGCGAAACCGGGAAGGCCGATCGCTTCGAAGTGGCGTCGACGGTGATGATGATCCCGGGCGACGACGCCGAGAAGTGCGCCGACATGGTGCGTCCGTTCCTCGCCTTGTACGCCGG
>RFSV01000141.1 GCA_009923785.1 Acidimicrobiia bacterium | reverse complement strand
GATCGTCACCCCCACGTCGACGCGCTCGACTGCCGTCGGTGCCGACGTGATCGTGCGCGCCACCCGCCCCGACGGACGTCAGAGAGAGTGGCTCGGTACATCCGTACTCTCGGCCCTGGTCGCTGGCGAAAGTGGGTCGGCTCTCGTTCAAGACGGCGCACCGATCGGCGTGGTGGTGCAAGCCGAGAAGCGCGCCGAACGGGGCTTCGCCGTGAATTCGGCGGAAGTTCGCGAATTCGTCGCGAAAATGACATCTGTTCGGACCCCTTCAGAATCTCATTACTCTGGAGCGCTTACATCAGTTCATGTGACGGGGCCCGTTCACCTGGTCGGATCCACCTGTCCGTGACCGCAACAACAAGGGGAGACATACATGCGTTTGACACGCACACGGGCTCTCGCCGTCGCCGCAGCCGCCACGCTCGTTCTGGCCGCCTGCGGTGGTGACGACTCCAGCTCATCCAGCAACGAAGCATCCGCCGAAACCACAGCTGCCAGTAGCGATGACAGCTCCGACTCGAGCTCACCCGAAGTCGTCGACGTGGCCGAGGGTGGCAGCATCCTCGACGCCGTGATCGCCCGTGGCACCCTGAACTGCGGTGTGTCGGGTGCGGCCGTCGCCTTCTCGTACACGCAGGCCGATGGCTCGATGGAAGGCATCGACGCCGACTACTGCCGCGCCTGGCCGCCGCCGTTCTCGGTGACGCCAACGCCGTCGAATTCACAGCACTCACTGCTGCCGAGCGTTTCACCGCCGTGCAGACCGGTGCGGTCGACGTTCTCATGCGTAACTCCACCTGGACGCAGAGCCGCGACTCCGAAGTCGGCATGGACTTCGGCCCCACCACCTACTACGACGGTCAGCAGTTGATGGGTCGCGCGAGCGACGACTTCACCTCGGCCTCGCAGGTCGATGAAGTCGACGGCGCCGTGGTGTGCACCAACGCCGGAACCACGACCGAGACCAACATCTCGGAACTCGCTGGTCAACTCGGCATCAACATCACCCTCACCACCTTCGAGGACTACGACCAGGTGACCGATGCGTTCATCGCCGGTACCTGTGACGTGATCACCACCGACGGTTCGGGTCTCGTCGGCCGTAAGGCCGCCCAGCAGCCCGATGGTGAAGAGTGGGTCATCTTCCCGGCCACACCGATCTCGAAGGAGCCGCTCGGCCCCGTCTACGCACAGAACGACTCGAAGTGGGCCGACGCTGTGAACTGGGTCGTCTACGCTGACGAGTACGGCGTGACCTCGGGTGACGTGGATGCCGCCCTCGCCGGCGACTTCGGTCCGGAAATGCAGCGCCTCATGGGCGGCGAAGGTGAGCTCCAGACCAAGATGGGTCTGTCAGCCGACGCCTTCTACAACACCATCTCGCAGGTCGGTAACTACCAGGAGATCTGGGACGCCAACCTCACCCCGGTGGGTCTAGTGCGCGAAGGCTCGGCCAACGCACTCTGGACCGACGGCGGTTTGATGTACGCGCCGCCGGCTCGCTGAGGCACCACCTCACAGCAATCAGTACGTGTGACGTTCTGGCCGGGTCCTCGGGCCCGGCCAGAACTTCATTTCCACTTCCATTCACTTTCGGGGGGACCGAATTCCGGTGACGTCGACGACCGACACCACATCTCTCGCATCGTTCAGTCAAGGACGACCGCCGCTCTGGCGTAACGCAACCCTGCTCAAGTGGTTGCTACAGATCGTCGTCCTGCTCACCGTGCTGGCCGGCTTCTGGTTCCTCATCACTCAGGCCCGCACCAATCTCGACGCCAAAGGCATTCCAGTCGGTTACGACTGGCTCGACGATCCCTCCAACTTCCAGTTGGGTGACGGCATCCAGACCGTCGACTCACCCGAGCGTCGACTCACCATGAGTCGTGCCCTCTGGGTCGGCATGGTCAACACCTTCCGAGTGGCGATCGCCGGCATCATCTTCTCCACAATTCTCGGTGTCCTCATCGGTATCGCTCGACTCTCGAAGAACTACGTCGCTCGCAAAGTGTCGTCGATCTACGTCGAAACACTCCGCAACATCCCAGTTCTCGTTCAGATCATCTTCTGGCTCGCCATCCTCGGTTCTCTCGGTTCGCTCACCACCGACACCGGACCGATCAAGGGGTGGGTGATCGTGTCGCAGAAGGGCATATCGATTCCCCGAGTGTTCCTCGACGACGGCTTCTATCAATTCCTTGCGCTCTTCCTCGTTCTGTTCGTGGGCATCTGGTTCGTGCGCCGTCGCATGATCGCCGCTCAGGAACGATTGGGCGGCAACCAACGAGTCGGCTGGAAGACCTTCGGTCTCGTGACCGGAGCTCTGGTGATCAGCTGGTTCGCCAATCCGATCATGTCGTTCCTCGGTCCGGTGTTCGGAGGAATCGAAGACGCATGGGGTTCGATTCCGCAAGGAGCCATG
>RFSV01000015.1 GCA_009923785.1 Acidimicrobiia bacterium | reverse complement strand
GGCGACGAGGCCAGCCTCGACAAGGCTCTCGAGATCGACCCTGGGAACGAAGGGGCGATCGTCGCGTTGGCCGACATCTACACCGGGCGTGGAGAAGGCGAGCGGGCCCTCTCGTTGTTGGCTCGTGTGCCCGAGACTGACGATGTTCGTCGCGCCTCCGCCGCGGCACGGTTGTCGATGCGACCGGCCGACGACTTCGACGAACAGTTGAACGAGTTGCTCGAACACGTCAAGGTCGACGACGAGGCGCGTCAGCGGTTCGTCGACATCCTCGAGCTCATGGGCCCCGACGATCCTCGAACGGCGGCCTGGCGCAAGAAGTTGACCGCGCGCCTCTACTGATTTCGGTTCGAAGGAGTACGACGTTGTCAACGGCCCTGCGTCGCCCGGTCGACCGCCTCAGCGAGCCGTTCGACGTGGTGGTGATCGGTGGCGGCATCACCGGGGTGTGCGTGGCGCGTGAGGCGGCGTCTCGTGGATTGCGAGTGGCCCTGATCGAGCGCTCCGACTTCGGTTCGGGCACGAGCAGCGCGACCACAAAGTTCATCCACGGAGGAATTCGCTATCTCGAGCAGTACGACGTGGCGGTGGTACGCGAGAGTTTGCGCGAGCGGCGGATATTGGCCCTTGGTGCCCCACACCTCGTCGAGCAGACGCAGTTCATCATGCCGGCCTGGCGTTGGAGCAAGCCGGCCACACCGCTCATCGGGGCCGGTGTGGCGTTGTATCACACGCTCTCGTTCGATCGGAATCGCAGTGCGCCGCCCTCTCTACGAATCCCGACTCCGCGTTGGTTGAGTCGTAACGACTTGTTGGGGCGTGTGCCGTGGCTCGATCCGGAATTCCTTCAAGGGGGTTTCGCCTATCACGACACGTTGAACGTCCACCCCGAACGCCTTCTTCTCGCCTACGCACGGTCGGCAGCCGGTGCTGGCGCCGTTCTCGTCAACCATTGTGAAGTCACCGGATTCGACACCGAGATCGACGGGGACGTGGTGATCGTAAAGGGAGTCGACGTCGTCGATCGTCTCGACGGACGGCCCCATCGAATACGCGCATCGGTGGTTGTTAACGCAGCCGGACCATGGATCGAAGCTGTTCTTGGTCCGATAGGTCGTCGATTGGGCGTGGGAGTCGATCGCTCCAAGGGCGTGCACGTGCTGACGAGGCCGCTCGGAGGAGGCGAGGTGAAAGACGCAGTCTTCGCCCGGGCCCGCTCCGGCCGCCATGTGATCGTGTCTCCGTGGATGGGCAAGTCGTTCATCGGGCCGACCGACACTCCTATGCAGATAGACGATCCTGTCACCTGCGACCCCGAAGACGTCGAACAGATTCTCGAGACCGTGAACTCGACCATGTCGCCTGTGGAACGAGCGCTGACTTTCGACGACGTCGAGCTCACGACCGTTGGCGTCCGTCCGCTCATCAAGGTGGACGACGCGACTGACGCAGTTCGATCAGCCGACACATACTCGGCCAGTCGTCGCCACGAGCTCTATCACCATCTCGAACGCGGTGTCGCCAATCTGTGGACGATCGCCGGCGGCAAGTGGACCACTGCCCGAGCCACGGCCGAAGACATGGTCGACGAATTGTTCGTACACGAACTGTCGCACGTGAAGGAAAGATCTTTCGGTTCGCGCACTGCTCCGGCTCACGGAACCTTCGCCTGGGCCGAGGACGCCGAACCGTTCCTGGTGGAGGCGAGTAACGAACTGATCGCGGCCGGCGTCGCCGAGAAAGCGGCCGAGATCGTGGTTCGGGCTCACGGAACCGACTATCGACGGATCCTCGATCTCGTCACCATCGATCAGCGGCTCGCGGCGCCGCTCGACGGAACCGACGAGATCGCCGCTCAAGTGATCGTCGCCGTCGTCGACGAAGGAGCGCGCACACTGGCCGACGTGATCGACCGACGATTGATCGCCGGTACCACAGGGCGCGTCGAGGAGCGGACGCTTCGTGCAGTGGCACGGGTAGCCGCTCCCGTCCTCGGGTGGTCCGACGAGACGATCGACGCGGAAGTCGATCGAGAACGTCGTCGCCGAGAGGTGATCGACGCTCATTGGCGCACTCGCCGCCCGTGAACGGAAGTCGCGCCACAGGTGCGGGAGGCAAAGATGGACGACTGGCGTCCGCAGGCTCCGATCGAGGACGAATCTCCGTGGTTTCGTCTGATGTCGTGGATGAAGTTCGTGGGCCCGGCCAAGATCGCTGGTTCGGTGGGTGGAGCAGTCGTGGTCGCGATCATCGGATGGGTACTTCTTCGACCGAGTGATCCGGGGGCCGATGCAACACTTGGAACGTTGGCACCGTCGACGTCGGCCGATATCCGAGCTGGCGAGGTGGAGTCTGGCGAGATCGCTGCGGATGCCAAGCTCGTCGTGCACGTCGCCGGGTCGGTCGTCGCCCCAGGCGTGTACGAGCTCGTGTCGGGTTCGAGAGTGGCCGACGCCTTGTCGGCCGCCGGAGGACCCTTGGCCCGTGCGGCGACCGATGCCGTCAATCTGGCGTCACGACTCGATGACGGCCAGAAGGTGTATCTGCCGGCGATCGGAGAAGTAGTTGTCGAATCATCGCTGAGCGCCGACGACACACCTTCACCAATCGTCGATCTGAACGCGGCGACCGCTGAACAACTCGATCGCCTGCCTGGTGTCGGACCGTCGACAGCCGCGGCCATCATCTCGCGTCGCGAGGAAATCGGACGATTCGCTGCCGAGGAGGATCTGCTCTCTGTTCCTGGAATCGGTCCAGCCAAGATCGCAGCCTGGCGCGGGTTGATCACCTTTTGATCTGCGGGTGATCAGAGATTCACCGACAGGAGCGTTCCGGCGACCGCGATTCCGACGAGGGCTCCGGCCCAGATGCCGACGGCGAGGCGCAACCACTCGCGGCGCCACTCCCGCCAACTGGTGGCCGGACGGCGCGAGGAGCGACGGGCAGCCACGGCACCGATGACGAACCAGAGGGCCGCGCTGGTGATCAGCGCAACGAACCAACGAGTTGCGCCACCCATCACGGGAATGCCGGTCATCGGAAGAGTGGGCACGGCCACGATGGCCAGGACGAAGCCGGGCACGCCCCGCCAGGCCGAATCGGAGCCGACGAGCAGGATCGCTGCCACCAGCGCGACGGCCGCAGCCGAAGCGATCGACACCACAGGTCCGCGCCGTCGCACGATGTGGCGGTGGTACCGAGGGCCGTCGGGTACGACGATCCGGCGAGCGATGATGGGTGCAGCCACGGGGAAACACCGTACGGCTCGTCGGAGTCCGAAGCCAGCATGCTGTCGCCACTTTTCGTCACGGCCATCCTTGTCGTGCTGTCGGTGTGGTGGTCCGACGTTCTGGTGCACCCGGTTCGTGGTGTGGACGTTCGATTGCTCTGGTTCTCGAGCATCACCGCTTTCGTCCTGGCAGTCGTGGCGGCGGCGAGGAGACGTCGAGTTCTTCCTTTCGTCGTTCTGGTTCTCGTCGTTGTGGGATGTGGCCGTGGTGTGACGGAATGGTCGGTTCAGTCCCGACCCATCGTCGGTCGCGTGAACGGGTTGGTCCGGGTGGTCGACGATCCGGAATTTCGTGGGCGAGGAGTTCGCGTGGTGGTGGACGATGGTCGCGATCGTCTCGAGGCGTACGCCTTCGGGCCGGTGGGTCGTCGCTTGTCACGAGTGGCGGCGGGGGAGCTGGTCGAGGTGGTCGGAACCCGACGTTCGATCGAGACGTCGTCGTCTCGGCGTCGCCTTCTTCGGCACGTGACCGGTCGACTCGACATCGAGCGAGTCGACGTACGTCCGCTCGGAGTGGAGCGCTCAGGTGGTGGACTCGATCGCGCCGCCAACCGTGTACGCGATGCCTTGGAGAACGGAGCGAGAGTTCTGCCGTCTGACGACCGAGCCTTGTTGCTCGGATTTCTCGTGGGTGATGACCGCTTCCAATCATGGGACACGATCTCCGCTTTTCGAGAGAGCGGTCTGGCCCACCTGACTGCTGTGTCGGGACAGAACGTGGCTTTCGTGCTCGCCATCGTGTCTCCTTTGGTGTCACGAATGTCTCGAGGAGCACGTGTCGTCGTGACGGTGGTGGTTTTGGCCTGGTTCGCTGTGTTGACCCGTGCCGAACCCTCGGTCGTTCGAGCGGTGTTCATGGCTGGGGCGGCGTCGATCGGGACACTTCTCGAGTGGCGGCGACGAGGGCTCGACGTCTTGTGCCTCGCCATCGTTCTAGGAGTGATCGTCGATCCGTTTCTCGTGTGGAACATCGGATGGTGGCTATCGATCGGTGGTTGCGTGGGCCTGGCGGTGATCGCGCCGCATGTCGAGCGACGGCTTGGGGGAGGGCGACTGGCCACGATCGTCTCACCGACCATCGGTGCCCAGTTGGGAGTGCTCCCCGTGTCGGCTCTCGTGTTCGGCTGGCCGAGTGCCTGGTCCGTTCCCTGCAACGTTCTGGCTGGGCCGATCGCCGGACTCACGATGCTCGTCGGACTTCCAGCGACTCTCGTCGCCTCCTTCCTGTCCGACTTACCGGCTTCCCTCGTCATGGCACCGATCGTCACGGGGGTTCGCTGGGTCGATCTGGTCGCCCGCGTCGGCTCACGACTCGATGTTCCCTCGTGGATGGATGCAACGGTCGCCATCGTCGTTCCGATGTGGCTCATCGTCTCCGGTCGGCACCGGACCGCCCCGACGCCCACCGGTGTGGCAACCTCTCCGTATGAGCGTTCACCTCGTCCACGGAGCCGATGACGCGCTCGTGGCCGACAAGGTCGCCCAGATAGTTCGCGAGTTGGTGGGCGATCAAGATCGCGCTCTGGTCCTCGAAGAGTTCGAGGGTGACTTCGTGATGGCCGGCGCGACCGAAGCGGCCAGCACGCCGCCGTTCTTCACCGAACGTCGAGTGGTCGTCATCGATCGCGGTGGATCGATGGCCGCCGACGACGTCGGCGTTCTCGTTGACTACCTCGGTGATCCGCCCGACTTCACCGATTTGGTGATCGTGTGGGGTTCGGGTCGGGTGCCGGACGCGTTGAAGAAGGCGGTCACCGGAAATGGTGGTCGAGTGATCGATCCGTCGCCACCTACGCGTGCCGCTGATCGACGTGAGTGGTGGAGCGAGCAGATCCGAGTCAGAGAGCTCGACATCGAGCCGGCGGCGCAAGCGATGCTCATCGAGTGGCTCGGTGAGGATGCCTCTCGGCTGGACGGTCTGGTCCGGACTTTGAAGGCCACGTACGGAACGAAACGGGTCTCGGTCGACATGCTCCGTCCCTACCTCGGCGAGCGGGGCGACGTCCTGCCGTGGGATCTCACCGATGCGATCGACGGTGGTCGAGCAGCCGACGCCCTGCGAGCGGCCCGGCGGATGATGAAGGCGGGGGATCGGCATCCGTTGCAGATCCTTGCCCAGTTGCACAACCACTACGGCCGTCTGGCGAAGCTGGACGGTGAGGATCTCTCGACCAAGGAGTCGATCGAGGCGGCGGTTGGAGTGAAGGGGTATCCGGCGCAAAAGGCGTTCAACACCTACCGCGCGATCGGTCACGACGGAGTCAGGCGTGCGTTCGAACTTCTCTCGACAGCCGATGCCGATCTGCGCGGCGGGACTGGCCTCGATGAGGACGTCGTGATGGACGTTTTGATTGCGCGCTTGGCGCGTCTGTCGCCGACGGTCAGCCGGCGGAATTGATCTTCTTCATCAAGCGGCTCTTGCGACGGGCGGCAGTGTTCTTGTGCAAGATGCCCTTGGCCGCGGCCATGTCGATGCGCTTGACGGCAAGACGCACGTCTTCGGCGTTCTCGGGTGTTCCGATGCTGGCTCGAGCCGACTTCATGCGCGTCTTCAACTCGCTCTTGACAGCCTTGTTGCGTTCGGCCGACTTGGCGTTGGTGCGATTGCGCTTCTTTTGACTCTTGATGTTGGCCACGGAAACCTCATTGCGTCGATAACGGCTGGTGAAGGGTACCAGCGCCCAGGTGCGACCCCAACTGGGTTCACGGGGTTCGAGCGTCGAGGTTTCGATCCAACACCCCAGGTCAGGGCGGCCAGATAGGCTCGACGAGGGCATCGTTCGACGAGGCCCGCCACTCCCCATGGACCTCTCTCGTATTCGCAACTTCTCGATCATCGCCCACATCGACCACGGCAAGTCGACCCTTTCCGACCGCATTCTTGAAATCACCGGAGCCGTCGACAAACGTGAGATGCGCGAGCAATACCTCGACTCCATGGATCTGGAGCGCGAGCGAGGAATCACGATCAAGGCCCAGAACGTGCGGGTCGATTGGAAAGGACACACGCTCCATCTGATCGACACCCCTGGTCATGTCGACTTCGGATACGAGGTGAGCCGTTCGCTCGCCGCCTGCGAGGGAGTCGTTCTCGTGGTGGACGCTGCGCAAGGTATCGAAGCGCAGACCTTGGCCAACTGCTATCTCGCCCTCGAAAACGACCTCGAGATCGTGGCCGCCCTCAACAAGATCGACCTTCCAGCCGCCGATCCCGATCGCTATGCCATGGAGATCGAGACCGTGCTCGGCATTCCGGCCGGCGACATCTTGCGCATCTCGGCCAAGACCGGTCAGGGGGTCGACTCGTTGCTCGATGCGGTGTGCGAGCGGATACCGCCGCCGGTCGGCGACGCAGACGCTCCCCTGCAGGCACTCATCTTCGACAGCCAGTACGACCAGTACCGCGGCGTGGTGTCGTCCATTCGCGTCATGAATGGTCGCTTGGCGAGTGGGTCACGGCTGTCGTTCATGCAGGCGAAGGCCCAACACGAAGTGATCGAGATCGGGGTGCGACGCCCGGTCACCACGCCGATCGCCGAACTCGGTCCGGGTGAAGTCGGTTACCTGATCGCCGGCATCAAGGACGTCGCCGAGGCGCGTTCTGGTGAGACGGTCACCATGTCGGCCCGTCCAGCTGTCGAGCCTCTTCCTGGTTATCGCGATCCGAAGCCCATGGTCTTCTGCGGTCTGTACCCGATCGACGGCGACGATTTCGAGAACCTCCGAGAAAGTTTGCAGAAACTGAAGTTGAACGACGCCTCGATCACGTATGAACCCGAGACGTCGGGGGCTCTCGGTTTCGGCTTTCGCTGCGGCTTCTTGGGCCTGTTGCACATGGAGATCGTCAAGGAACGTCTCGAGCGCGAATTCGGTCTGTCACTCATCGCGACGGCGCCAAGTGTCGAGTACCGCGTCACCAAGACCAATGGTGAGATCGTGATCGTCGACAACCCGGCCGATCTGCCCCCGGCTCAGAGCATCGACTTCATCGAAGAGCCCTACTTCCGGGTGAGCATCATCACGCCAAAGGAGTACACCGGAACCTTGATGGAGCTCTGTCAGTCCCGACGGGGTGACATGTCGAAACTCGAGTACCTGTCGCCCGAACGAGTCGAACTGCACTACAAGATCCCGTTGGCCGAAGTCGTCGTCGACTTCTTCGACCAGATGAAGAGCCGGACGCAGGGGTACGCAAGTCTCGACTACGAGCTCGAGGGATATCAGCCGAGTCAGTTGGTGAAAGTCGATCTGCTCCTCAACGGTTTGGCAGCCGATGCCTTCTCGACCATCGTTCATCGGGACAAGTCGTTCGACTACGGACGTCGCATGTGCGAGAAACTGCGCGAGCTCATTCCGCGCCAGATGTTCGACGTTCCGATCCAGGCGGCCATCGGAGGCAAGGTCATCGCTCGCGAAACCGTCAAGGCCAAGCGAAAGGACGTCCTCGCAAAGTGCTATGGCGGTGACATCACTCGCAAGCGCAAACTGCTCGAGAAGCAGAAAGAGGGCAAGAAGAAGATGAAGGCGATCGGACGCGTCGAAGTCCCGGGAGACGTCTTCATTTCGGCCCTCAAACTCGACGACTGAGTCGGACGCGATGGCATCGGCTGGAACTTTCCGCTCATTGCGGACTCGCAACGCCCGTCTGTTCTTCGGAGGCCTCATGGTTTCCAACGTCGGGACGTGGCTGCAATCGACGGCCATGTCGATCCTGGTGTACCGCCTGACCGGCCAGGCGACGAGCCTCGGGGTGGCGATCGCATTGCAGTTCCTGCCGATGCTCTTTCTCGGTGCTTGGGCCGGAGCTCTGGCCGATCGTCGAGACAAGCGCCGAATGTGCTTGTTGACCCAGAGCGCTCTCACCGCTCAAGCCCTTGTGCTTGCCGCTCTCGACTTCGCGGGGGCGGTGAACGTCGGAGCCATCTACGTGCTGTCCTTCGTTCTCGGAGTAGCCGGAGCACTCGACAATCCGGCCCGTCGAGGTTTGGTGGTCGAGCTCGTTCCTTCGTCCGACATCAGCAATGCCATGAGTCTCAATACGGCGGTCATGACCGGCTCGCGCGTGTTCGGTCCGGCTCTCGCTGCCGCCTTGATCGGACCACTTGGCACTGCGTGGTGTTTCACGATCAATGGCCTGTCGTTCGTGGCAGTCCTCGGTTCACTTGTGATGATCGACCCCACGAAGTTGCATCGCGGCCCATTTGCCGCACGCGGGGGTACGCCGGTGCGCGATGCCTTGCGATTCGTGGTCGCCGATTCTCAACTCCGCCGTTTCCATGTCGTTCTCGTCGTGGTGAGCACATTCGCCTTCAACTATTCGGTGTCATTGCCGAAATTGAGCGATGTTCGCTGGGGAGACGATCGTTGGTTCGGTTGGGTCTTGTCGATGGTGAGCGTGGGAAGCGTGATCGGCTCGTTGGTCGTGGCATCACGACGCGAGGCGACGCCGCGTATGTTCGTCGGAAGTGTCGCTCTTCTCGGAGCCTCGGGCCCGTTGGTGGCCTGGGCGCCCTCGGGCCCATGGGCTTTCGTCGGTGCCATTCCACTCGGAATCGGAGGCGCCGGCTTTCTCGCCTCGTTCAATGGACTCGTTCAACAGAAGTGCCCGCCTGACATGCGAGGTCGACTCCTTGCCCTGTCGGCGGTGGCTTTTCTCGGATCGACCCCGATCGGCGGACCGATCACCGGAGTGGTGGCCGATCACTTGGGTGCCGAGTGGTCGCTCGCTTACGGGAGTTTCATCACCCTCGCCGCCGCCCTCTACGCCATCAACTGGAGTTCTGGTGCGGATTCCTCAGCTTCCGGGTCAAAAACTCTCACCAGATCCGCGTAGTCGTCGCCGATAACGTGAGACCGTGAGCGTTCTTCGTCGCCTGAAGTGGTCGGAACTCGATGCGGAGACCCGTCGAGACCTACTCGATCGCGATGTGAACCATGCGGTGTCGCCACAACTCCGCGAGCAGATCTCGGGTCTCGTCGCCGATGTGCGAGAACGTGGTGACCTCGCAGTGTGCGAGGCGCTAGCCACCTTCGACGGGGTGGAGATCGATCCCGCCGGCTTGCGAGTCACGCGAGAAGAGCGCGAACGCGCGAGCACCCAAGTCGACGATTCCGTTCGACTCGCCATTCGCGACATGGTCGACCATGTGCGCCGTTTCAACGAAGCCCTCCGTGAGCGAATCGCCGACTGGAGTTTCGAGAGCGAACCTGGGCTCGTGGTCGGTGAGAAGGTGACGCCCATCGCGTCGGCTGGTCTCTTCTGTCCGAGCGGAAAGGCCAGCTATCCGAGTGTTCTGGCCCAGTTGGGCGGTCCGGCCGTGGTGGCGGGAGTCCCCGAAGTTCACGTGGTGGTTCCGCCCAAGCCAGGAGCAGGTGGCGCTGTCGACGCCGTCGTACTGGCCGTGGCCGACGAACTCGGACTCGAGAACGTGTACCGAGTGAATGGACCGGCCGGCATTGCCGCTCTCGCATTCGGAACCGACACGATCCCTCGAGTCGTGAAGATCTTGGGTCCCGGTTCGTGGCCCGTGACCGTTGCCCAACTCGAAGTGCAGCGCTACGGAACGGCCACGCAGATGGCCCTCGGCCCCACCGAGAGCTTGGTGATCGCCGATGATTCGGCCGATCCCCGTCGTCTGGCCGCCGACCTGCTGATCGAAGCCGAACACGGAACCGACAGTTGCACACTTCTCGTGACGACAAGTGTTCCGTTGCTCGAGGCCGTCGATGCGGAACTCGCGACTCAGATCGCGATTCTTCCCGCCGAACGCGCTCGAGCGGCCGCGGTATCGCTCGGAGAAAACGGTGGTGGGGTTCTGGTCGACGATCTGGAAGTTGCGGTGGACGTAGCGAACCTGTTCGCTCCCGAACACTTGCAGCTCGCGGTTCGTGAATCGGACGAAGCCAGAGTTCTCAACGGGCTGGTGCATGCCGGAGAGATACTGGTCGGCCAGGACACGCCGTTCTCGGCCGCCAATTTCGTGATCGGCTGCCCGGCCTCGCTTCCCACCAACGGCACTGCACGAGTGACGAGCGGCGTGACCGTCGATGCCTTCTTGAAGCGAACGGCAGTGGCCCGCGCCTCCTCCGAGGCACTGAGACGTCTGGCGCCGACCATCATGACGCTCTCCGACGTCGAGGGTTTTTCCGCTCATGGAAATGCCCTGCGAATCCGCTACCCCGATCTCTCTGATCCGCGCCCGAACTGACACACTCGACGTATGAGTCGAGCGATCATGTGGTTCCGGAGGGACCTGCGCCTCAACGACAACCCGGCTCTGGTCCGCGCGTTGGCCGACTACGACGAAGTCGTTCCGCTCTTCGTGGTCGATCCGAATCTGTTCGATCGATCCGGACTGTCGCGCCTGACGTTCATGTGCGATGCATTGAATGCTCTCGATGATTCGATGGGACGAGCACTTCTCTATCGATACGGAGATCCGGTCGAGGTGATCCCGTCGTTCTGCGACGAATTCGGAATCGATGCGGTCGTCACGGCGCGCGACTTCGCACCGTACGGAGCGCGACGCGACCGTGCGGTGGCTGAACGGCTGGAGGCCGCGGGTCGGCGACTCGTATTCGAGGGCTCGCCCTACGCCGTCGATCCAGGAACCGTCCGCAAGGACGACGGCACCCCGTATGCCGTCTTCACTCCGTTCTCGAAGCGGTGGCTGTCGGCGGGATGGTCGTCGCCAGTCGAAGCGCCTAGAACGCCGAACTGGCTGGGTGCGCCCACGATCACATGCGCCGGCCGTCCCACGCGTCCAGATATCGACGTCGTATTACCTCCGTTCACCGAAACGGGAGCGTGGAATCAGTGGGAGGAGTTCCGAGATCGTGGGATCGAGGGGCTCGACGGTTACGACGATCGTCGAAACGACCCTTCAGTGGCCGGAACCAGTCGCATGTCGACCGCGTTGCGCTGGGGGCTCGTTCATCCTCGCCAACTCCTTCTCGAACTGGACGATTCGAAGGCGCACCAGGTTTTTCGGAGCGAGATCGCTTGGCGTGAGTTCTACGGGGACGTGCTTTTCCATCGCCCGGACACCACGTGGCAGAACCTCAACCGAAAGATGGATGCCATCGTCCACGACGAGGGTCCAGTTGCCGTCGAGCGGTTCCGTGCGTGGTGCGAGGGTCGGACCGGGTATCCGATCGTCGATGCCGGAATGCGCGAGTTGCTCGCGACTGGTTGGATGCACAACCGGGTGCGCATGATCGTGGCCAGCTTTCTCGTGAAGGATCTGCATCTCCCATGGCAATGGGGAGCCCGTCACTTCATGCGCCATCTCGCTGACGGTGACGTGGCGAGCAATTCTCACGGTTGGCAATGGACGGCAGGAACGGGAACCGATGCCGCGCCCTACTTCCGCGTGTTCAACCCGGTCGCGCAAGGTGAGCGGTGGGATCCGACCGGAGACTATGTGAGGCGTTTCGTTCCCGAGTTGGCCGACTTGGCGACCTCGCAGATCCATGCGCCGTGGTCGAAGGGCGGGGGAGTGCCTCTCGGGTACGTGCCGCCAATCGTCGACCACGCGGTCGAACGAGAGGAAGCGCTGGCCCGGTACAAGGCGGTCACCGGAGGCTGACGAGGCGGGGAGAGTAGACTCGGCGTCGCAATGCTGGACGAACGCAAGACCGCGATCCTGCGAGCAGTCGTGCAGGAGTACATCGGCACGGGGCAGCCCGTGGGTTCGACTCACATCTCTCAGGCCCACGAGGTTCACGTGTCGTCGGCCACCGTCCGCAACGAGATGGCGGTACTCGAGCAAGAGGGGTATCTGGCTCAGCCCCACACGTCGGCTGGGCGAGTGCCCACCGACAAGGGCTATCGATTTTTCGTCGATCACCTCACTCAGCCCGGTCGACTCGACGATGTGAAAGTCGGCCAAGTTCGCGAGTTCTTCGACGGTGCCCATGGTCGTTTGGAGGAATTGCTCGCTCGAACTTCTCAGCTCGTCGCCGGACTCACGAACTACGCCTCGGTCGTACTAGGACCCACCGTCGAACGAGCGGCCGTCAAATCCGTTCAGCTTGTGTCGTTGTCGCCGCGCGCGACTTTGGCCGTTGCCGTCTTGTCGAACGGCCAGGTCGAGAGTCAACAGATCGAGACGTTCGACGACGTCCTCGAATCGACATTGTTGGCTGCTAGCGCTGCTCTACAGGGGGCAGCAGTCGGTCGGCAATTGCTCGAAGTGCAATCACCGTCGACGGGTGACGCGTCCGTGGACGAATTGTGCCGTTCTGCACTCGAGGCGTTGCGGACGAAGGGCCCTGACGATCCGGTCTTTCTCGGCGGCGTATCGTCGATGGCAGCGGCGTTCGACGCGGTCGACGTGGTGCGTCAGGTGCTTCACACTCTCGAGCAGCAATTCTTGGTGGTCACTCTCGTGCAGGACGTTCTCGATCGTGGCCTGAGTGTCGCCATCGGAGCCGAGCACGGTGTCGAACCGCTGGCCAACTGCTCGGTGGTCGTGGCACCGGTCGTCGTCGACGGACAGTCGATGGGGACCGTCGGAGTCCTCGGTCCCACCCGTATGGACTATCCGCAGGCGCTGGCCACCGTGGAGGTCGTCTCCGATCGGCTCGGGCGTCGACTCGGCGAAGGCTGAACCATGGCTGACTACTACGAGATTCTCGGAGTGTCGCGCGACTCGTCGGCGGACGAGATCAAAAAGGCCTACCGAACGTTGGCGCGGCGACTTCACCCCGACGCCAATCCGGGAGACAGCGAAGCCGAGGAGAGGTTCAAGCAGGTCGCTCAAGCGTACGAAGTCCTATCCGATCCTGACGCTCGCGCTCGTTACGACCGTTTCGGTGAGGCCGGTGTCGGTGGTGCAGGTGGCACAGGCGATTTCTTCGGTGGCGGAGGTGGGCTCGGCGACATATTCGACGCCTTCTTCGGCGGGAGTCCCTTCGGCGGTTCACGCGGCCCGAGTGGCCCACCGCGGGGTCAGGACCTCGAAGTGGTCGCCGACATCGCCTTCGAGCAAGCGGTGTTCGGAGCGACTCTGCCGGTCACGGTGCGAACGGCTGTGGCCTGCGACGACTGTGATGGCAGCGGAGCCGGACAGGGCACCGAGCCGGTCACGTGCGTCGACTGCAGCGGAACGGGTCAGGTTCAGCGCGTGAGGCAGAGTCTTCTCGGGCAGATGATCAGCACCCAGGCCTGTCAACGGTGTCGAGGATTCGGTCAAGTGATCGCCACACCGTGCGCCTCCTGCTCGGGTGAAGGTCGTGTCGTCACCGACAAGACGTACCAAGTCGACGTGCCGGCAGGTGTCGACACCGGCTCGACGTTGCGACTGACCGGACGTGGCGCCACTGGCCCTCGGGGTGGAGCCGCCGGAGATCTATACGTGCATCTGCGGGTTGCGCCTCACGAGACGTTCGAACGTGATGGAAGCGACCTGGTCTCCGAGATCGACGTCTCGTACCCCCAGGCCTGCCTTGGCGTGTCGCTCGACATCGAAACTCTCGACGGCAACGAGACCCTCGTCGTGCCGCCGGGCACCCAATCGGGCCGTGTCTTCACCTTGCCCCGTCGCGGTGTACCAAGGCTTCAAGGACGCGGTCGAGGAGATCTGCGCATCGCGGTGAACGTTGCGGTTCCAACGTCGCTGGGTGACGAGGAAAAAGTGCTCCTACGGCAGTTGGCCGAGATGAACGGCGACGAGGTGGCCCCCGAGGAGCAGGGGTTCTTCTCACGCATCAAGTCGGCGTTCTCATGATCGAGCGCCGGTCCTCGGCTGCTCATGTGTTCGTCGACGATCTCGACGCCCCGAAGTTGCTCGATGATGATGTGCATCATCTCGCTCGTGTGCTCCGCTTGCGAGATGGAGAACGGGTCACGGCGAGTGACGGCCGGGGGAACTGGCGCACGTGCCGCTTCGAAGCAAATTCGCTGACCGCCGACGGGACCGTCGAGTCCGAGAATTCGGATGTCGACGTCACGGTTCTGTTCGCTTTGGGAAAAGGCGACAAACCCGAGATCGTCGTGCAGAAACTCACCGAACTGGGAGTGTCTCGGATCGTGCCGTTCGTTGCCGAACGCTCGGTGGTGAAATGGGATCCCGACAAAGCGCGACGAAACGTGGAGCGTCTGCGCAAGGTAGCGCGTGAGGCGGCGATGCAGAGCCGACAGGTCGTACTTCCTCGCGTGGATGACCTTCAGTCGTCGTTGGCCTCAGCCGTGTCACTCGTCGGACACGTGTCGTTGGCCGAACCAGGGGGTGCGGAACTCGATACTTCGGTGGTGGCCGTCGCTGTCGGTCCCGAAGGCGGATTCACGGATTCCGAACTCGACGGTCGCCCGACAGTCTCTTTGCCCGGGGGGATTCTGCGCACCGAAACCGCTGCAGTCGTGGCTGGTGCCCTCCTTGTCGATCGCCATCGCTGACCACGGAGAGTGGTGATGGTCGCCGTAGAGTCTTGACGATGGCGCGTTCCCCCCGTATGTCGAACACCAAGGGTGACGAATCGATCGATCCGGCCGATGTCGACTACAGCCGTCGAGTGGGAGAGCGCCTACGGGCGATTCGCCGGCAGAAGAAATTGTCTCTGCACGAAGTTGACGAAGTGTCGAAGGGAGAGTTCAAGGCATCGGTCGTCGGCGCCTACGAACGAGGCGAGCGAGCGATCTCGTTGCCCCGTCTTCAACGTTTGGCGGATGTGTACTCGGTTCCGGTGGCACAACTCCTGCCGTTCGAGGAATCCGACCCCGGTCTCGACCCCGATTCGGTGTCCAGTCGTTCGCGCAAACTGGCCATCGATCTGGTGCGCCTGTCGGAGATGACCGGACCCAGCGCCGAGATGCTGACGAGATTCTTGGCGATGATCCAACTCCAGCGCGGCGACTTCAACGGCAAAGTCCTCACTATTCGTGCGCATGACGTCCGCGCCATTGCCGCAATGCTCGACGTTCCCCTCGAGGACGTCACCGCCCGCCTGGATGCGCTCGAATTGCTCTATCGACCGGCTCGATGACCGATTTCGGCGTATACGTGCACGTGCCGTTCTGTCGGCACCGTTGCGACTATTGCGCGTTTGCGACCTTCACCGATCGCGATCACTTGATGGTTCGCTACGTGGAGGCGGTGCGCGCCGAGGTGCGTCGTGAGATCGAGACGGGGATGAAGTCGGCCGACACCGTCTTCTTCGGCGGTGGGACGCCGAGTCGACTCGCCCCCGAACTCTTGATGTCGATTCTCGACGTGATCCCTCGAACCTCGGGGGCCGAAGTCACAGTCGAGTGCAATCCGGACGATGTATCGCTCGAAATGTTCCGCGTGTTCGCCGACCGCGGAGTGAACCGAATCAGTTTTGGTGTGCAGTCGATGCAGGGCCATGTGTTGGCATCGCTCGGACGTACTCATGATCCCGACAACGTGCGACGCGGTGTCGACGCTGCACGTGGAATCGGCCTGTCTTTCAATCTCGACGTGATCTATGGCGCGCATGGTGAGACCGTCGAGGATTGGGAGCGCACGGTTCGCTCGGTGGTGGCCCTCGATCCACCCCACGTTTCGGCCTATGGACTCACCGTGGAAGCTGGAACTCCTCTCGCCGATCGACCTGACAACCATCCCGACGACGACCGACAAGCCGAGATGTACGAGGTTGCCGATGATCTGTTGACCACCGCCGGACTTCTCAACTACGAAGTGTCGAACTGGGCTCGACCGGGTCACGAGAGCCGACACAACCGCGTCTATTGGAACCAAGGCGACTACCGCGGCTTTGGTTCGGCGGCGCATTCGCACGATCGCGGCCGTCGATGGTGGAATGTTCGGACCCCAGACCGTTATGTCGAGGCGATCGAAACCGGGCGCTCACCTCAATCGTCCGAAGAAGTTCTCGACGCCGAGACTCGTCGGATCGAAGGGCTCCAACTGGCTTTGCGCACCCGAGGGGGAGTTCCGATCGAGGCCTTCGCCCCGACTGATCTCGAGCTTCTGGACGAGATGCTGGAAGTGGTTGGAGAGAGGGTCGTCCTGACGCGTCGCGGTCGCCTCATGGCCAACGAAGTGTCGATGCGACTTCGTTGAGTGGGGTCGAGCCCGGCGGCGGCTAGGCTCGGCGGTCTTCGGGCGTGTAGCTCAGTTGGTTAGAGCGCCACCATGACACGGTGGAGGTCCTCGGGTTCGAGTCCCGCCACGCCCACCAGTCGATTCTCTGAATGGCGATCGTGGTCAGGTTTTCCGTGGTGCCATGGTGACCGAGGCATCGACGATTACCCGGTCGACGACGGTGATACGAGCCACACCCATGGCGTGGTCGGCGGCACGCCATACGTTGGCTAGGTGAGACCAAGCGTCGTGGGTCTCGGTGCAGTCGTGGGTGATTCGCACGATGTGAAACAACGTGTAGATCTCGCCGTCACCTGACACCACTGTGAAGTCGGGGCAATCGACGATTTCATCGGTCGTGGTGCTCTCCGCGAGAAGTCGGCACCCTCGCTCGATCATTCGACGACTGTTCGAACGAAGTCCGGGATTCGAGCCGACGACACGTGAGTCACGGCGAGCTGAGTTCGATACTTCATGCCGTTGATCTCGAGCAGTGAGGCGATGTGATTTCGAACCTTCTGTATGTTCCAGTCCAATGCGTGGGCAATTTCTTCGTCGGTGGAGCCGATCGCGAGGAGGTCGAGGAGGTCGGAGTCGTCCGAGTCGGTGAGTTGGACGGGATGGATCAGAAGATCGGGAATCACCCCGAAGGTCTGAAGCACGTCGCTGTCACCGCGTGCCGACGACGAGCAAATACGGCTGAGCGTCGTTACTAGCGATTCGGTATCGTCCGAAAGATCGATGACGCCATCGAAGCCACTCGACAAGGCTCGTGCCCGAGTACCGAGTCGTGGGTTGTGTCCGATGAGCACGAGCGCAGGGTCGTTCGGCAGGGCAGGCGCGACGTCCTTTTTGATGGAGCGTGCCACCTCGATCCAGTCGAACGGGAGAAGCACCGCATCGATCGAATCGACGCGAAGCGCTTCGATTACTTCGACACCAGTCGAGTGAAGCGGCAACACGCGGCAGTCCGGTCGACCGGACAGTAAAGAGTGAGCGAAATCGGCTTCGGGCGATCTCCAGCCGGCGATACATGTGCTGAGCACCACTGACTCCTCTCGTTGCGACGGAAGAGCCAACGCTCGCCGTCAGATGAGCGTAGCGAAAGAAATGCCTGACCCTGGCCCCTTTCGTCCGCGTTCTCTCCAGCCGTGTCAAGTACTTTCATTCGGAACCACAGAGATCAGGTCTTGCTTAGCCTCGATTTGACTGAATCTCTTTCGTCGTTTGGGGGTCTGAGCATGCGAGTAGTCGTCGACAGTTCGGTCCATCGATCCGTTCCCGACCTGTTTGAAGCGTTACGACGGGTGAGCGGGAGTCCAGTTCTCGAAGTATTCGAGGCCGGTGTAAATACGGATCGGATGGTCGAGGTCGTTCGGCGGAGTCGACCCGAGATCGTCCTGGTCGATCCTGCATGGCTCAGTGCCTCATCGCTATTGAAGCGAGTTCTCTCGAACGGGGGAGTACCGGCGGCTCGAATCGTCGTGGGGTATTCGCAGCGGAGTCAGGCTCTGGACATTCGCGTCCGGCGGCTCGGCTTCTTTGAAGTAGTCAGTTTCTCTGAACTTTCAGCCGACGACCTTGTTGATCGCTTGGTCGACGTTGCGAGTGGGGTGTCGCGTCTTTGGGTCGATCCCAAGGATGCCGGTAACTACCAGGGATTGATTCAGGTCAAGGAATGCGTGGCCGATGATCTCGACATCGAGATCATCGAGCTCGTGGCCCTGGGTCTATCTGACCGAGAGATCGCCGACGGAGTCCACCTGTCGCTCCAAGCGGTGAGAAATCGCGTCAGTGGGATGCTCGACCGTTCGGGTTGTTCGAACCGAACTCATCTGGGATGGGCCTACACATCGATGAGAACTGTCGACTTGATCTGTCCGATCACATGAAAACGGGACCTATCCCGTGGCCCCTACTCCAGGCTCGTCGAGACGAGCCGATTCATGAAGACGTGGACTCGATCAAAATCGCCTGTTTGGCGATCGCCTACTCGTAGGTGATTACCAGTTCCGTGTGATTGCGGACTCCGGCTCGCTGAATCATGTTCGACATGCGGTTTCGAACGGTTTGTGCAGCTCGCTCGAGGCGTTGGGCGATTTCTTCGTGTGTCTGGCCGATTGACATCAAGTGAAGGATCCGAACGTTCAAGTCGTCTCCGTGTGAGATCTCCTCGACGGACGGACACCGAGTGAGGTCGGAAAGCTTCTCGGGCTTTCGGGCACCCGCGGTAGTGCAGGAGAGCACGGAGCGGGTGAATCTTTGGGCGAAGTCGGAAATCGGGGACAGGGGATCGTGGAGGACGAGTCCGTCGAAACCGGATTCCTCGGCGAGACGTGAGTTCCAGAGCGTGGAACGCTCGGGCGATGTGACGACGAGGATTCTGGGCATGGAAATTCGTGGGGCGATCTGATTTTCAACCGCGAACCAGGAATCCGCTGATCGAGCCGGTACGAGGATGGCGTTGACGATCCTCGAGTCCAGAGCCGAATCGACGTCGACGCGGTTGCTGACTGGTACGAAAGTGAGGTCGTCACGCGTGTTCACGGCGGCTCCGTAGTGAGCAATTCTCGAGACTTCGAAGAAGTAGAGAACGATCACGCGACAATTATGTATCTCACGCGCTTGGGTCAGACGACGGCGTCGCCGTGGCGAAATTCGGAGGTGAGCGAGTCGAGTCGACCCTTCACCTCGAGATCTATCGGCGACGTCGTGGCTGCGATGGCGTCATGTAGTTGCTCGGCTCGACTGGCTCCGATGATCGGAGAGGTGATGGCCGCGTTGGCGAGCACCCATTGGACTGACAGCGTTGCGAGGCTGACACCGGTTTCATCGGCGATGTCCTTCATGACGTCGACGACGTCGAACATGCGCTCGTTCCAGTACCGGTCTTGATAGCGCTCGGCGGCGAATCCGAGGGTGAATCGAGTTCCTTCGGTGGGGTTGCCCCGGGAGTGTTTGCCGGTCAGGAGCCCTCCGGCCAACGGGTTGTACGGGATGACTGCGATGCCCTCATCGGCACACAGAGGGAGGAGCTCTCGTTCGTTCTGTCGAAACAACAAGTTGTAGCGGGGCTGCACCGACACGAATTTGTGGAGATTGAGCACTTCACTTCGACCGAGAGAGCGCGCCAATTGGTAGGCCAGAACGTTGGAGCAGCCGATGTAGCGGACCTTGCCAGACCTGACGAGATCGTCCATCGCTGACAAGGTTTCGTCGATCGGCGTGTGGTGGTCCCAGGCGTGGATCTGATACAGGTCGATGTGATCGGTTCCGAGGCGGCGAAGTGACGCATCGATGGCGCGCATCACGTTTTGTCGCGAGTTGCCGGAGTCCCATGGTTTCGGTCCGGTGGGGAAGAAGCATTTGGTTGCCAGGATCACCTGATCGCGCCGGCCCTTCATCCATCGCCCGACGATCTCTTCGGTGGCTCCGAAGTCCTTTGGGGGAGCTCCGACCGGATATACGTCGGCGGTGTCGATGAAGTCGATTCCGGCGTCGAAAGCGGTGTCGAGGATCTCTTTCGATGTCTTTTCGTCGCACTGATAGCCGAACGTCATGGTGCCGAGGCAGAGCTGCGAGACCTGAAGGCCGGTCTTGCCGAATTGAACGTGATGCACGTTTCGACCATAGATCGAATCCCATCGATCCCATTCGTCGAAACGTCATCGATTCGAGAGTTCGGAATCGCCAACTCGTGAATCGCACCGTCTGCTAAGCACGGGGGGTGGAGATCGTTTTGGCCGCTGCCGCGGCATGGATCTACGGTCTCGGCGACTTCTGCGGAGGCCGCGCCTCGCGGCGGCTGGACAGTTTGTCGGTCACCCTCGTCGGGCAATTGTTCGGGTTGGTACTTCTCGGTATCGCCCTGATCGCATTCGCTGATCCCTTGGCCCCGGCCGTCGACTGGGCGTGGGGCGCGCTCGGCGGGGCCGGTGGGCTGATCGGCCTCGGTCTCTTGTATTACTGCTTGGCCAACGGCGCGATGACCGTGGTCGGTCCTCTGACGGCCGTCGTGAGTGCCGTACTGCCCGTGATCGTGGGTTTCGCGCTGGGGGAGCGCCCGAGCTTCGTCGCATTCGGTGGCATCGTTCTTGCGCTGGCCGGAATCGTGCTGGTGACCGGAGCGATCGGCACGCCACATGTGCCGACGGCACCACGCATCGTGCTGCTCACCGTCGTTGGCGGCGCCGGTTTCGGATTCATGTACGTCTGTCTCGACCAGACGTCGGACGAGTCGGGGATGTGGCCTCTGGTGGCGGCGCGCGTGGTGTCCATCGGTGTGGCGGCGGCGGTGGTCGCCGGGCGGCGGCGTACGGCAACTGGTGGCCGTGTCACGAGGTACGCAGTTGCGGCTGGTGTCTTCGACATGGGAGCCAACGTGTTGTTCGTTCTCGCTACTCGAGAAGGGCTTTTGTCCTTGGTGTCGGTCATCACCGCTCTCTACCCCGTGAGCACGATCCTGCTCGCCGTGAGATTCGATCGAGAGCGTCTCAGCGCAACACAGGTGATGGGGCTCGTGGGCGTGGGCGTGGCCGTCGCATTGGTGGCGCTTGGGCGGTGAAGTCGTGCGAGCCTCTCGCTCGGACCTATAATACAAGTCCTAGACAAGTGGCCGGACCTCGGGTCCGAAAGGTGGCACCAACATGGCGAAGATCAAGGTCGACAACCCGGTCGTCGAACTCGACGGTGACGAGATGACCCGGATCATCTGGCAGTTCATCAAGGACCGTCTGATCCTTCCGTATCTCGACGTGAATCTCGAGTACTACGACCTCGGCATGGAGTACCGCGACCAAACCGACGATCAGGTCACGGTCGATGCGGCAAACGCGATCTTGAAGCACGGTGTCGGTGTGAAGTGCGCGACGATCACCCCCGACGAAGCTCGAGTGGAAGAGTTCGGTCTGAAGAAGATGTGGAAGTCGCCGAACGGCACCATTCGCAACATCTTGGGTGGTGTCGTGTTCCGCGAGCCAATCATCTGCAACAACATCCCGCGTCTCGTTCCGGGCTGGACGAAGCCGATCGTCATCGGCCGTCATGCACACGGCGACCAGTACAAGGCCACCGACTTCAAGGTCCCCGGTGCCGGCACAGTCACCATCACCTACACGCCTGACGACGGCAGCGAGCCCATGCAGTTCGACATTGCGAAGTTCGGCAAGGACGGCGGTGTCACGATGGGCATGTACAACTTCAATGACAGCATTCGCGATTTCGCCCGGGCGTCGTTCCGCTACGGCCTCGCCCGCAACTACCCGGTGTACATGAGCACCAAGAACACGATCCTGAAGGCGTACGACGGCCAGTTCAAGGACTTGTTCCAAGAAGTATTCGACGCCGAATTCAAGGCTGATTTCGACAAGGCCGGCCTCACATACGAACACCGCCTCATCGACGACATGGTCGCCTGCGCGATGAAGTGGGAAGGCGGCTACGTGTGGGCGTGCAAGAACTACGACGGTGACGTGCAGTCCGACACCGTGGCCCAGGGTTACGGTTCGCTGGGCCTCATGACGTCGGTTCTCATGACCCCCGACGGAAAGACCGTCGAAGCCGAAGCGGCGCACGGCACGGTCACGCGCCACTACCGCGAGCATCAGAAGGGCAACAAGACGTCCACCAATCCGATCGCATCGGTGTACGCCTGGACCGGTGGTCTGAAGCATCGCGGCAAGCTCGACAACAATCCGAAGCTCATCGAGTTCGCCGAGAACCTCGAGAGCGTGTGCGTCGAGAGCGTCGAAGGCGGAGAGATGACGAAGGACCTTGCGATCCTCGTGTCGAAGGACCAGCCGTGGTTGACCACTGAGGACTACTTGGCCGCACTCGATCGCCGCCTCCAGCAGAAGATGGGCTGAGTCGACGTGAAGGCCGTCGTCCTTCGCTCCTACGGCGGAACCGAGGTCCTCACGTTCGAGAACGTTCCCGACCCCGAACCCGGTCCCGACGAGGTGTTGGTGGCCGTTCGGGCCACGGCGTTGAATCGCGCCGACCTCTTGCAGCGAATGGGTGCCTACCCCGACCCCCGTCGGGGCCTCGACTTCGAAATTCCCGGCCTCGAATACTCGGGAACGGTACGAGCCGTCGGTCGACGAGTGACCCGCTGGAAGATCGGCGACGAGGTCATGGCCATCGACGCTGGTGGCGCGTACGCCGAACTCGTGTGCACGCACGAACGTCAACTCATGCCGGTGCCAACGGGTGTGTCACTGGCTGACGCGGCGGCCATTCCGGAAGTTTTCCTCACTGCATGGGACGCCTTGGTTCTACAAGGTGGTCTCACGTCCGGACGTTGGGCGCTCGTGCACGCGGGAGCGTCTGGTGTCGGCACCGCCGCCATCCAGATCGCCAAGGCGATCGGTGCTCGTATTGCCGTCACTTGTTCGTCGGGTAAGGCCGATTCGTGCCGTTCACTCGGCGCTGACCTGGTGATCGAACGTTCACCGTACGACTGGGCGTCCGATCTTCAAGCCGCCATTCCGGGTGGCGTCGACGTGATTCTCGACGTCGTCGGCGGCGACGAGATCGATCGCAATCTTCGCGTCGTTGCACTGAAGGGATCGATCGTGCAGGTCGGTTTGATGGGCGGCGCCTCCACGACGGTGAACGTCGGTCTGATCATGGCCAAGAGAGTTCGTTGGATCGGCACCACACTGCGAGCTCGTCCTCTCGAGGAGAAGGCTGCCGTCACGCAGAAGTTCGTGGCCGAGATGCTTCCCTTGTTCGACAGTGGTCACCTGAGGCCGATCGTCGACTCGAGATTCGACTTCGACGACATCGCTTCGGCCCATGACTACATGGCGAGCAATGCCAACACCGGCAAGATTCTGATCGACGTCGGTTCATCGTCGTGACCGTGCCGCTGGTCGCAGAGGGCCGGCGGGGCATGGCCCACCATCCGGGTCTGGACGGCGTCCGAGCTTCGGCGCTCGTCATGATCATGATCTACCACTCCGAGCCGAGTTGGATGCCGGGTGGATTCATCAGCGTGTCGCTGTTCTTCACGTTGTCGGGGTATCTCATCACGTCTCTGCTCCTTTTCGAGGGTGAGGCCAACGGCCGGGTCTCGTTGCGTCGTTTCTGGGAACGCCGGCTTCGACGACTGGCTCCAGCGTCGCTCGTCGCTCTGGTGAGCGTCGTTCTGCTATCTACCTGGCTCGCAACCACCGTCGAACAAGCACGGGTGCGGGGCGACGCGATCTCGGCCGCCCTGTACGTGGCGAACTGGAATGCGATCTTCTCCGGGCACTCGTACAGCGAGTTGTTCGCCGACGAGAGTCCATTGCAGCACCTTTGGTCGTTGTCGATCGAGGAGCAGCTGTACGTACTCGTTCCGCTCGTCGTGGCGGTGGGCTTCTTGTGTGGTCTCCGTCGACGAGGTATCGGACTCCTCTTCGTCGGATTGAGTCTCGTGTCGATCGCTGCGGCGGTGATTGCCGACGACCCCGACCGGATCTACTACGGCACCGACACCCGCGCCGTCGAACTCTTCGCCGGAGCGGTTCTGGCGTGCTTTCTGAGTCCTCGTCTCGAGCGATGGGCGACGGGGCGTTTCAGGTGGATCAATGTGATCTGGCTCGTGCCTCTCGTTCTCTACGTCCTGTTCTCGCGAATCGTCGATCCACAGTCGTCGTGGCTCTACGACGGATGGCTCGGGATCTTCGTTCTCGTGAACATTCCCTTCTGTGTCGGGGCGGTACTTCCCGGACCGATGCGACGCATCATGTCGACGTCGTTGCTGACTCTTCTCGGCCGCATGAGTTACGGCATCTACTTGGCACATTGGCCGGTGTTCGTCTGGGTCGACGAAGAGCTCGTCGGCTGGTCAGGTGCACCGCTGCTGGCCGTTCGCTTTGCCGTGACGTTCGCAATAGCCACCGTGTCCTATCGACTGATCGAGCAGCCGATTCGCTCGAAGAGAATCTTCGCCCGCAACCGATTCGCTGCCATCGTCGGCACCGCAGCGTTCGTCGGTGTCGTGGTCGCCCCCATCGTCTTTCTTCCGAGCCGTGCTCCGGTTCAAGCCTCCGAGATCCGTGTGTTGTCCACTGTCGCGCCTCTTCCGTTGGCCGAGGACCGCAAGGAGCCGACGAGTTCCACGCAACTCGGGGCCGAATCGGATTCGCCATCGACCTCCATCGACGCCGTCGATCCCGACGGCCCGTTGACGGTCCTGGTGTTGGGTGATTCAGTGGCCGAGAACGTCGCTTTGGCCTTCTCGCGTGCCGCGGACGGAGGGCTTGGGGTGATTTCTGGAGGTGTCCTCGGGTGTCCTTTGCAGCGCGTCACGCTCGTTCATCGCCGAGTCGACGAAGACCAGGACACGGCCTATTGCCCGGACAATGTGAGCCTGGTGGAGGAGTACAGCACGTCGATCGACGCGATCTTCGTGGTCGCAAGTGTGGCGAATCAGTGGGACTATCGCCCGTTGGGTTCGAGTGAACGCGTCGTGGTGGGCTCGGATCGGTACGTCGACGACCTCGACGAGTGGTTGCAGTCGATCCGTGAGATCACAGTTCCACGTTCGCTGCCGGTTCTCTTCCTCGAGTCACCAGAGGTGGCCGACGAGCCGATGCTGAATGGCGACACCGAGGAGCCGCGTTCGGCATGGAACGCCGTCATGAAATCGTGGGATGAGACCTTCGGAGACGTCGTCGTCGTTCCCTACGACGACCTGCTGGCCGATCCGGAGACTCCCGAGGGCCGACGGCAACGTCCGGACGGGACGCACCTCGAAGAGCAGTTCGCCGTGACGTTGTCTCGAGAAATCCTGATTCCTCGCGTACGTCTGGCATTTGCAGAAGCAAGCGAGTCGTTCAGACGACCTTGATGCGCCGGTAATGCCAACCGGTTGCCCCGTCGGGAGCCACCGGAGCTACGCGATCGGTCTGGGTGTACCCGCTCTTGTCGGTGGCCCTCACCGTGAGTCGATGTTCGCCCGGGGTTGCGTTCCAGAGGATCTTCCACTGGCGCCACGTGTCATCGCTGACGTCGTCGGCGAGGGTCGCCTCGCGCCACGGCTCATCGTCGACACGAACTTCGACTGTGGCGATACCCGTGTGTTGGGCCCACGCCGTGCCAGCGATCACGAATTCACCCGACGACACCGTCTGCCCACGACGAGGGACGTCGATCCGAGATTGAGTCTTGACCGGTCCGAGTCGTGACCAGCCACGCGGAATCCAATATCCGCGCCGATCCCACGTTGTGAGCTCGATCGTCGACAGCCACTTGGTGGCCGAGACGTACCCGTAGAGCCCGGGAACGACGAGGCGGGCCGGAAATCCGTGAACGAGAGGAAGGGCCTCGCCGTTCATACCGAGTGCCACCAAACAGTCCCGTCCGTCGAGTGCATTTTCGACAGGGAAACCGCACGTCCAGCCGTCGAGACTCGTACTGAAGACCTGTTCCGCTTCGTCGGCTACACCTGCCTCGGAGAGGAGTTCGGAGAGCAGCACTCCTTGCCAGACGGCGTTTCCGATCAGTGGTCCGCCGATCTCGTTCGACACGCAGCACAACGTGATGGTGCGTTCGACTTGTGGTCGCGCCAACAGGTCCTGGTAGGAGAGTTCGACGGGCTGGTCGACGAGCCCCGAGATACGGAGCCTCCAGCGATCGAGATCGACGTTCGGGAAGGATAGAGCGGTGTCGATGCGGTAGAAGTCGGAGATCGGAGTCACGAAAGGGTCGGTCGGGTGAAACTCGTCGGCTGAGACGGCACCGCCATCAGCACTGGGCAGCGACGTCGGGCGTTGCGACTCGATCCGGTCGAGACGATCACCTTCGCGGCGCGTCGACACGACCCCGGCGATCGACGCCGCTGTCCCGGCTGCGACCGTGGTGCGAAGGAAGCGACGTCGGTCCCAGCCAACCGGCACTCGTGAGACGTGTGGTCGTCGGGCGTCGAGCCACTTCCCGACGAGGGCGTCGCAGGCAACGGCGAACACGATCGAGCCGATGGCGGCACCTACGAATGGCGCGAAGATCGAGAGCGCCGAAGTGCCGACCCGTTCGGCTGCACTCACGCTGCCGACGAGGGCGACCGCGAACGAGCCGATGGTATAGACGGTGGCCCGCCGTCGAGACGTGACGCCCAATGAGAGTGCAACGACGAACATGACGCAATACGCGCCGATCTCGAGCACCAACTTGTCATTGGTTCCGAAGTTGGCGATCGCCCACTCCTTCAGCCAGCGCGGGGTGCGGTCGACGAAAGAACTTCCGACCAGATCGAGTGGTGAGACGCCATCGCCGAACTGGGCGACGATGTGACCGACGAACAATCCGAGGGCTCCGGCGACGACTCCCGCCACGGCTCCAGCCCAACGGGGTGGGGCCGCCCAGACATCGGCATCACGAGGTGCCGCCGGATCGACCTCGGCGAGTTCGGTCACCAGATGTCAGCGCGAGGTGACGGGAACGTAGTCGCGCGGGTCGACGCCCGTGTACCACTGGCGCGGCCGGGAGATCTTCTGTTCCTTGTCGTTCAGCAGTTCCTGCCAGTGCGCCAGCCAGCCAACGGTGCGCGGAATGGCGAACAGAACGGTGAACATCGCAACCGGGAAACCGAGCGCCTGATAGATGAGCCCCGAGTAGAAATCGACGTTCGGGTAAAGCTTGCGATCGACAAAGTACGAATCGTTGAGTGCCGTCTCCTCGAGTTTGAGTGCAATGTCGAGAAGCGGGTTCTTGCCGGTCACTTCGAAGACGTCGTAAGCGGTCTTCTTGATGATCGTGGCTCGCGGGTCGTAGTTCTTGTACACGCGGTGACCGAATCCCATGAGGCGGCTTCCCGTGCCACTCTTCACGTCGTCGATGAACGCCGGCACATTGTCGATCGAGCCGATGTCTTCGAGCATGCGGACCACTGCTTCGTTGGCTCCACCGTGAAGAGGGCCATAGAGCGCTGACGCTGCGGCTGCGGCCGACGTGTACGGGTCGGCATGACTGGAGCCCACCACGCGCATGGCAGTGGTGCCGCAGTTCTGCTCGTGGTCGGCGTGAAGGATGAACAAAACGTCCATAGCTCGTTCGAGACGGGGGTCGATTTCGTACTCGCCAACCTTCCACATCATGTTGAGGAAGTTGGCCGGGAACGACAGATTGTTGTCGGGGTACTGGAAGGGCAGGCCAACCGAGAAGCGGTAGGCCATGGCGGCCAAGGTGGGCGACTTGGCGATGAGTCGGAGAATCTGCTTGTCGCGGCTCTCCTTGCTCTGGATGTCCTTGGCGTCGTCGTAGAAGGTGCCGAGGGCCGCGACCGAACTCACGAACATGCCCATCGGGTGGGCGTCATAGTGAAAACCGTCGACGAACCGCTTACGCATGTTCTCGTGAATGAACGTGTGGTGTGTGACGTCGTGAGTCCACTTCTCGAGCTGGGACTTGTTCGGCAGTTCACCGTTCAACAAGAGGTATGCCACCTCGAGGTACGTGCTCTTTTCGGCCAGTTGTTCGATGGGGTAGCCGCGGTAGCGCAGGATTCCGGCATCGCCGTCGAGATACGTGATCGCACTCTTGCAGGCGGCGGTCTGCATGTAGGCCGGGTCGTAGATGTAGAGCGATGGATCCAGCTCTCGTACCGCCGAGGCCGGGAAGACTCCTCCCTCGATCGGAACCGTTACTTTCTTGCCGGTGCGGTCGTCGATGATCGTGATGGTGTCGGGCACCTTGCTCGTCCCCTTCGTGTTCGGCGGCCCGTTGTTCGGGTCGTGTCCTGCGTGCGGAGGCTTTCTCCCCCACGGTCGAGGATAACCGTCGGGCGTGGTCGACCCTCAGTCCCGGCGACGGTCGTCGGCGGCGACCGTCGAGATCACAGCGGCGAATTGTCGTGTTTGCGCCCGGGCAGGTTCTCGCGCTTGTCGAAGAGGGCTGACAGGGCGGTACAGATCACGCGGCGGGTGTCGGCCGGCTCGACGACTGCGTCCACGTAGCCCCGTTCGGCGGCTACATAAGGATTGAGGAGTCGCTCGGTGTAGTCGGCTTCGAAGGCGGCCCGCTCGTCGGGTGTGGCTCGACGTTGGAGGATGGCCGCGGCTTGCCCGGCACCCATGACGGCGAGTTCGGCCCACGGCCAGGCGATGCACAAATCGTTGCCCATTCTCTTTGAGTCCATGACGATGTAGGCACCGCCGTAACTCTTGCGAAGAATGACGCAGATGCGCGGGACGGTGGCTCGTCCGTAAGCAAAGACGAGTTGAGCGCCATGTCTGATCATGCCGCGCCACTCGAGATCTTTGCCGGGATAGAAGCCTGGAGTGTCGACGAGGGTGATGATTGGGAGATTGAACGCGTCGCAAAACGCCACAAATCGGGCGCCCTTCTGGGACGCCGGAATGTCGAGTGTGCCCGCCAGCACCATGGGCTGATTGGCGAGAACGCCGACGGGTCGACCGTCGAGAGTTGCGAAGCCGGTGACGAGATTCGCCGACCAACGGGAGCGGATTTCGAAGAAGTCACCGTCGTCGCAGATGTCGCGGATCACGTCGCGGACGTCGTAACTTCCGGTGGACGACGGCGGAATTCGATCGCCAGCCTCAGGAGTCGGACGCTCGGAGACGTCATCGGTGATGACGTCGGGCGGTTCGACGTCGGAGTTGTCGGGTAGGTACGACAGAAGTTGTTCGACGGCGGCGATGGCGGACTCCAGATCGGGAGCCACGAGCGATGCGGCTCCGGTGTGGCGCGCGTGGGCCACGGCGCCTCCGAGTTCGTCGTTGTCGATCACCACTCCGGTGAATTCGGTGACCATCGTGGGTCCGGAGACGAAGGCGTATGAGCGTTCGGTCATGACCACGTGGTCGACGATGCCGAGCAGAAGGGCCGGTCCAGAGACAGCTGGTCCATCGACGATCATGATGGTCGGAACCTTGCCTGAACAATCGGTGAGGGCACGGGCAGCGAGCCCCCAGCCATGAAGGGCCGACATACCCTCGGCGATGTCGGCTCCCGACGAGGCGATGACGGCGACCAGAGGTATCTGCTCTTCCACGGCGGTGCGGGCGCCAGCTTCGATGATGGAGGACGCCTCGTTGCTCAGCGCTCCTTTGTGGACCTCGCCGCTGACTTCGACCCACACGACTGAGCGATCGCCCCAACGCCTGACCTCGGCTCGGGCGGCTCCCGGAACACGGGATCGCAGGGGGACGGCCATGTCGAGAACAGTAGGCCTCATGTCGCCTTGAGCGGGAACGCGTCGGCACCCACGTGAACTCCGGGCTGACGTTGTCCGCGACGTTCGATGAGATCACGGGCGACCTCGAACGCAGCACGGGTGGGAGGTCCGGGGCGAGGTCGTCGTCGCTGGACCCAACCCACGACCCGCCGGGGGAGTTCAGGGACGGCGACGCGTCGGAACTCGCCTTTGAGCCATCTCGGAACGGCGGTGGCCGGAACGATGGCGGCACCGAAGCCCTCGAAAGCCAGTGACGTCATGAGGCGAACGCCGTCGATTTCGGCCTGCGACGTGAGGGTCACTCCTGCATTGTCGGCGGCTCGATTGATGATGCGGCGAAGCGTCGACGACGAGGGTGGCAGCAAAATGGGGTGCTTCGCGAGATCGCGCATGGTGAGTTGTTCGACCTCGAACCACGGATGGGAGGCCGGCGCCAACACCACGAGATCCTCGGCGAAAAGGGGTTCGACGTACGCCTCGGGGTCGTCCACGGGAAGGTGGATGATGCAGGCGTCGAGATTGCCACTGAGAAGCCGAGGTACGAGGCTCGACGTACCGCCTTCGGAGATGGTCGGCCGCACGTGGGGGAAGTCGATCGTCAGCTGGTTCAAGAACTGCGGCATGAGCCATCGCCCTGTGGTGCCGATGACGCCGATACGAGTGTCACCCGAGACGATGTCGTCGAGGGCGGCGATGTCGGCCGAGATTTCGTCGAATTCACGCAGGATTCGGCGTCCTCGCTCCACGACCAGGGTTCCTTCGTCGGTGATCGATCCGGTGGTGCGGTCGACGAGAGAGACGCCAAGTTCCCGCTCCAAGCGGGCGATATGGGCCGATACGTTGGATTGGACCGTGTACAAGGCTCGAGCGGCGGCCGAAAATGACCCGTGGTCGGCGATGGCGATCAGGGACGAAATTTGCCGGAGGTCCACCCTGTTACCTTATCGCCAGAAATGATAGGGGTCATCTCGCCTATCGACTTGAACGTTCCCCTATTCACGTGCATACTTTCACATATAGATCGTTGTGCGTTTCCCCCAAACGCATACGACGTGGTTCCAAGAAGTGGCTCCCCCCGCCACAGGAACCCCAGGTTGAGAGGCCCCGCTTCCCCAAGCGGGGCCTTTCCCGTTGTCGGCCGCACATCGAATGTGGGCCAATCAGCTCCGTAGGGTGATCGCATGAGAGAAGCGGCGATCTTCGACCTCGATCGAACTCTTCTCGTTGGCGCATCGGGTCCGGTTCTGTCGGACGCTCTGCAAGAAGCCGGACTTCGTTCGGGCAGCATCCCCGGAGAGCGACTTCTTTTCGAAGTGTTCAATCGAATCGGGGAAACGCTGCCATCGATGGCCATCACCCGACAAGGCGTGGCGTTGGCTCGAGGAAAGTCGAGACTCGCAGTACGTCGCGCCGCCGAGGCGGCCGCACCTCGACTCGCTGAGCTCGTCCCTGCGTTCGCGCGCGCCGAGATCGAACGGCATCGATCGGAGAACCGCCTCGTGGTGATTGCCACCACCACACCACGTGATCTTGTCGAACCCTTCGGATCGCTTCTCGGATTCGACGACGTGATCGCGACGACGTACGAATACGACGAGAACGACACGTACACCGGACGACTCGACGGCCCGTTCGTCTGGAACAGCGGCAAGGCGTCGGCCGTTCGTGACTGGGCCATTCGTGAAGGTGTCGAACTCAGTGACTCGTATGCGTACTCCGACAGCGTGTACGACCTTCCCTTGTTGAGCGCGGTCGGCTTCCCGCACGCTGTGAATCCTGATCCGCGACTACAGATCGTGGCGACTGCACGTCGCTGGCCTGTCCTTCACTTCGACGTGTCACCGGGAGTGGTGAAAGTGCCGGTGGCCAACGTGGAGGTTCAAAGGATCGCTCTCGAATTCGCTCGGCCGAGCATGTTTCCGTTCGCTCGCTTCGACATCGAGGGCGTCGAGAACGTTCCGTCCGAAGGCCCGGCGATTCTGTGTGGCAACCATCGTTCGTATTTCGACGTATTCGCCATGGCTCTCACCGTCGCAAAAACGGGGCGCACCGTTCGATTTCTCGGCAAGAAAGAAGTTTTCGAAGCTCCGGTGATCGGACAATTGGCGTCGGCTATGGGCGGCATCCGCGTCGATCGAGGAACCGGAAGCGATCAACCTCTCCAGTTCGCCGAGGAGGCACTCGCCGCCGGGGAGATGGTGGCGATCATGCCCGAGGGCACGATCCCACGAGGACCCGCCTTTTTCGATCCGGTGTTGAAGGGACGTTGGGGCGCAGCTCGGCTGGCGATGGCAACCAAGGCCCCTGTCGTGCCCGTCGGATTGTGGGGAACCGAGAAGGTGTGGCCACGATCATCGCGGATTCCTCACGTCTTGAACGTCACCAAACCTCCTCTCGTGCGTGTTCGAGTGGGTCGCCCGATCGTTCTCCGTGGCAAGCAGCCCGAACCGGCGACCAAGCGCATCATGTCGGCGATCACGACGCTCTTGCCCGACGAGGCCCGCGTGAAACGCACCCCCTCCGAAGCCGAACTCCTTTTGACTTATCCGCCCGGCTACTCCGGGGATCCCGAGCGCGAAACGAGTCGTCGACCCGGAACCGACTGACGTCGATGGATCAGCGGTGGGGAAACGCCGCTCCGTCGAAACGGTCGACGGTGGCGAAGTCGTCGACTGAGTGACGCTTCAGCCGAGTCGGTTGCTTCACCGGGTGACCGAGAAAGATCGTGGCGGCCAAGGCGTGGTGT
>RFSV01000140.1 GCA_009923785.1 Acidimicrobiia bacterium | reverse complement strand
ACGCCGAGTCCGAACAGGTACGGCAAGCCCGAGAACACGATGAGTCCGACGGCGAGAGTGGCCGGCACGAAGCCGAGATCGGCTTGAGCGAAATTGAGTACTCGGTTGGCTCGGTACACGAGGGCCATCCCCATGGCGAGGAGTGCCGTCAACAGACCGATCACGACCCCGCGCAACCAAGCGCCAAGTGGTACGCCGAAGAAGATCAGCTGGACGGCGACGAGGGCGATAGCCGGTGTGAGAGGCGCGAGGGAACGTCGAATCGACGACAGCCACGACGGCTCTCTCGCCATGCCCCCTCCTCGTGACGTCCCCCCGGACCAGTCCGTTCTAGCAGGTTCACCGCAGGCGCCTGGACAGGTGGGCTGAGGTCAGACGCTGGTGACGACGCCCACCAGACGGGCGGCGAATTCTTCGGTGTGCGCGCCGAGTTTGGCGCGGTGCAGTGCCATCCCACCGATCACGTCGGCGCCGAGACCGGCCACCGCCGACTCCATGGCGCCGAGAGTGCGACCCGGGTTGAGTGCGTACGTACAGAACGTGACGGCCTTCTTACCGCGCAGAGCCGGTAGCGCGCGTATAGCACCGATGTTCCACGGAGCCTGGCCGATGATGAATGCGCCGTGCACCCACGTGCCAACGAGTACGACATCGGCGTCTTGAATCGAAGCATGATCCGGAGTACGCATGGGTGACAGGCCGGTGATCGACCACCCTTCTTGCTGCAGGTTGCCGGCCACCATCTCGGCGGCACGCCACGTGTTTCCGGTGAGGCTTTCGATCAAGAGAGAGGCTTTCACGCCCTCATTCTGCTCTCCCAACGAGTCGTGGCCAAGAATCTGGCTCGCGATCTTCACCCTGAGGTAAAGATTCCTCACCAAAACACCAGTGGGTCAGAGTTTTTTGAGGGGGGCCCAAGCGAGGAGGAGGTGTTTGGTGCCCTTGGCCGAGAAGTTGATGACGGCCTCGGTCTTGTCGCCCGAACCCGAAATGTCGATGATGATGCCCTCACCGAACGAACCGTGTTCGACTCTGTCACCCACCCGTAGTCCGAGGGTGTGGCTGTTGGAGGGCTCGGCCGGTCGGCCGGCCGCCAAGGCCTGATCGACGATCCGCTCACGCCGTTCGCGCGCCGCCTCTCGATCGTCGTCATCGACGTCGAACGACGACACGGCGCGTCGAGGGCGTGTCGACCAGTCGTCGTCACGAGTCGAACGTCGTTTGGTGGCCACGTTGCCCTCGTGGTCGACGAGTTCTTCGGGAATCTCGTCGAGGAATCGCGACGGCGGGTTGTACTGCGTCGTGCCGAACTGCTGACGCGACCAGGCGTGGCACAGAAACAACTTCTCTCGAGCACGAGTGATACCCACGTACGCGAGGCGACGCTCTTCTTCGAGTTCGTCGGGATCGGTGAGAGCACGTACGTGCGGGAAGAGGCCTTCTTCCACACCCACGATGAAGACCACCGGAAACTCGAGGCCCTTGGCAGCGTGCATGGTCATGAGAACCACACGGTCGTCGTCAGTGAGTTCGTCGGTGTCGGCGACCAGTGCCACCTGTTCGAGGAATTCGTCGATGCGGGCGAATTCGCGCGCCGATCCCACCAGCTCGGCCAGGTTCTCGATCCGACCCTCGGCTTCGATGGAGTGCTCCTGTTCGAGTTCGCGCAGGTAACCCGATCGATCGAGCAATGCCTGCAACACGTCACCTGGACCGTCGTCGAGACGGTCGGCGAACTCGTCGACCACGGACAGGAACGATTCGATTCCCTTACGAGCCGCTCCGGTGACACCCGCTTCGTTCGCATGACGAAGCGCCTCGACGAAACTCATGGCGTTGTCTCGAGCAAAGGTGTCGACGCGGGCGACACTCGTGTCGCCCACACCGCGCTTGGGAACGTTGATCACCCGCTTCACGTTCACCTCGTCGAGCGGGTTGGCGATCACACGTAGGTACGCGATGGCGTCCTTGACTTCGCGGCGATCGTAGAAACGAGTGCCTCCCACCACCTTGTAAGGAATGGAGTAGCGCATGAGCGCTTCTTCCACCGCTCGGCTCTGTGGGTTGGTGCGATAGAACACGGCCATCGAACCCCACGACTGACCGTTGCGCTGCAGACGTTCGAGAGTTCGCCCGACGAAGTTGGCCTCGTCGCTCTCGTCGTCGGCGTGGAATCGCACGATTTTGTCGCCGGCACCGGTTTCGGTCCAGAGATCTTTCGGGCGTCGACCCAGATTCTGCGAGATGACTGAGTTGGCGGCATCGAGGATGTTCTGGGTGCTGCGGTAGTTCTGCTCGAGAACCACAACCGACACGTCGTCGAATGCGTCCTGGAACTGCATGATGTTGCGGTAGTCGGCACCACGGAACTTGTAGATCGACTGATCGGTGTCGCCCACCACGCACACGTTGTGATGCGAGGCCGACAACATGAGCACGATCTCGTTCTGGGCAAGGTTCGTGTCC
>RFSV01000139.1 GCA_009923785.1 Acidimicrobiia bacterium | reverse complement strand
AAATCGCGCACTCTGTTGCGTTAACCACCACTGGGGGTTATCTGCGCAACAGGGTGGGCGGATTCGTGAAGTCTGTAGATTTGGTTAAGTGGGTCTTGACGAAACACTCGACGAATCAGCCGTGAACGGCGCAAACGGAGACTCTGCAGCACCCTCCACTCCGGCCGTTCTCCCGCAGTCGAACGACCCTTGTTGGTGCGGATCAGGTCGCAAGTACAAGCGCTGCCACAAGGGTTTGGAAGGACGAGTGATTCCCGGAATCGTCTCGCCCATGCGACCCGTTCCCGCACACATTGCCCGTCCGCCCTATGCCGACACCGGCAAGGTTCCTCGCTGGAACGAATCTCGTGTGAAGTCGCCTGAAATCATCGAGCGCATGCGTGTGGCGTGTGCTCTCGCCGCCGACATCTTGCGTCAGGCCGGCGAGTTCGTGAAGCCCGGTATCACCACGAACGACATCGATGTTCTGGTGCACGATCTCACCATCGAAGCCGGTGCCTACCCGAGTCCGCTCAACTACCACGGATATCCAAAGAGTGTGTGCACCTCGGTCAACGAAGTCATCTGCCACGGCATCCCCGATTCCACCGTTTTACGCAATGGCGACATCATCAACCTCGATGTCACCTGTTTCCTCGATGGAGTGCATGGTGACACCAACGCCACGTTCTTCGTAGGTGATGTCGACGACACCAATCGCAAACTCGTCCGCGTGACCGAGGAGTGCATGTGGAAAGGCATTGGGGCCGTCAAGCCCGATCGTCCACTCTCCGACATCGGCCGAGCCATCGAGGATCACGCCCACAAGCACAAGTACGGCGTAGTGCGATCCTTCATCGGCCATGGCATCGGCGAGCAGTTCCACACCGACATCCAGGTGCTCCACTACTACGACGCTCGCAACAACATGATCATGAAGCCCGGCATGGTGTTCACGATCGAGCCGATGATCACGCTCGGCACCTGGCAGCACAAGATGTGGGACGACGACTGGACGGCCGTGACGGCCGACGGCAAGCGAACAGCCCAGTTCGAGCACACCGTTCTCGTCACCGACGACGGTGTCGACGTGCTCACGGCCGGCGATCGAGCCGTGTCCCCCCGGGCCCCCACCTCCTGACCAGGTCGTCGGAAGGCACTTTCGTCCCGTAGCGTCGGATCTGTGCCGGAGCGCTACCTGACCTTCGACCGGGAGCTCTGGGCGTCCCTTCGTGCAGCCACACCGATGACTCTGCGCGAAGACGACCTCGCCGGACTGCGCGGTATCAACGAGCGCATCGATCTCGACGAGGTCACGGCGGTGTATTTGCCACTCACCCGACTGCTCAACCTCTACGTCTCGGCCACACAGAACTTGCACAAAGTCACCGCCACCTTCCTCGGGAAATTGGCCCCAAAGGTGCCTTACGTGATTGGTGTGGCCGGATCGGTAGCCGTCGGGAAGAGCACCTTCGCCCGAATTCTGCAGGCTCTCCTGTCGCGTTGGCCTGATCATCCCAAGGTCGACCTCATCACCACCGATGGGTTCTTGCACCCCAATCGAGTGCTCGAAGAACGCGGCATCATGAACCGCAAGGGATTTCCCGAGAGTTACGACACTCGTGCGCTCCTTGCCTTCTTGCGCGAGTTGAAGAGCGGCCGAGCTGAGGTGTCGGCTCCGGTCTACAGCCATGTGGTGTACGACATCGTCGATGGCGAGAAGGCCACGGTGTGCCAACCAGACATCTTGATCCTCGAGGGGCTCAACGTCTTACAGGTCGGCGCTGCTGGAACCGAAAGCACTGAATTCGTGAGCGACTACTTCGACTTTTCCATCTACATCGATGCCGAGGAGTCAGACATCGAATCGTGGTACGTCGACCGATTCTTGTCGCTCCGCGAGTCGATCTTCCAGGATCCGGACAGCTTTTTCCAGCACTATGCCCACCTGTCACACGACGAAGCCGTCGCCACAGCCCGTTTCATCTGGAAAGAGATCAACGGTCTCAACCTCCGAGAGAACATCGAACCCACTCGCGATCGCGCCTCACTCATCTTGCACAAGGACTCCGATCATCGGGTGGACGACGTTCGACTCCTGAAGCTGTGAGCACTCCGCCCCACTGTCACACCCGTCTGACAAACTGACCAGGTGGCCAGCAAGAAAAAGCGCGCAAAACGTCGATCCAAGTCGTCGTCCAAATTGCCGTTCGTCCTGCTCGTGGCCGTGATGGGTGGTGTCGGTGCCCTCCTCGTGGTCTCGGCCCAGAACTCGATCACGGGCGAGTCGCCCTCTGGCTCCCCAACGGCTACCTCCCCAGCCGAATCTCCTTCCGTCTCCGACTCCACCGCTCCTAACGGCGACTCCACAACGCCGACTGTCACCATCGGTTCGGTCGCCCCTCCTGTCTCCATCACCACCGACGACGATCACGACGACGATGGTCACAACGACGCCGTCTTCGTCCTCGACGACTACACACCGGCCGA
>RFSV01000138.1 GCA_009923785.1 Acidimicrobiia bacterium | reverse complement strand
GCAGTACAACTCGTGGGGAGCACCACTCGTCGTTGCGGTACTACTCGGCATGCTCACCGGCTTCGCACTGGGTGCTGGCACCGAGGTCACTCTGATTCGCGCCGTGGCCAAGAAGTCCGAAGCTGGCGTGTTCGTGGTGTCGATTGCACTGTTCCTCGGACTCAATTCGCTGGCGGCGATGATCTGGGGGAATCTGCCCCCCGAGCAGATGCCGAGTTTGTTCCCTGATCAACCAGCCGACTTCGCCCGTATCTTCGGCGCCGTCTGGCGCTATGAGTACATGGGCATCCTTCTGGTGGCGTTGGTGCTCATGGGGCTCCTCTTTCTGCTGTTCTCGAAGACCAAGTTCGGTCTGGCCATGCGCTCGGTGGCCAGTAATGCTGAATCGGCGCGGCTGGTCGGTATTCCCACCGGAGTGGTGTTGGCATCGTCGTGGGGAATCGCCGGAGCCATGGGCGCATTGGCTGGCACCATGTTCGGTGCCACCACCGGAGAGCTCACCGCGGGACTCATGTTCACGGTCTTCATCTATGCCGCCGCCTCGGCCACCCTTGGCGGATTCGACAGTCCAGGTGGTGCGGTGATCGCCGGTCTGTCGATCGGTGTCGGCGAACAGCTGGCGGCCGGGTACGCCCCGGGTTGGATCGGCCAAGAACTCCGGCTCGGCGTGGCCCTCGTGACCATCTTCGTGGTGTTGCTGTTCAAGCCGTCCGGACTCTTTGGTTCGGTCAAGGTGCAAAGGGTCTGATCATGTGGAAGATCAAAGAAGGTTCCCCTCAGCACTGGGCTCTGCGTTTGATCGGAGTCGCCGTCATCGCGATTGCAGTCGTATGGGTACCCACCCAGATGTCGACCTCGCGCATCGGCCAGTTCTCTGATGCTTTCGTGCTCATCATCGCCGCCATGTCGCTCAATCTCGTACTCGGTTTCACCGGGATGATCTCGATCGGCCACTCGGCCTTCTTCGGAATTGGTGGATACACCGCCGCCATCCTCATCAAGGACCATGGCTGGAGTCCGGGCTACACGTTCTACGCGGCGGCCGTGGTCGCCTTTGTCGTGGGTTGCCTCATCGCTTTGCCCGCCTTGCGTATCAAGGGCGTTTATCTGGCTCTCGTGACCCTGGCCGTCGCCGTGCTGTTTCCAGTGCTCGTGAAATGGAAGAAGCTCGTCTGGCTCACCGATGGTGCCAAGGGCATCGACAGCGTCCGCTATGACGAACTTCCGGTGTGGCCCATCCTCGGCGAGCTGAAAGGACGCGACGGTCGAGCTGTGTTCGCCTACTGGCTGGCCTTCATCGTGCTCGTGATCACCTATCTCGTGTGTCGCGGTCTCGTGAAGAGCCGCTTCGGCCGATCACTGGTGGCCATTCGTGACAACGAGACGGCGGCCTCGGTGATGGGTGTCAATCTGACTGCCACCAAGGTTCTGGTGTTCGGTATCTCGGCGTCGTTGTGCTCGTTGGCCGGTGTCTTGTCGACCCTGCGCACGGGAGTTGTCACCCCAGAAGGCCAGTACGTGACCTTGCTCGGCTCCATCGTCTTCCTCCTCATCATGGTGGTGGGCGGAGCCGGAACTTTGTGGGGTCCGATCGTGGGCGGCCTGGTGTACGTGTGGCTCGACAACACCACCCGAGGTTTCGGATCGAACAGTGACGGCATCATCGGCTTCCTGTTCGGGTGGGCCGATCAATCCCCAGCCACGTTGATCCTCGGACTTGCCCTCATCATCATCATGTTCGCCGCGCCCTTCGGTCTGGTCGGTCTGATCAAGAAGATCTGGGTGAAGTTCGTCGTGGTCGTGCCGCGCCCGGCCGGGACGCCTGTCGCCATGACAGGTGACGAATCCGGTCGGTAGTCTTCCCCGTTACGGCCGTCGGGTGAACCGTCGGCCACACGACACATTGCACGTTCGACGTGCACGATTGGGGAGGAACATGAAGCGCATTTCCAAGAAGGTGGTCGCGCTCACCATGGCCGGGGCGCTCGTGCTTGCGGCCTGTGGTGGTGACGACGGCGGGTCGGATGCTCCGAGCACCGATGCTCCGAGCACGGAAGCTCCGTCGACGGATGCACCGACCGACACCGACGCGCCTACCGACACTGAGGCTCCGGCCCCGGCCGGATGGACCGTCGACACGAGCGACTGCGTCGATCCCGACGCCGCCAACGCTCCCATCGAGGGCACCATCAAGATCGGTAGCGCCATGCCGCTGTCCGGCGGTGTCGCCGCCACCGCCTTCGCCCCGGTGAAGGACGGATTCGAGGCCTTCATCTCATGGGCCAACGAGACCGGTTTCCTCGGCGACCTCCAGATGGAAGTCCAGATCGAGGACGACCAGTACAACAAAGATCTCACCCCGGGTGCCGTCGAGAAGTTGCTCGACGCCGACACCGACATCTTCTCGGGCATCATCGGCTCGCCGAACAATGCGGCGGTGCGTGACCTCCTGAACGAGGAGTGCTACCCGCAGCTGCTCGCTCTCACCGGATCGCCCGAGTGGGGTCGCGCCGAGGACTA
>RFSV01000137.1 GCA_009923785.1 Acidimicrobiia bacterium | reverse complement strand
GACGAAGCCGAGACGGTGTCCGAGGCCGAACACGAGCGGCTCATGAGTCGGATTTCTCGGGGCGAAGGTCGCGCCACCGGCACCCGTATTGCCTAGTCTCGTCGTACAGCCGTACCTGCCTCATCCCCTTCAGGAGCTTCCGTGTCCACTCTTGCCGCCCGTCGTGACTACCGCGTCGCTGATTTGTCCCTCGCACCTTTTGGCCGCAAGGAGATCCATCTCGCTGAACACGAGATGCCGGGTCTACGAGCACTGCGCAAGGAATTCGGTCCGCAGAAGCCTTTGAAGGGTGCTCGTATCTCGGGTTCACTGCACATGACAGTGCAGACAGCCGTGCTCATCGAGACTCTCGTGGAGTTGGGGGCCGAAGTCCGGTGGGCGTCCTGCAACATCTTCTCCACCCAGGACCATGCAGCAGCCGCCGTGGTAGCCGGACCGTCGGGTTCGCCTGACGACCCGCAGGGTGTGCCGGTGTTCGCCTGGAAGGGCGAAACGCTCGAGGAGTACTGGTGGTGCACCGAGCAGATGATGACGTGGCCCGATGGTGACGGTCCCAACATGATTCTCGACGACGGCGGTGACGCCACGCTTCTTCTGCACAAGGGCGTCGAGTACGAGAAGTCGGGGGAAGTGCCCGATCCGACCACAGCCTCCAACGCCGAACTGGCGATCGTTCTCGGCCTGCTGGCCCGCGGACTGAAGCAGGACCCGACCAAGTGGAGCCGGATGGCGGCTGGCATCAAGGGTGTCACCGAAGAAACCACCACTGGTGTGATGCGCCTCTACAAGATGCACGAGCGTGGCGAGTTGCTCTTTCCGGCCATCAACGTGAACGACTCGGTCACCAAGTCGAAGTTCGACAACCTCTACGGCTGTCGCCATTCGCTCGTCGACGCCATCTGCCGGGCGACCGACGTGATGCTCGCCGGCAAGGTGGCGGTGGTCTGCGGTTACGGCGATGTGGGCAAGGGGTGCGCCCAGGCGCTCACCGGCCAGGGCGCGCGAGTGATCGTCACCGAGGTCGATCCGATCAATGCGCTGCAGGCCGCAATGGAGGGCTACCAGGTCACCACCCTCGACGAGGTCGCACCCACGGCCGACATCTTCGTGTCGGCCACCGGCAACGACCACATCATCACCGTCGATCACATGCACCGTATGAAGCACAACGCCATCGTCTGCAACATCGGACACTTCGACTCCGAGATCGACATGGCCGGACTCGCTCGCAGCGGCGCGACCAAGGACGAACTGAAGCCCGGAACCGATTTGTGGAGCTTCCCCGAGGGGCACTCGATCATCGTGCTCGCCGAAGGACGTCTCGTGAACCTCGGTTGTGCCACGGGTCATCCGAGTTTCGTGATGTCGTGCTCGTTCTCGAACCAGGTGATCGCTCAGATGGAGCTGTTCAACAATCTCGACCAGTATCCGCTCGGGGTGTACGTGTTGCCGAAGCGCCTCGACGAGAAGGTCGCTGCCCTTCACCTCGAAGCTCTCGGCGTGAAACTCACCAAGCTGACCGATGAGCAAGCCGACTATCTGGGCATCGATCCGTCGGGTCCGTTCAAACCCGATCACTACCGTTACTGAGCCGTTCGTGAGTCGACTTCCCGAACGCGTCCTGCGTTGCGCCTTCGGGCTCTTTCTCTTCGGTCTCGGCATCACGTTCTTCATTCGGGCCGAGGTAGGTCTCGCGCCCTGGGACGTGTTCCACACCGGCGTCTCCGACAAGACCGACATCGCCGTCGGCACTGTGATCATCATCGTCGGAGTGTTGCTGCTTCTCCTGTGGATCCCGTTACGTCAGCGACCGGGTGTCGGCACCATCATGAACGCTGTCGAGATCGGACTGGTGGTCAATCTCACCAAGCCGATCGTCGGAGTTCCGGGCAACTTGGTGGGCCGCGTCGCCCTCATGTTGGCCGGACTGTTGATCGTGGGCGTCGGCTCGGCGATCTACATCGGTTCCGGACTTGGCGCCGGACCTCGTGACGGTCTGATGCTCGGATTGTCCGAGCGAGGCATCAGCATTCGACTCGCACGCACGGTGATCGAACTCACGGTGCTCGTGACCGGCATCGTGCTCGGTGGACCGATCGGACTCGGCACCGTCGCCTTCGCGCTCGGTATCGGACCCATCGTGCAGGTACTGCTCCCGCGTTTCGACATGAGAACGCGAACGGACCCCGGTCTCCCGGGGTCCGTTCACTGACTTTCTTCCTGTCGCTGACGGATCAGCCGGGGCAGATCTCCTTCGTCAAGTTGGTGGTGAGCGAAGTCGCCGATGCACCCTTGTCGTCCACCGCCTCGACCGACACCGACAGGCCGGCTTGCTGGGCCGTGAAGGTGTAGGAGAAGGACGCCGAGGTCGACCCGAGCGGGATCGTCTTCTTGCCCTCCTGAACCACCTTGCCGCCGACCTTGATCACGAGGCTCACTGTCGTTCCGGCGGTGTCGGAAACCGTGAAACTCACCGGTGATCCCTTCTGCTGGATACATCCCGGCCAGGTCTTGTTGGTCG
>RFSV01000136.1 GCA_009923785.1 Acidimicrobiia bacterium | reverse complement strand
TGTTCCCTGACGGATCCGGCGACGGCGTCGGGCCGAGTGGCACCCGCCACGAGCGCTTTCGCTCGTGGAAAGAAGACCTGCGAGATTCGTAGTCTTCTCGTATGGCGACGACGGCGGGCGTACGACTGGGCGGGATGGTGCCGTCACCCGAAGTGCTCGTGCTCGGTCGGGCCACTCCCGACGTGCAACCCGATGGACGTCTGCAACCGGAGTTGAGGGCCGAGGTCCGTCGAGTTCCGTCGGTGCGCAACACCCTGTCGATCGGGTCCGTCTATGCACAGACAATCGGACTCATCGTGTTCGCCGTGTGGGCGGGCCCGTGGTCGTGGGTGCCGGTCTTTCTTCTCATGGGACGAACCCATGCGCAATTCGCGTCACTCATGCACGAAGCCGCCCACCGGCTGCTGCTGCGTAACAAGCGTGCCAACGACGTCGTGGGACGCTGGTTGATCGGCTATCCAGCCTTCACCAACACCGATGCCTACCGGCGAGTCCACATGGCGCACCATCGTGAGGAGTTCGGACCCGACGAGCCTGACATTCCGTTGTATGCGAACTATCCGATCTCGACGGCCAGTTTCCGGCGCAAGTTGACCCGTGATGCTCTCGGTCGTACCGGACTTCGTCTGTTGCGTGACCAATTGGCGGGCATCACCAGCCGGGTTGCCGTAGTTCGGCGCACGCTCCTGAAGATTCTCGCTGTTCAGGCCGTGCTGATAACTGTCGCCATCGTGCTTGGCTACTGGTGGGTATATACGCTCTTCTGGCTCGCTCCATATCTGACGGTGTGGCGAGTGATCAATCGACTGCGATCGGTCGCCGAGCATGGTGGCCTCACAGCGTCGAAAGACCGACGTGTTGCCACGCATTCGGTGACCCAGCACTGGCTGGCCCGCTTCTTCTTGGTTCCCTACAACATCGGCTACCACCTCGCCCACCACGTGGATGCCGGTGTGCCGTTCCGTAATCTCCCGCGCTATCACCGCTTGCTCGTCGAGTCGGGCTATGTGAACCCCGGGTACGAGTACTCGTCGTATCGCTCGCTCTGGCGAGCCCTTCACAGCTGACTCGTCAGCGGCGAACGACGATGGTGCCAGCGGCAGCGTCGTGCAGTCCCTGACGAATCGGATGGAACACGGCTCGTAAATACACCACCAGGTTGGCGGCCAATCCGATCACCGGAACGAGTCCGGCCACGGTCGGGATCAGTGCACGCACAGCGGCGTACGTCCAGGAGACAGCCGAACCGTCGACACGATTGACGACCATCAATTTCATGACACGCTTGCCGATCGTGGCGCCATAGATCGCGATCATCGCCGTGTTGTAGAAGAGACTGACGCCCAGCCACAGGACGGTCACAAGCAACAGCTGCCCGCTGTCGGCGTCGGTCAGATCGCCGCTGATGGCCGTCGACACGAAAAAGAGCGGAATGCCGATGATCACACTGTCGATCAACTGTGCGAGCGCACGCTGACCAATCGAAGCGAGACGATCGGTCGATGCCGGAGGCGGGGGCGGGAAGTCGCTCATTCGGCCGCCTCGGCGAGAGCTTCCGACAATGCCGGATGCACGAGCAGACTCTCGACGATGTCGGTGACCTTCAGGTTGGCCGTCACTGCCAGCGCAATCACGCTGATGAGTTCGGCAGCATGACGGCCGACGATCGATCCGCCGAGCACCACTCCGGTGGCTGGGTCGGAAATGATCTTCACGAAGCCGCGTGAGTCGTTGTTGATGAGCGCCTTCGGTGTGGCCGAGAACGGCACCTTGGTGACACGGATCTTGCGGCCCGACGCGAAGGCTTCGGCTTCGGCCAGTCCCACATCGGCGATCTCGGGTTCGGTGAAGATCGCCGAAGCCGCCTTGTCGTAGTCGAGATGGCGATGTTCGCGGGTGTGCAGACCCATCACGTGTTCGGCCACTTTGCGACCCTGCATCGACGCCACCGACGACAACGGCAACTTGCCACTCACGTCTCCGGCTGCGTAGATGTGTTCGACGTTCGTGATGCAGTGGTGGTTGATCGGCAGATACCCGCCGGCGTCGACTTCCACTCCGGCGGCGGCCAGATCGAGATCTTCGCTATTCGGTACCGAACCGATGGCGAGAACGGCGTGCGACGCGCGCACTTCACGGCCGTCGTCGCACTTCACCACCACCATGTCGCCATCTCGTTCGATCGACTTGGCCCGGGCGCCTTTCAGTAACGACACACCACGACGCAAGAAGTCGTCCTCCAGAACCGCCGCCACTTCGGGGTCCTTACCCGGCAGAACCTGCTGACGACTCACCACGAGGGTGACCTTGGCCCCGAACGACGAGAACATATGGACGAACTCCACACCCGTGACACCCGACCCGATGATGCACACACTCTCGGGAAACACGCGCGGCGGATAACAGTCGCGGGTCGTGAGGATGCGATCCCCGTCGGGCTCCACCCAGTCGGGAATACGAGGCCGCGATCCGGTGGCCACCAGACAGGCGTCGAAGTCGACGTTTCGGGTTCCGCCGCCCGCAAGGGCGACCTCGGCCCGGTGCGAGCCCACGAACTTGGCCGAACCTCGCACGATCTTCACACCCTGGCTCTCGAGAAG
>RFSV01000135.1 GCA_009923785.1 Acidimicrobiia bacterium | reverse complement strand
GATGCCGCCATCCACGCGGATGGTCTCGGCATTCATGTAGCTGTTGGTCACGCACTCCACGACCATCGACGCCAACTCGGTGCTGTAGCCGAGGCGGTTCGGGAAGAGAACACCGGTCTGGAGCTTCTCCTTGAACTGCTCGCTTCCTTCACCCTCGCCGTAGATCGGCGTGTTGATGAGACCCGGCGCCACCGTGTTCACGCGGATGCCCACGGCGGCAAGATCGCGTGCCACCGGCAGTGTCATGCCGACGACGCCGCCCTTCGACGACGAGTAGGCGGCCTGGCCGATCTGCCCGTCGAACGCAGCCACCGATGCGATGTTGACGATCGCACCGCGCTCACCGTCGTTCAAGGGCTCGGTGGTGCTCATGGCTGTTGCGGCCAGGCGAATGCAGTCGAAGGTGCCCACCAAGTTGATGGCGATGACTTTCTTGTAAGCGTCAAGGTTGGCGGCCGAGTCGTACGAGCCGTCTTTACCGACGGTGCGCTGAGCCCAGCCGATACCGGCCGAGTTCACGAGGACACGAAGCGGACCCATCGACTTGGCCATCTCGACTGCGTTGATGATGTCGTCGGTCTTGGTGACGTCGACCTTGCAGAACGCACCGCCGATCTCGTCGGCCATGGCGTTGCCCTTGTCTTCTTGTAGGTCGGCGACCACGACCTTGGCGCCACGCTGGGCGAGAAGACGAGCGGTGGCGGCTCCGATTCCCGAGGCTCCACCTGTGACGATTGCGCTTGCTCCGTTGATGTCCATGCCGGCGAGGCTACGGCTAGCGCTGCTTCAAGGCCAAAGCCAGGGCCTCACACACCGCCGCTGGCCCACCGATCACGATCTGCTTGGTGGTCGACAGCAACGCAGTCTTGGTCACGTCGGGGATCGTCCCGCACGGTGGCACCAGGAGAAGCGGTGAACGCAACGAATTACCGGCCAAGAACGGTGCCGAGGTGAGCGAGTCGATCGGCGACTTACCCGAGGCGAGGCCCACCGACCCCGAGTTGAAACCGGTGACGTTGGTCTTGATCCATTCGACGGCGAGTGCCGACGTGGCGTAGCGATTCTCGCCCGCCAGACGCGTGACCTGAGCCTCAGGAACACCGAGGGCGAACAACTGTTGGTCGACGACTGGTGACAAGACCGTCGTTCCGCCGACCAATACGACACGGCCGTTCGGGTGCGACTCCCACCATTCGGTGATCGCCGTCAACGTCTCGGCGTCGATACCAGCCGGCGTGGCCAGCAGCAGCGGATCGGCGAGGGCGAAGGCAGCTGGAGCGATCGACAGAGCATCCACTTGCGATGAACCGGCAGCGATGAAGAGAACTCCCGCATCGGCGAACACCGTCCGAGCCAACTGTTCGGCCGTGCGATAGCGATCGGCACCTTGGATGCGCACGACTGCGGCACTCGGCAACAACGCACGGATCTGTTCTTCAACGGCGGGTTGAACGGCGTTCGTTCCACCGACGATGGTCACCGCCGCTGGCTGATTGGCCGCGAGATAGTTCGACACAGTTGCCGGCAACGCATTGGCCTGAGTGAGAAGGATCGGTGCCCGACGAGAACCGGCGTAGCCAGAGGCCGCCAGTCCGTCGACTGTGCCAAGCCCGTTGACGACGACGACTTCACTCGATGCAACCGCACCACCCGACAACGATCGGGTCGCGATTTCGATGGCAGTGGTGTAGCGGGTGTCGCCGTACACCCGGGTCTGCTCGACTTGTCCGGCCATCTCCAACACTCGCTCACGCAACCACAGTGCGAATTGCGCCTGACCCGACGTGTTGAGGTGAACACCGTCGTTGAACCAACGTGACTGATTGCCGGCCGAGCTGGCGGCGTTCCAATCGAGTACCCGTAACTGTGGCTTGTCGGCGGCGGCCCGCACGGCACGGTTGTGGGATGCATAGGTCGCCGACCCGTTCGACGTACGTCGTTCCGACATGGTGACCCAACCGACAGCTCGCACGCCCTTGTCGACGAGAGCCTGCATCACCTGATCAATCTCACCAGCGAGCGACGAGCCGGAGTCGTTGTACCCGAGTTCCACCACCACCACATCGGGTGTTCCGGTGAGGGCGCGCGCCACGCCGAGTCCGTCGAGTTCGCCGGTCACACACGACCCGACCGTGCATCGATTGGTCAGAGCGTCGTACTGAGCCGAGCCGAACACGCCGCTCAACAGAGCCGGTAACTCACCGCCACCGGAACGATCGGCAATGCTCTCCCCCACCGAATCGCCGATGAAGGCGAAATCTTCGGTGGTCACACGGTCGCGTCGCACCACACGCGCCGTGAAGGCGATCGACGGGAGGTCGTAGGCGTTACGCAGACTGGCGTGGGTGACCGTCACCGAGTTCGATCCGTTGTAGAGCCGGGTGCGGGTGGCCCAGAGGCCGAGGAAACCTTGTTGGGCGAGAGTGGTGTCGGTTTCGTTGGCGGCGTTGGTGATGGTCGAGAGTCCGTAGCGAGACGCGAGGCCCGACACCGACAGCACTCGTGTCCACCGATTCCACGGGTTGGCGTCGATCTTGTCGCCGTCGTCGTCGACCGACGGGAATGCGCCACCGGCGGTCTTGTCACCATTCGACGACGAGAACTC
>RFSV01000134.1 GCA_009923785.1 Acidimicrobiia bacterium | reverse complement strand
CTCGCCTTCTTGTACTCCACACCGGCCTACGAACGAACACTCGAGTTGTTCGGATGGGCCGAACTCGCCGGCCGACTGCGTGCGCTCATCCGCGAACAACGTTGGAGCGATCTCGCCGGTCTGGTCACCGACGACATCCTCGACACCCTCGTCCCTCAAGCCACGTACGACGAACTCCCCGACGTCGCCATGGAGTGGTTCGGCGACACCGCCGACGGCATCCTCGTTGCGCCACCGCCGAGCGACGATCACGATCGACTGCTGGCGACGGCCGTCGATCGCCTTCGTTCGCGCTGACAGGAATTCAGCCGAGAAGCGCCGCAATGTCGCGCGCCACGACTTCACGCCCCGACATCGCCACGGCGTCGTCGGAGCCTTCGAGCAGCCAGGCGATCGCGACCACGGTGTCGTCGGGCCCCTGTCCGGTGACTTCGCGTCCAGCGCGTTCGGCTCGCTGACGCATCACGTCGGTGGTCACGTGGCCGGGGTTCACGCTGTAGGCACGTATTCCGTCGCCGAAGTGCTCGGCGTGCAACACACCGGCGATGCGGTGAGCCGCCCCTTTGGCCATCGCGTACGCGACTCCCCAACCACCACGTCCAGTCGGAGCCTTCGGAACCAGAGTCGCTGCTCCGGACGTGAGATGTACGAACACTCCCGATTTCGATTCGAGCATCGTCGGCAACAACTCCGAAAGCAGGACGATCGGTGCCACCGCATCGCCCTCGATGACCTTTCGCAGCAACTCGATCGGTAGATCGGCGAAGGGATCGTTCACACCCGGCCCCTGATAGATCGCGTTCGACACCAGAGCGTCGACCCGCCCGAATTCGATGAGCGCCGAGCGAGCGGCCGACCGAACGCTCTCCTCGTCGGTGAGATCCATCGCAACGTTCAGAACTCGACACGCGGAGTCGACGGCGCGACACGCCGACGCAGTCTCTACCAGAGAACCTGGTAACGCCACCCCCGCCAGATCGTCGTGGCGAGAGGTTCCGTCGAACGTCGCTCCACCGCCGACCGAACGTGCCGTGAGCACGAGGTCGAAACCCCGACCCGCCAGATCGACCGCCACGGCGCGTCCGATTCCGCGACTCGCTCCGGTGATCATGACGACAGGCCTCCGAGTCACGACGAGAACTGTACGGTGTCGACACATGGATGACGTTCGCTTCGACGATCGCGTCGCGATCGTGACCGGAGCCGGTCGCGGCCTCGGGCGCGAGCACGCTCTGCTCCTGGCATCGCGCGGCGCTCAGGTGATCGTCAACGACGTCTCGGAAGAACACGCCGACGCGACGGTCACCGACATCGTGGCGGCCGGAGGCACGGCGGTGGCCGACTCTCGGTCGGTGGCCGAACCAGATGCAGCACGCGCCATCGTCGACTCGACGATCGAGCGGTTCGGCGACCTGCACATCGTGCTCAACAACGCCGGCCGAGGCGGACCCACCGGATCGTTCACCGACACGACCGACCGTCAACTCGAAACGATCCTGTCCACTCATCTGATCGGCACCTGGAATATGTGCCAGGCAGCGTGGCCACACTTCGTCACCCGGACGTTCGGTCGCATTCTCGTCACCTCGTCGGCGGCGGCCATCGGTTCCCTCGGGATGCCGGCGTATTCGGTGGCCAAGGCCGGCCTCATTGGGCTCACCCGATCTCTGGCCAACGAAGGCGCCGAGCACGGCATCACCGTGAACTGCCTCATGCCCATCGGCTACACCCGGTCGGCCGCTCTCAATCCACACGACGACACCCGTCGATGGATGGAGGAGAACTTTCCTCCGTCGGCTTGCAGTCCGGCCGCCTGTTGGCTGGTGCATGACGACATCGACGTGACGGGGCGCATCGTGACCGCCGGGGCCGGCCGATCCTCTCTGATTTCGACTGTCGGACATCCGGGCTGGTCGGGGGGACCGGAGCTCACGCTCGAGGACGTGCGCGCCCAGTGGCCGCAGGTACTCGATACCTCGCACGGCCGCGACCTCCTCACGAGCCGGGACGATCTGGTCTTTTTCGAGGGCCCGGCCGCCTGGTCCGACTGACGTCGGGCCCCATAGGGGACGTTTCCGACGTTTCTGACAGACTGTCAGAAACCTTCCAGCCAGGGGAGACGGGCACGCACATGCACATCGGCGACACACCGGATGAGGCGGCTTTCCGGGCCGAAGCGCGCACCTGGCTCGGTCAGCACGCCCGCTTGAAGTCGGAGGGTCCCGGCGAACTCGGAGAACACGATCTGGGCGGCCACATTCAAAAGTGCCGCGATTGGCAGCGCGTGCTGTTCGACAACGGCTGGGCCGGCATCACGTGGCCGAAGCAATTCGGGGGTCGGGGAGCCAGCGCTATCCAGTCGGCCATCTTTGCCGAAGAGATGGCTTCGTTCGACGTGTCGACCGGTGCCTTTGCGGTATCGATCGGCATGGTGGGTCCCACCCTCATCGCTCACGGAACTCCCGAGCAGCAAGAGCGTCACCTTGCTCCCATCTTGCTCGGCGACGAAGTGTGGTGCCAGCATGAAGACACCTGGACTCGACATCCGCCCCATCACGCAGATCACCGGAGTGCAGCACTTCAACGAAGTGTTCCTGAGCGACGTTCGTATCCCGGACGC
>RFSV01000133.1 GCA_009923785.1 Acidimicrobiia bacterium | reverse complement strand
ACACCCCGTCCTTGTTGGAGTCGGGCCACACCATCGAGCCTGGAGCCGGTTCCAAGAACAGCGTGTTCACCTGGAAATTCGGATCGTCGGAAGTCAACGACCCCGCCTTGACCTTGACGGCGCTGTAGACCGCTCCCGCCTTTCCAGAGGGCGCAACCGGCGGATCCGGCAGCACGTACGACGAGCCTCCCGGCTCGAACTTCCAGCATTCGTCTCCGAAGCCATCCTTTTCCCAGGTTTCCGGCTTGTTGTAATCAGTTCCGGAACGCACGACTTCGATCTCGTACTCCGGGTCCTCGATCGTGGCATCGAGCAACTCGAGAGGAGGCTCATTCGGCTGCGGGGCGATACGGATGGATCCACCACCACCTCCGCCGCCTCCACCACCCGCTGGCAGGGTCGGGCCGACCTGAACGATCACCTTCTCTTCGATGGGATCACTACCACCGGTGCGAGGGTCGGTGACGGGTGGGTCACCCTGACCTCCACCACCATTCCCACCGCCACCACCGGGGTTGACGACCTTTGCTGGGGGGCCTTGAGTCTTCACAGTTATCGACGGACCACTCGATGGCGGAGCGACAGGCGGTCCTGGGTTGTTGTTTCCGTTGTTGTTGTTCGAAGTCCTGAAGTTTTCATCCGATCCGACGAACACCTGACTGTTGTCCGACGCCAAGAAACCAATCAAACGGTAGTGGTACTGCGTTCCAGCTGTGAGGCCAGTGATCGGCATCGACACGTTCAACGTCGAATTCGACGCCGACGTCGTTGCCGACGAACCCCCGATCGTCATCCCTGCGCTCACCGTCGGCGCACTCGCGACCGCTCCCGCACTCGTCGCCCACTGGAAATACAGGTTGGTGAGCGATCCATTGGGTGATACCGAACCATTGAGAGTTGCCGACGTCTGGGAAACGTTCGTTGCCGCAGAGGTCTGCCCTGTTGGGTTTGCCAAAGTGGTAAACGACTCTGTCGACCCCGTCAACGACGTAGCCCCTGAGGACTTGATTCGGTAGAAGTAGGTGGTAGCAGGGGTCAACGACTGAGCCGATGCCGTCACCGATATCGGGCTGCTCGCCGAAGAAGTATCGGTCTGAGTTCCATCGATGTAGATATCTGCTTGGGCGGTGACGGATACCGCAGTCTGAAAAGTGGAATCCGTCGAATACTCGAAGGAGTACGAGTGCGATTGACCATTTGGCATCGCTTCACCGTTCAAGATCGCAGAAGTACGACCAACGTTCGACTCAACATTCGTGGTGACGGATGGGACTCCGACTTGAAAGTCCAGTATTTCTCCAAAGTATTGGGCGACCAACTCCTGGTTCTCGGAGTCAATCGTTGTCACCTCTCCTACGATCCGGAAGTAATACGTCGTTGCCGCCCGTAACCCCGACACTGGCAATTCAACTTGTACGGGGGATGAGGAGTTGGAGGACGAGGTCGAGTTTCCATCGATAGTCATTAACGAAGTCAGCGCAGACGAACCCGAAACATTTGCGGAGACAGTGTCCAACTGGAAGTAAAACGACATCTGCGCACCTTGAGGATCGACCTCAGCCCTCAGAGTTGCAGTTGTCGCTGCAAGATCTCCCGCCGGCTTCGTTGCAACTGAAGGTTCCGCCGCCTCTACTGCCGATGTTGCATCGCTAATGGATGGAGTCTGACCGGCACTAACTTGCGAGTCGTACCAGCCGGAGAAGCTTCCTCCAAGAGCCGCCTTCACTGACAAGTCCTCCACGGCCCCTTGTTCTTCGAGATCGTCCATGATCTCCTCGACCGAGGCGCCCGCTGCGTTTTGAATGGTCATGAACTGCTTCGTCGTCATCGCGCTACAAGTTCCAGGCGGACTAAATACGGGCGTCAGATCTTGATTGTGACTTCCCGACCAGTTCAATTTCGCGGATTCAGCGGTTCCGTTTCCTTGTGAGTAGAGATACGAAGGGATGATGTCCCCCCAAAACTCACCCGGGCCATATGTCTTACCCGCATCAAAAATCGCCCCAGGATGTTGAGAACCGTGGCCGGAGTTGTTCTTGAAGGAGTGGTTCCCTGGATTGAAAATCGCATTTCGGCTGACCGTGATCAGTCGATAGGGATTCCCAGTTGCACGTGTCCGGTGACAGATCGTGTGCTTCTGAGCGCGGGCGGCACTTGCTGGGCTCTCCGAGAGACGCACCACACCGGCGACTGACAGCACACCGACTACCAGCGCCACCACGATTCCGAGCGCGCTGACTTGCCTATTTCGATGCCCAGACACGCGATTTCCAAACATACTTTTTTCCGAGGAAAGCGTACACCTGTCCGCAAGACCGCAAGTGTTTTATCCGGAGGACATCGAGCCCATTCCGCTCAGCGGGCGCAGAAAAACCCGTCGGCCGGAGCCGACGGGTTCGATCGTGGAGCTAAAGGGAATTGAACCCTTGACCTCTTCCATGCCATGGAAGCGCTCTGCCAACTGAGCTATAGCCCCGGGTGGGACGGCTGAACGATACCGCCCCGATCCGCTTGGCCCCAACTACGAAACAGGCGGTCGCTCGAACACTGACTCGACTCCACAGGGGCAATTCACCACTACCACCGAGTTCGGCGGATCAGGCGGCGGAGGCATCGGGTCGTACACCCCGCGCTCTCGCCACTCCTCCGACCGGGCCGCCGCGAGATCCAGATCGGCCCACAGGTGATCCGACGGCA
>RFSV01000132.1 GCA_009923785.1 Acidimicrobiia bacterium | reverse complement strand
TCTCGGTTCCCGCATCGTCTCGGGCTCGATCGACAACGTGGTCGAAGTCCATGATCTGACCGTTCGCTACGGACGAGGCGGGCGATCGTTGACCGCCGTCGACGGAGTCTCGTTCACGGCTCGTGCCGGCCAGGTGACCGCCGTTCTCGGTCCGAACGGAGCCGGCAAGACGAGCACCATCGAGGTGTGTGAAGGACTCCGCACTCGAAACTCGGGCGAGGTACGGGTGCTCGGACTCGATCCCGCCGGTTCACGTCGCAACCGACGTGCCCTCGCTCGACGCGTTGGTCTCATGCTCCAAGAAGGCGGGGTGTATCCATCGGCTCGACCACTCGACGTCCTGCGCCAATACTGCGGAATTCATCGTGTCTCCGATTCGGCAGGTCCCCGCGAGCTTCTCGACCTCGTGGGGTTGACCGATCGGGCTCGCACGCCGTGGCGACGGCTGTCGGGAGGAGAGAAGCAACGACTTTCGCTCGCCATGGCTCTCGTCGGTGCACCCGAGGTGGTCTTCCTCGACGAACCGACCAGCGGTGTCGACGTCAACGGACGTGACACGATTCGCTCGATCATCACCTCGCTCACCGAACGCGGGTGCGGGGTGATCCTCGCCACTCACGAACTCGACGAGGCCGAGCGGATCGCCGACCGAGTCGTGATCTTCGACAAGGGCAAGGTCCTCGTGGAAGGGACCCTCGACGACGTTCGGCGAGCTCGACAGGCCGTTCGATTGCGCACGGTTCGCCCGCTCGTGTTGGGTGACATGCCCTCGAACATCGGAGACTGGCTCGTCGAGGTCGAACCGGGCCACTACACGATCGAGGATGCTCCCCAAGGACTGGTGGCCGCTCTCGCCGTGTGGTTGAGCGAACACGGCATCGACGTCATCGAGTTGCGGGCCGGCGTCGCCAGCCTCGAAGACGTGTTCAAGAAATTGACCGGGGACCGGCCATGAGCGGCCCGTTGCGCGCCCAACTCGGAGCCGAATTGCGCATCTTGTCCCGTAACGGTGAGCAACTGCTGCTCACGATCCTCATCCCGGTCCTCGTCCTCGTGTTCTTCGGGATCACCGACGTGTTGCCGAGTTCACTCGACGACCACATGGATTTCCTCACCCCGGGCGTGATCGCACTCGCCGTCATGAGCACGGCAATGGTGAGCCTCGGAATCGCCACCGGATTCGAGCGTGGGTATCAGGTGCTGAAACGTCTCGGTCCCACTCCCCTCGGTCGGCCCCGATGGCTGGTCGCCAAGATCCTCACCGTGCTCGTGGTCGAGATCGTGCAGTTGGCCGTTCTCGTTCCCGTTGCCATCGCCCTCGACTGGAAGACCGGCCGGGCGTCGTGGGGTCTCGCCATCGGTGCCGTCGCCCTCGGGACCTCCGCCTTCGGTGGCCTCGGACTCTTCATCGCCGGCCGTCTGCGCGCCGAGATCAACCTGGCCGCTCAAAACGGTCTGTACATCGTTCTCCTGCTTCTCGGAGGCATGGTGATCCCCTTTGACGAACTCCCAGGTCCGCTGGCCGACATCAGCCCCTACCTGCCGTCGGGTGCACTGGCCGACGTCATGCGCGAGACGCTGGTGGGCGCGTCGACCCAGTCGTCGACATCGTGGATCGTGCTCGTTTCGTGGGCAGCGGCAGCTCCGGTGGTCGCTGCACTCACGTTCCGCTGGGAATGACTCGAGTCAGTCCCGATCCGGCTCGCGTGCTGGAGCTGTCTCGGCGAATGCCTTCTCGACGTCAGCCGTCGTAAGGGGTTCGCGAACATAGGCCGATTCGTTCTCGGCACGGAAGGTCTTGGCGAATTTCTGTACGAAGAGCACCCCGATGATCGTCCACAGGAACACTGCTCCACCCAACTTCATGATGGCACCGGCGATCTGTTGATCGTCGGTGACCGAGATTCCCCACACTCGCCACGGAATGTTGTAGTGCTTGTACACAACGCCTTCGGCGAAGGTGAGCCAACCGGCCGGAACGGTGGCTACGACGCTGTTCATGAAGAGATAGATCATCTTGCCCATCGGCGAAATATGGAACTCGGGGAACGGTCCGCAGACCGGAAGCCACATGACGATGGCCGTGGTCACCAGGAGAACGTGAACTGCGTAATGCAGTGGGCCATTCGACACCGACGCGTTCACCACACCGGGCACGTGGCTCACCATGACGGCAACGTTGAACACGAAGGCGGCCCGCACCGGGTGGGCCATGAACTTCACGAAGCGGTACAGGCCTTTGTCGCCGATCAGGATCCGCACGAACCACTCGGGCGTGGCCAACACCACCAGGGGCGGCATGAAATAGGTGAGCGCCATGTGCTGGAACATGTGCACCGAGTAGAGGTACTCCTCGGAGATGTCATGAATGGGCCAGTCGCTGGCCAGCCAGAGAATGAGAATGCCGGCGACGAAAGCCGTCTTTTGCCCGCGAGTCACCACCGTTCCACCCGGACCGACGGCCCGCGGACCGATCACCCTCACCATGTACACGTACGAGACGGTGAGGAACGCGACCAATAGCCAAACTTCGACGTGCTGCTGGAAGCGCCACGGATCGACGGCCAGCAAGGACACGGGGGCTCAGCCCTTCTGCAAGAAGAACTTGAAGGTGGCCAGAGCTCCGGCGTAGACGGAGACGGCGAGGATCAGGCCCGAATAGAAGAGATAGCTGAAGAGCTTGTTGTCGAACTTCAAG
>RFSV01000131.1 GCA_009923785.1 Acidimicrobiia bacterium | reverse complement strand
GAGGGGGTAAGCGCTACAGGGTGGGCGATTTGCGTAGGTTTTGGAGGGGAGGGTTTGGGATGCAGGTGATCGCACATCGGGGGGCGTCGAAGGCCGAACCCGAGAACACCATTGCCGCCTTCGAGCGGGCCCACCAGCTTCGGGCCGACGCCGTCGAACTCGACGTCCGTCGTACTCGCGATCACGTACTCGTCGTGCATCACGATGCTGTGCTTCCCGACGGTCGCGTGATCGTTCACACCAATTTCGCCGACTTGCCGTCCCACGTTCCCACACTCGGCGCCGCTCTCGATGCCTGTCAGCCCATGTGGGTGAACGTCGAGATCAAGAACGATCCGAACGAGCCCGACTTCGATCCGTCCGATCACATCGCCGACGCGACTCTCGACGAGTTGTCACGACGATCAGAAGGCGACGAACGGTGGTTGATCTCGTCGTTCCGTCGCGAGACGATCGATCGCTGTCACGAACTTCGTCCGAGCATTCGCACGGCCTGGCTCACGATCGCCGTCGCACCCAACACGGTAACCGACCTCGCCGCGTCCGGACACTCTGCCGTGCATCCGTGGTTCGGCGTCGTCACCCGCGAGATGATCGACGCGTTCCACGATGTCGGTTTGCAGGTCAACACCTGGACGTGTGACGACCCCGACCGCATGCGCGAACTGATCGAGTGGGGGATCGACGGCATCTGCACGAACGTGCCCGACGTCGCCGTCACGTTCCGCTGACCTGCCGACTACGTCGGGAAAACCAATCGAACGGCATCGGGTACGTGACGGAAGTGCAGGCGATTGGTTTCACCCAAGTAGTCGCCATCCACCTGATACGGGAATCTCGATGCTCCTTCGATCACGAGTTCGTCGACGGCATCGAACACTGCGACGTGTTCGTTCGGTGTGATGCCGCCGCCCCGCAACGCACCGGCGAGCGATGCGAAGATCGCGCGCGCCGACATCGTGCGGAACGTGATCGCCACCAACGGTCGGTCGAGCGTGGCGTTGGGCGACAAGTCGAGAGGACGATTACCGAGGAACGTGTACGGGTTGGTGTTCATCACGATCGTGAAGTAGCCGTCGTGCACGAACTTGGTTCCGGTACTCGGTGTGCCATCGGCACCGTGTCCACCGATCGACGCATCAGCCGCCACGGTGAAGTGCGGCTGCTTGCGGTCGTACCGCACCAACCACGTGTGCAGCGCGGCGTAGATGAAGAGGGGATGTCCGGCCCACCTCTTCAGGTAGGCGCGTTGCTCGACGGTGCGCACCACCGCGGCGTCGTATCCCACACCCGTGTGGAAGCAGAAGAAGCGTCCGTCGACACGACCCAGTCCGATCGGCCGAATGGAACGGGAGGGATCCCGAAGGGCCGCGACCAGGAGATCGACGGCGGCCACCGGATCGTTGGGAAGGCCGATCGTGCGGGCGAACACGTTGGTGCTACCGCCCGGCAGTACCCCGAGCGAGGTGTCGCTGCCAGCCACACCAGTGGCCACTTCGTTGAGCGTGCCGTCACCGCCGAAGGAAATGACGAGGTCGAGGCCCCGGTGAGCGGCGTCCTGGGCGTACCGGGTGGCGTGTCCACGCCGGTTGGTCTCGACCAGCTGGACATCGTGGTCTCGGGACAGGGCTCGGTGCACGATCACCATGTTGCGGGCGGTCACCGAGGAGGCGAACGAGTTCACGACCAGGAGGATCCGCACGGGTCGACGGTACCAGCGGCCCCCGAGGTGGGTCGTGCGTCACGCCCAGCTGATCGGTGCGCCGTCGGTTGTGTGAACCTGCGCACAAGCGACCAGAATGCCCGTCATGAACGTCATCGTCTGTGTGAAGCAGATCCCCGATCCGGCCCTGCCCGGAGCCCTCGATTCCGGTACCAACACCTTGAAGAGGGACGGCAAATTGATCCTCGACGACTCCGACGCCTATGGCGTCGAGATGGCCCTCCAGCTGGTCGATGCGGCCGGCGGCGGAGAGGTCAGCCTGGTCTCGATGGCCCCAAACGGCGAGACAGCCGGTCTGCGCACGGCGTTGGCGATGGGTGCGGCCAAGGCCGTGCTCGTGTCCGATCCGGCGTTGCAAGGTTCCGATGCCCTCACGACCGCCAAGATTCTGGCCGCCGCAGTTCAGCGTCTCGGAGGTGCCGATCTCGTGATCGCCGCCACCGAGTCGAGTGACGGATACACCGGCACCGTTCCCGAGCAGATGGCCGAAGTTCTCGGTCTGCCGTCGGTCACCTTCGCGAAGAAGGTCGCCATCGATGGCGGCACGTTGAAGGCCGACCGTCAGACCGAAGCCGGGTACGACGAAGTCACTTGTCCGCTGCCGGCTCTCGTGTCGGTGACGGCCGGTGTGGTCGAGCCTCGGTACCCGAGTTTCAAGGGCATCATGGCTGCCAAGTCGAAGCCGGTCGAAGAAGTGACCGCTTCCGATCTCGGTGTCACTCCGGTCGGTTGGGCCGGAGCCAACCAGAGCATCAGCAATGTCGCCGAAGCCGAAGCTCGCCAGGCCGGCGAGATCATCGAGGACGACGGCGAGACGTTCGGCAAGATCGTGACCTTCCTCGAAGGTCTGAAGGTCATCTGAGAGAGCGAGGACGAAGATCATGGCAATCAACAACATCTGGGTGTTCGCACAGGTCGCGAACGGAGCCCCCACTTCTGCATCGCTCGAACTCGTCACCAAGGCCCGCAGCCTCGGTGGATCGATCA
>RFSV01000014.1 GCA_009923785.1 Acidimicrobiia bacterium | reverse complement strand
ACCCGGACAACGCCCTCTACTTCCGTAACGCTCCGGCGGACGGACTCCAGGGCGCCGTGGTGGCCAACCAGATCGTCGAGGACGGAAACGCCTCGGTGTACATCATGAACCTCGACGACGCCTACGGCAACGGCATCGCTGCCGTCGTGAAGGACGTTCTCGAGGCCGCTGGTGTGAGCGTTCTCGGTGTGAAGGCCTACGACCCGACGGCTGCGTCGTTCGACGCCGAAGTCGCCGAGATCGTTTCGGCCGACCCGGACGCCGTCGTTCTGGTCTCGTTCGACGAGGGCAGCCGCATTCTGCGCACTGCTGTCGAGAACGGCATCGGTCCGAAGGCCAAGAACTGGTACGGCACCGACGGAAACATGGGCAACGCTCTCGGCGAGAACTTCGACGCCGGCAAGTAATTCCCATTCACGTTCGACGTGACGAAAGGCCCCCGGGAGACCGGGGGCCTTTCTCGTTGTGCGAAATTCGGTGGGTCCGGGCGCGGTGATGATGCGACCGGAGGTCAGCCGCCGGTCGCCCGGGCCAAGGTGCCGAGGTACAGCTCGATCACATTCGGGTCGGCCAGGAGTTCTCGACCCGTCCCGGTGTAGGCGTTTCGCCCTTGGTCGAGTACGTACCCACGATGGACGACCTGCAGACAGCGGCGTGCGTTCTGTTCGACCATCAAAATCGCCACACCGGTTTCGTTGATCGCCCGACAACGAACGAACACTTCGTCCTGAAGTGCGGGCGACAGACCGGCCGAGGGCTCGTCGAGGAGCAGGATCTTCGGTTCGAGCATGAGAGCACGGCCCATGGCCACCATCTGACGCTCACCACCCGACAAGGCGCCCGCACGTTGTGAGGCTCTCTCGCCCAGTTTCGGGAAGAGTCCCGTCACGTAGTCGAAGCGTCGGCTGAAGACCTTCGGCGACAGGAAACACCCCATCTCGAGATTCTCTTTCACCGTGAGGCTGGGGAACACGTTGCGGGTCTGCGGCACGTAGCCGAGGCCGAGAGGGACGAGTTCGTGCGCTTTACGTCCCGTGATGTCTTGGCCAAGGAGCGACACAGAACCGCCCCGAATGCGGCACTGCCCGATCACTGCCTTCAGGAAGGTCGATTTTCCGGCCCCGTTCGGTCCGATGATTCCGACGAACTCCCCTTCGCCGACGACGAGGTCGCAGCCGTTCAGGATGTTGACTTCCGGTACGTACCCGGCGACGAGATCGGTCGCCAGAAGGATGTCGCTCATGGCTGGTCCTCCAAAAGTGAACGGCCCTGGTGTGCGCCGAGGTACGCATCGATCACAGCGGGATTGGATGAGATGGCGTCGGGTGTCCCTTCAGCGATGACTCGTCCCTCGGCCATCACGACGACCCAGTCGGATATGTCGTGCACCATGTCCATGTCGTGCTCGACGAACAACACGGTCATACCCTCGTCGCGCAGTCCCCGAATGTGTTCGTTGAGACTTTGCTTCAGAGCCGGATTCACGCCGGCCATGGGTTCGTCCAACATCACCAGAATCGGATTGGTCATGAGAGCACGTGCCATCTCGAGAAGTTTTCTCTGACCACCCGAGAGAGCCCCGGCGTACTCATCGCGCATGTGGCTCAACTTGAAACGCTCCAGAAGTTCCTCGGCACGTTCGGTGATGGCGGCTTCCTGCTTCCTCCAGCGGGCGTCGATCAGACCGTTCCACCACTTCTCGCCGATTTGTTCTGTGGCACCGAGTCTCATGTTCTCGATCACACTGAGCTTGGTGAGACTCTTGGTCAACTGGAAGGTGCGAACCATTCCGAGCTTGGCCATGCGATGCGGAGCCGCTCGTCCCATCGAACGGCCGTCGAACGACCACCGCCCCTCGTCGACACTGTCGAAACCGGTGAGGAGGTTGAACAGTGTCGTCTTGCCTGCACCATTCGGACCGATCAACGCCGTGATCGAACCGCGCTGAACTTCGAGGTGGTCGACGTCGACGGCCGTGATACCGCCGAACTTTCGACGGACCGAGTCAGCCACGAGTATCGGGTCAGGCTTGGCCACCCCAGGCGATGCCGCGCAGGTTGCCAACGCCTCCCGAGCCATACGGGCGGCCGGGGACATTGTCGTCTCAGCGTCCATCGAAGGCCATCTCCTGTCGATTGCCGAAGATTCCCTGTGGTCGATACACCATCAACAAGATGAGGGTCAGACCGACCAACATGAAGTTGACCTGGCCGACCTGAGTGGATTGCATGATCGTGAAGTTGCCGATCTTGATGGGCTTGTCAGCCACCTGGCGCAGGAAGTTGTCGAGGAAGGTGAAAATCAACCAGAACAACATCGGCCCGATGATCGATCCCGAAACCTTTGCCACTCCTCCAAGGACGAGCGCGGTGAGGATGTAGAAGGTGACGTCTCGGCTGTAGTTGTCGGGCTGAACACTGCCGCGGTCGAGGGCGAAGATCATGCCGGAGATCGTTCCGATCACACCTCCGAGAAGAAGGGACTGCATCTTGTAGGAGTACACGTTCTTCCCGAGACTCCGGACGGCGTCCTCGTCTTCCCGAATAGCCTTCAACACTCGTCCCCACGGGCTCTTCATCAACTTGTAGACGAGGTATCCGATCAGTGCTACGAGGCTCCAGCCCACGATCATCGTCCAGAGTTCCCGTCCGGTGAAGGTGAAAGGCCCGAAGCCATAGAGCTGCGTCTGATCGATTCCGAAATCGGCGCCGACTTCGCGGAACGGCTGGGCGAAACGATTGATGCCGTCGCTTCCGCCGAAATAGTGCTTGAACCGAACGGAACGCACGACGAGTCGAATGATTTCTGCAGCGGCGATGGTGACGATGGCCAGATAATCGGCGCGAAGCCTCAGTGTGGGAATACCCATCAACAGGCCGAGCAGAAGCGAAAACAAGATGCCGAGAGGAATCCCCCACCAGAAAGAGATCTCGAAGTAGTGGGCCGTCATCCCGAGTCCGTACGCACCGCACGCCATGAATCCCGCTTGGCCGAAGTTCAACAAGCCGGTGTAACCGAATTGAACATTGAGTCCAATCGCTGCAATGGCGAAGTAGACCGCGTTGATGCCGATGAGGCCCTTCAGTGAGAGTTCGAAGATCAGCGACCAATCCATCGTCAACCCACTCTCTGCGCTTTACCGAGGAGTCCCTGCGGCCGGAACAACAGAACAAGAATGAGGATCGCCAGTGCCGGGGTGGTCTTCAACTCGGTGGGCACGACAAGACTCGCCATTTCCACCAGAACCCCGACGACGATTCCGCCGATGAGGGCACCGAAGGCGGATCCCAGTCCGCCCAGGGTGATCGCGGCGAACATCAAAAAGAGCAGACGTCCGCCCATTTCGAAACTGACTTGCTCGTCCAATCCTCGAAAGACGCCACCGAGAGCCGCGAGAGCGCCTCCGGCGATCCAGACGAGTCTGATGACACGTTCGGAGTCGATTCCGGTGGCCGACGCCAGGTCGGGGTTGTCCGACACCGCTCGCGTGGCCTTTCCCAGCCGTGTGTAGCGAAGGGTGAGAGCCACTGCCACAAGGATGAAAATCGAGATGATCGAGACGGTGAGGTCACGGGGGGTGATGCTGATCGGACCGATGTCCAGGGCCTTTTGGAGGCTGTACTCACGGAACGGACGAGTACGGCCTCCGAAACGGGACAAGAAGAAATTCTTGAGGAGGATCGACAATCCGACGGTCAGAACCATCTGCGTCACCAATCCGATGCCTCGTCGGCGCAACTTCAAGAAGATCCCAGCATTCAGGGCCCATCCAAAAAGGCCACCAAACACCGCGGCCAAGATCGTGGCCCAGATCACGTGGAAACGGCCATCGGGATACACACCGGGGAGGAAGTCGAGGAATCCGAGGAACGTCAGTCCCGTGATGTTGAACACGAAGGCGGCCAAGCCGCCAAACGTCACCATTTCCCCATGAGCAAAGTTCGTGAGACCAGTCGTTCCGAAAATGAGAGACAGGCCGACAGCGCACATTGCCAGGACGAGTCCGAGTCGGAAACCGTCGGAGAACCGTTGAGCCACGCGTTCGAAGGCCGTGTCGGTTACCCGCTGAGATTCTCCGGTGAAGAAGTTGAGGGTCTTGGTGGCCGTCACGAAGGAGTCCTCGGCGATGGATTGGACCGGCGGGCTTTGAGGGCTCAGACTCTGGCCATCGGGTAAGGAATCCTCCAACAGTTCGACGGTGTAGTCGGCTCGCCCTGGAACCGGAACCACGACGACTCCGTCCTCGGCGGTCACACCCCGGCCGACTTCGGTTCCCGAAGCATCGGTGATCACGATTTCCACCCCGACGACCGGCTGATTGTCGACCTTTCCCGATTCGTCGCGGTTCTGCTCTTTGACCTGGACCCGAATGGCGATGTCCTCGGCCGACACGGCGGACGAGGTCATTCCGGCAGCGACGAGCAGGACCCCGAGGCCCAAGAACATCCGCACCGGCCACCGACGACGGCACTCAGCCATCAGCAACGACCTCTCGATGCCACCCGTCGGGCTCTTGTTGTCTTGGCGAACATGGAAAAGACGTACACGAATGTTGGCTCCCCGACATCCGCGCCGTGCGGACCACGAAATGATAGTCCAAGGATCGTGTCGACCGAAAAGGCTCTTCGACCCCACTTCTCAGCGTCACTCCTGGTCATCGTGGGAGCATCCCTGTTCGGTACGACGGGTACAGCGGTGTCTCGCGTGCCAGGTGGAGCCGATCCGTGGTCGACGGGATCACTGCGGCTCCTCATCGGAGGTTTCGTTCTCACGCTCGTGGCCGGTCGACGTATGAAATCCGTACGGGCGCTGCCGGCGCCCATGCTCGCTGGAGTCGTGCTGGTTGCCGTCTACCAATTGGCCTTCTTCTGGGCGGTGTCCGACACGGGAGTTGCCGTTTCGACGCTGACCGCCATCGGGGTCAGCCCCCTGGTGAGCCGTCTGATCGGCATCGTGCGGCGACGCCCGACACCGCGGCCGTGGTGGTTCCTCAGCACCATCCTTCTCTTGATCGGTCTCACCACCTTGGTTGTCGGAGGATACGCCGAGGTCGATGTACGAATCGGTGGAGTCATCGTCGCACTCCTGGCCGGAAGCGCATTCGCCGGTTACACAGAGTGCGCTTCTGTAGCCATCGATGCGGGTGCTCATCCCGACGCCGTGCTGGGTGGAGTTTTCTTTGGCGCTGGGATTCTGACGGCGCCTCTTCTCGCCATTCGACCACTCGACGTGTTCGAGACCCGAACCGGAGTACTCGTTCTTTGTCACCTTTCGCTCGCCACCTTGGCCATCGCGTACATGGCGTTTGGGCGCGGACTTCGTCGCCTGCCACCGACGTCGGTCACGCTGCTCACCACTGCCGAGCCTTTGGTGGCGACCGTCCTCGCCGTCTCCGTACTCGACGAGCGACTTTCGGTCGTTGGTTGGTTCGGAGCAGTCGTATTGATGGGCGGCCTCGTCGCGGTCGCTACGACAACCGGCGAGACGAACGCTACGGTTCGCCCATGACACCTCGTATCGACACTCGATTCACCCGTTTGCTCGGCGTCGATGTTCCGATCGTCCAAGCGCCCATGGGATGGATCGCCCGTTCGAACCTTGCATCGGCGGTGAGTAACGCGGGAGCGCTCGGGATCATCGAGACCTCCTCGGGCGAACTCGAGGTCATTCGCGACGAGATTTCCCGCATGAAAGAACTCACCGATCGGCCTTTCGGCGTCAACATCGCACAACTCTTCGTCCGAGACCCGTCGATCGTCGACTTCGTCGTCGAACAAGGTGTCCGCTTCGTCACGACATCAGCTGGCGATCCGCGCCAATACACATCCACATTGAAGAGCGCTGGCCTCACGGTCTTTCACGTGGTCCCAACCCTTGCCGCCGCCTTGAAGGCCGTGGATGCCGGTGTCGACGGTCTCGTCGTCGAAGGCGGTGAAGGAGGGGGTTTCAAGAACCCTCGTGACGTGGCGACGATGGTTCTCGTTCCTCTCGTCGCGTCTCGGGTCGACCTTCCCATCGTTGCGGCTGGAGGAATCTGCGACGGAGTGTCGATGGCGGCGGCGCTTGCGCTGGGCGCCGACGCCGTGCAGATGGGTACTCGCATGGTTTCGGCGGCCGAATCACCGGTACACGACAATTGGAAGCAGGCGATCGTCGCGGGCGCCGAGACCGACACGGTGTTCTTGAATCGATTCTCTCGACCCGGTCTTCGCGCCATCCGTACCGAACGAACCGAACGTCTCGAACGGCAAGAACACGTCGCATTGACCGAGATGAGCCGAGCCATGGACCTCTACTTCGGAGGCGACATGGAGGCGGCGATAGCCCTCACCGGCCAGGTCATGGGCCGAATCGACGCGGTCGAAACCGTCGCCGAGATCGTCGAGAAGACCGTTCGCGTCTACGAGGAGACGGTGGCACGATTGTCGTCCACCATCTGACCGAATCGGTCCGTCGGCTGACCCAATCGACCCCACAGGATCGTCAGGACGATCATGAAGCCAGTCGCTCCGGCGATATGGAATGCGACCAAAGCTGCCGGGATTCCATTGAAGTATTGGACGTAACCGACCGCACCTTGAAGCACTCCGACCACCATCATCATCTCCAGAACTGGTGCAATGCTCACCCACGTCGACGACGTGCGTCGAGCCGCGCCGACCGTCACCAGGAGAAGCAGCAGCGCAAGAATCACGGTCGCGCCGTGCACACGCGCCACCGACGAGATGACGAGGCCGAATCGTCGGGCGTTTTCGTCTCCGGCGTGTGGTCCCGAGCCAGTCACGATCGTCCCTGTCAGCAAGGCTGCGATCCCAGCGATCACCGTCAATCGACCACACGTCCTAGTGAACGAGTCGATCATGATCTCCCGAGCTGACTCTCGGGACCGAATCACCAAGACTGTCGAATTGGCCACGAGAATCATCGACAAGACGAAATGTCCTTGGTTCGCCAAAGGATGAAGATCGGTCATCACGACGATTCCGCCCAGCACGACCTGGCCGACCACGCCAGCGACGAGGCCCCACGCCAAGTTCACCAGATCTGCTCGGTAAGGCCGACGACGTCGCGCCGCGAGAACTGCAGCGATGACTCCGGCGGCAACCAGGCCGGTGAACAGCCGGTTCACCTGTTCGATCGCTCCGTGGCCCGTGGAGACGTCGATGAAGCGTTCGTCATTGCACTGCGGCCAGTCTTCGCACCCGAGCCCCGAACCGGTCAATCTCACAGCGGCACCGGTGACGACGATGACGCACAGAAGGACGAGAGCGACTGTTGCGATCTTCGTGTAACGCTCAGGCGACACCGACCAGTACCTCACGACTCGACTTTAGAGGCGGGCGGTGAAGGTCAGACCTCATGGCGTGGGCGCAGTACCGTCAGAGCATGCTCACCTCGTTCGACGACTACCCGATTCACCCCGGAAGCGTGCCGATCGCCCTGACGGGAACCAGTGACGCGAATCACTACGACCGCTATTTCTTCAACGGGTACCGGCGCGATGCGTCGCTCTATTTCGGCGTCGCTCTCGGCTTGTACCCGAACAGGCACGTGGTGGATGCCTCGTTTTCGGTCGTACTCGAGGGCCGCGAGCAGATTTCGCTCCATGCCTCAGGGCGAGCTCCGTCGGACCGTCGAGATGCGAACCGTGTCGGTCCGATCGACGTGCAGATCATCGAACCGATGAGGCGCCATCGAATCGTCGTCGACAGTCCCGATCACGGCATACGGGCCGAGTTGGTGTTCGTAGCCCGGAGCTCTCCCGTGCAGGAGCCCCACTTCTCGATGCGAGCTGGCCAACGTGTCGTCTTCGATTACACACGCCTGACTCAGTTCGGACATTGGGAAGGATGGATCGAGATCGAGGGGACGCGTCACGACATCGGAATCGATACTTCTTGGGGATCTCGTGATCGTTCTTGGGGAGTTCGACCGATCGGACCGCCCGCTGATTCTGGTGCACCCACCGGCAGCCGGCAGTTCTTCTGGTTGTGGGCCCCGGTCAACTTCGACCGGTACGCCGTGCACTTCGATGTCAACGAATACGCCGATGGTCGTCGCTGGCACGAAACCGGCTTCTTTCTTCCGGATGGTTTCGAGGAAGTCGATGAGGCCCAAAACGTCGACTACTCGATCACGTGGCGATCGGGCACCCGCTGGGCACGGACTTTCGACATGTCACTCGAATCAGTCGATGGAACTCGGCGCGACGTCTCGTTCGAACCGCTCTACGACTTCCAGATGCTCGGCATCGGCTACGGCCATCCGGAATGGGCCCATGGATCGTGGAAAGGCGAATTGGCCGTCGGAGCTGAACGCTGGAGTCTTCCCGTTGCCGATCCGTGTGCCCCCCATCATCTACACGTCCAGACCGTGTGTCGAGTGAGACACGGAGACGACGTCGGGCTTGGAATTCTCGAACAAATGATCATCGGGGAGCACCATCCGACCGGACTGACCGGCGTCATCGATCCCGCACCGTGACTCACGTGTGTCGAATGGTCATGCCTCCGTCGACCACGAGAGTTGCCCCATTGGTGAAACTGGCAGCTGGCAGACAGAGCGACAAGGTCATGTGCGCCACTTCCTCGGGTTCGCCGTAGCGCCGTAGCGGCACTTTACGTTTCGCATACGAGTCCTTGACGTCCTCGGAAATCGCGGCCGTCATACCGGTAACGATCGGTCCCGGACAGATGCAGTTCACCGTGATCCCATGTCGACCGAGCTCCACAGCCATCGAACGTGTGAGTCCGGTGACTCCGGCTTTCGACGCTGAATAGGCGGCGATACCAGCCGTGGCGACAATCGACTCCGTCGAAGCGATGTTCACGATGCGCCCGAAACCTCGTGACCTCATGTGAGGAACGACGAGACGGCTGAGCGCCACGTAGGCGGTGAGGTTGACGTCCAGGGTCCGCTGCCAGGCGTCTTCGAAGCCATCGTCTTGCAGCAACGACGACACCAGGGAGACTCCGGCGTTGTTGACGAGGCAATCGATTCCACCCCACCGTTCCGCCACGTCCTGGACGAGGCGTTCGAGAGCGCTGCGATCCGTCACGTCGAGAGCCCGACCCATGACACGGTCGGATCCCGTCGAGCCTTCTATCTCTGCCACGACGCGAGCGACGCCGTCGACGTCTTTGTCAACAAGGGCCACTAGCGCCCCCTCGTCGGCGAAGACGTGAGCGGTGGCCCGTCCCATTCCACTCGCTGCGCCGGTGATCAGTGCGACCCGTCCGTCGACGGAGCGATCCAGGCGACCGAGGCGGGTCATGACCGCCGCCATGTTTCTCGACCACCAACGCCATACGAACGCAGAATCGTCGCCCGTGTCGGTTCCACGACGAGAAAGACATGCGTATCGGCTTCTGGCCCTCCTGGTTCGAAGGCAGCCAGGTCGTACCCCATGCGGTCCCACAGGGAACGTCGGCCCTCGACGGTGTCGACGATCGACGCACCTCCCCACACGATGCAACTGTCCCATCCCGTGCTCTCTCCGACGGAAAAATGCACGGTGGCACGCGGATTCTGCCTCACGTTGCGAACTTTGATGCTCGCAGTGAGCACGAAAGCCACGATTCGCTGATCGACCCAGTTGACCGCCACGGGAGCGAGGTGTGGTTCGCCGCGCTCGCCGGTGGTTGCCACATAGGCAAAAGGCCCGAATCGTCGACTCTCCGTCTCGACGTCGGCCAAAGTGAGTGAAACATTTGAATCTGTCACGGACGCACCTCGTAAAAAGCGTTCACCGAGTGATCGACCTCGAGACGTCGAAATCGCGTAAAACCTGCGGAAGCCGCCATGTTGCGAGCTTTCGACTCCGGAAGCCCGAGGGTTCCGAGGCCAGCACCTCCCTCGACCGACATCGCCGACGACATGCAGGACATGACCGAGATTCCGTACATCAGTGACGCCATCGGGTTCTGGGTTGCATTCTCTTCGTAGGTGTCGAGGGCTTTGATATCGACGAGCAACCAGATGCCATTTGGTTTCAGGGACTGGCGAATGGCCGCCATCATCTCAGCTGGATGGGTCATGTCATGGATGCAGTCGAAAGCGGTCACGAGATCGAGAGATTCGTCAGCCGGTAGCGGATCCAGTCGGGGATCGACGAAACTCACATTCGCGACATCGGCTTCGGCCTTCTTGTGTCCGGCACGCTCGAGCGCATATCGAGATATGTCGTAACCCACGACTCGTGAAGCAGGAAAGCGGCGACCCATCAGAATTGCGGCTCCGCCGGCCCCGCAGCCGATGTCAGCAACCGACGCACCCGCTTCCAGCCGCTCGACGGCACCGTCGAGTGCTGGAAGCACTGTTGGAAGGAGATGGGCGTTGCTCCAGGGTTCGAAGCTTCTCTCGATCCCGACTGCACCTTCAGGTCCGTGACTGTCGTAGTCGCGGCCGAGGCCGGATCGGAACGATTCGGGGAGGTGCCGGAGGCTCTCCATGGTCTGCGGAAGACGATGGAACATGCCCATACCGAAAGCGGGATTCTCCTCGTCTGCGAGGACGATGCGACCTTCTGGCGACAGCGACAAGAGTTCGACCCCATCGTCGTCACGTTGGTGCACGATGATCTTGGCTGCTGCCTGATTGTGCGCCCATTCCTCTACCCACCGAGGATGAAGTTCGAGCCGCGCCGCCAGTTGGTCGATCCTCATCGGCTCGCTCGAATTCGCCAACTCTCGATACAGACCGAGGCGGTCACCGAGATGAATCATGCCTGATGTGACGGCACCTTCGAGCTTGGTGAACACGAGAAAACTGAAAAGCTTCACTGCCATGGGATCGAGATCGTCCGACATGCCCTCTCCTTGTCTGCTGGAAGTGTGTGGTGGAACCACGCGTGTTGAATCAAAAAGTACGGTCACCGCGATCAAGATGTTCGACATCGCTCAATCGAACGAGCCCGAAGGTGTGGCCGTCTCCGAGTTCGTACGAAACGAGCCTGCTGATGGACGCGTGCCCGAGAACGAACCTTTCCCACTCCCACGGCGTCGTGTTCAGGCCCAGTAGATGACCGATCAGAACGCTGTTCGTGCCGGCATGAGCGACGAGAAGAATTCGGCGTCGCGAATCGGACATCTGCCATACCGGGAGGCTGTGGGGGGTGGGTCGAACGCCGCGTTCTTCGAAGAAGAGGGAGGCATTGGTATGAATTCGATCAACGAAATCACGAACACGCTCTCCCCCGTCGAGCCCTTCCCAGCGTCCTTCGGCAGGCCGACGTCGCTCTTCGGCGTAGGCCGCATCGGCCCGTTCGCGTGGTGTTCCGTGCCAAACCGGATTGCGAATTTCCTCCAACCAATCCTGGGTGATCGTGTCGAGGTTCAGACCACGCTCATCGGCGAGCGGCGTCACCGTTTCACGAGCCCTGATCAGCGGCGACACCCAAATTTCGTCGAACTCTTCGTCACGTAGGGCGGCGGCAACTCGATCGGCCTGACGGCGTCCTCGCGACGTCAAAGGGGGGTTGTCGACATTGAGGTCGTCTCGGACCCACTCGGGTTCACCGTGACGTACCAGAACGATCTCCACCCCACCATCTTGGTCGATTGCCCGGCGCGACCAGCGATTCGGCCACCGGAACGACACCATCACTCCGCAGAGTCGTTCGCTTTCCGGGACGAGTTTCGTCGCCAGTCCTCGTACATCCGGAAATAGACGCCTCGGCGAGCCAGAAGCTCGTGGTGGGGGCCGTCCTCGACCAGACGACCCTTGTCGAACACCAAGATTCGATCAGCACGAGCAGCGGTCGACAGACGGTGTGCGATCGCAATAGTGGTTCGTCCCGATGCCATCCGCTCCAAAATTCGTCCGATGCGAACCTCCGTCAAGGCATCAACCGACGACGTCGCTTCGTCCAAGACGAGAACCGAACTGGGAACGAGAGACGCGCGAATCAAGGCCACTAGTTGCCTCTCGCCGGCCGACAGATTCGAGCCCCGCTGCCCGACCTCGGTGTCGAGACCATCCGGCAGCGTGTCGATCCAGTCGCGCAGATCGAGATCTACGACTTTCTGGAGTAGGTCGCCGAGCTCCAACTCCGGATCGGCGAAACGCAGATTTGCGGCGATGGTGTCGTCGAACAGGAAGGGTTCCTGCGGAACGACCACCAAACGTCGGCGAAGATCTTCGTTCGAAACTCTCGTCAGAGGAATTCCGTTCAATCTGACCGATCCACTCGACGGATCGACGAATCGGGCCAGAACTCGTCCCAGGGTCGTTTTGCCCGACCCGGTTTCACCCACGATGGCAAGACGAGTACCCGGTCGTATGCATGCGCTGACGTGAGACAGGACGGGTTCGAGAGGGTCTTCCGTTTCGCCTTCACGAGGACGGTACGAGAACGACACGTCGTCGATGTCGACAGTGATCGGTCCGGACGGAATCGCCACGGGGCGCGGATCGACAGGCGGGCCGACGGGGATGGCAAGAATCCCGAGAACTCGTCGCAGACCGGCGACCGCAGTTTGCGTTTGATCGAGCACTTCGGTCATCTCGGCGATGGGCTCGAGAAAGCGATACGTCAGAAAAACGAAACCGATCACCGCGCCGGCCGACAAACTCGAACCCGGCCCTCTCCACACCCCCAGCGCAATCACAGTCGACACCGCAATGGTTCCGAACACTTCGCCCGACGGGAACAAGAAGGCACCGATCAGGCTGGCGCGAGTCTGAGCCCTGGCTCTCTCTTCGGCAACCTCCACCGTGCGCTTGACGTATTCGTCTCCGACGCGGTATGCGATGAGAGTCTCGGCTCCGTTGATGACTTCCGAAGCAGCGCCGAGCATCGCTCCGTTGGTTTCGCGTACACGATCGTATGCGGCGACCAGATAACTCTGAACGCGACGAAGAACGATGAAAAGGGGTGCCGACACGCCGATCACCACCAACGCCAGCATCCAGTCGTAGGCGAGCATGACTCCGCTGACGATCACCATGAGAGCCCCGTTCAAAAGGAAGGCCAGCCCTCCCCACGAGAAGAATTGAGACAGCGTTTCCACGTCGGACGTGACGCGAGCGACAAGGGCTCCCCGCTTCTCGTCGTTGTGATCTTCGACGCTGATCCGATGGATGTGTTGGAACAATCTGGTGCGCAATCCGTAGAGGGCCTCTTCACTGCTTCGGCCAAGGCGCAACACGGCCGTCCTCTGCGCAACACCGGCGACGAGTAGCGAACAGAACCCGATCACACACAGCAAACTCACCACTTCGACGTCGACCATGGCGCGTCCCTCGACACGACTGAAACCTCGATCGATTGCTTGCTGGAGAAGAATCGGAACGACAACACGTCCCGCCGCACCGACGAGCGCCAAAAAGACGGTCAGTCCGATACCTCTCCGCAGCGAGGGTGCCACCTGCACTCCTGCTCCGATGGTGGCGATGGCGCCTTGGCTGATCGTGTGGTCCACCGGGCTCATCTCGACCCCTCTGATTCGGTCGTCGACTTTTCGGAGTCGTAGGCCATCATCAACTCTCGATACGACGGATCGCTTCGTAGGAGCTCAGTGTGAGTCCCCGTCGATCGGAGTCGACCGTTCTCGAGGAAGACCACGAGGTCACTGCGGCTCATGAGTGTCGGCCGGCTGGCGACGGCAACGATGGTGATTCCGCGGCATTCGCGAGTGATGTTGGCAAGCACTTGTGATTCGGTCGAAGGATCGAGGGCGCTCGTCACATCGTCGAGGAACACAACGTCGGGTTCGCCGACCAGCGCACGAGCCAAGGCGACTCGCTGGCGTTGCCCTCCGGACAAACCGACACCTCGCTCCCCAATCACCGTGTCGAGCCCGAAGGGAAGGTCGTCCACGAAACTCGCTTCGGAGATCCGTAGTGCACGTCGAACAGCGTCCGACGAGATGTCCCGACCGAATCTCACATTCTCGGCAACCGAGCCGCTCACGAGGAACGGCTCCTGGAAGACGAGTGCTGGCCTGGTGAACGGCGATCGAATCGTTCCCGACTCCACAGGGAGGTGTCCACACAGTGCTTCGATCAGCGACGTTTTGCCGGAGCCGGTCGACCCAACGATCACCATGGTCGATCCTTGGACAATCTTCAACGAGACGTCGAATACGACCGGTCTTCCGGGCTCGTGGGCCACCGTGACTTTTTCGGCCACGAATTCGGTTGCCGGCACGAACTGGCTACGAGGATCGGGACCCCGATCTTGATCGACGAGAGAACGGAATCGCGCGTATCCGGCTTGCGATCGGGGGTACTCCGATAGCGCATAGCCGATGATCCGCAGGGGAAAAACGAGAAGAGTGAACAAATACACAAAAGACGTCAACTCTCCAAGGGTGAGATGCCCGTCTCGGACGCGAATACTTCCCAACAGAACGATGCCCACATTGGTTGCGTTCGGCACGACGTCGAGGAGCGTTTCGAATGCCGAGCGAAGCCGAATCGCTTGAACCCGGGCACCCCGAACTCTCGAAGCGATTCCGGCCAACTTCTCGGTCTCTCGACTTTCGGCCCCGAAGGCCTTCACCACTGTCACGCCTTCGAAGCTTTCGTGAGCGGCGGCCGATAGATCGCCGAGTTCGCTCTGAGCCAGGTCATACCACTGGTCGACACGTCGCTGGTACGAAACGTTCATCAAAATGAGAATCGGGAACACAATGGCGGCAACTGCGCCGAGCCACGCGTCGACCGCAATCATTCCAGCGGCCGCGATCAGCATCATGAAGATCACCGAACTAGCGAACGGCATGGGGGCCATCACCGCCACCGCCGCCTCGACGTCGACGCCAACTCTGGTGCTCAGGTCACCAGTCGATTGACGACGGTGCCACGAGACCGGCTGCGCCACAACCGAATGGAGAACCTCTTCACTCAGGTCTCTCGCCGTTCCCCATTGGGCCTTTCCGGCCCACGTGCGTCGAACGACGACACCGGCGGCGCGAACCAAAGCCAGCAATATAAGCAGTCCGATACCTGCGAGAAGGCCTGAGCCGTCGATTCGGCCGCGATCGAATCTTTCCACCACCACGTCGTCGACGAGCCAACGAACGACCCAGGATGCGGCAACCGTGCAGAAGGCAAAGACTGCCGCGCCGGCGACGGCGACTGCGAAAGCCCGTGGCCGATACGAAACAAGAGCGATCATCAGTCCGACCGCCCGACGCAGTCGCCCGACCTCTTCGTCTCGTTGCACTTCGGAATTACTAGCAGTTGCGCCCCTGGCTATCCTCGTTCCATGACCCCCGTACTTCTTGGCAGTGTTGTCGATAGTGACTATTCGGTCGATCAGATGAATGGTGGACTGTTGATCCTCCGACTCTGTCTCGGCCTTTTTCTCGCCTACCACGGTTACAACAAGGTGTTCGGGGGCGGAGGTTTGTCAGGAACAGCCGGGTGGTTCGGCAGTATCGGCATGAAGTGGCCGACGTGGCAGGCCCGTCTGGCTGCAACGACCGAAATTGGGGCCGGAGTCATGCTGGCCGCTGGACTCCTCACTCCATTGGCCGCGGCCGGAATCATCGGGGTCATGCTGGTCGCCATCGTCGTCGCCCACGGAAAGGTCGGATTCTTCATTTTCCTACCCAACCAAGGCTGGGAGTACTGCGCCACCATTGCACTCGGAGCACTCGCCATCGGCATCATGGGCCCCGGACAATGGTCGCTCGACGAGGCCATTGGAGTCTCGTTCAATGGTTGGTCGGGCCTCGTGATCGCCGGAGTCGTCGGAGTCGGAGGTGCCGGTCTGCAGTTGGCGACGAGTTACCGACCACAACCATCGCCCACAGATTCGTGAACCCATGAGGACCGCAGTACGAGCGCTACTGATCTCTGTCAGCCTGATCATCGCGGCGTTCTGGGTGTGGGCGTTGTTCTTCCCTCCGAAAGAGTCAGTGGCCAAACTCGAGGACTCCGCCTGGACGGCTCGTGCCGAGCAGATCTGTCGTGACGCCAACTTGGCTCGCGTCGATCTCGCCGACTCACGTCGCATCGACGATGTCGGACCCGGAGCACTCAGCGAACGGGCCGGACTGATCGACCGGGCAACCGACATTGTCGAGTTGATGGTCGACGACGTCATCGCCGTTGCACCGAGCGGCCCGAACGACGTCGAGCTCGTGTCCCGTTGGTCGGACTATTACCGGATCCTGATCGCCGATCGGCGCGACTACACAGAGGTCCTACGCGCTGGTGACAATCCACCGTTTCCCGAGGCGATGGTGGACGGAGCTCCCGTGTCGGAGTACATCAACGATTTCACAGTGGCTAATCGGATGAAGGCCTGCTCGAGTCCGGCCGACCTCGCATCCTGACGTCACGCTGTTTCGTCCACTGACACCCAGTCACCGTTCTCGAATCGTCGTATCACTCTCGCTGGCGCACCGACCGCGACCGAATACGAGGGAATCGGACCGGCGACGACACTGTTGGCACCGATCACGACGTGCTCCCCGATCTCGGCACCCGGAAGTATCACCGAGCCGAACCCGATCCAAGAACCAGACCCGATCTTCACCGGCTTCTCTGGCATCGACTGTCGCCCGATCGGAGACGAGATATCACGGTAGTCATGGTTCTGATCAGTGATGTATACGTGGTGACCCGTCCACACGTCATCGCCGATTTCGATAGAAAAATGGCCGACTACGCCGCTTCCCTTTCCGATGAGGCAACGATCACCGATCGTCACCACTCGGTCGGTGAGACAGGTCTGACCGGGCACCATTCCCGCCGACAACGAGCAGTCCGCTCCGATCATGGTGTCGCGTCCGATGTGCACATACTGCTCGTTGAAGATCGTCGACCAAGGGAAACAGATGATGCTTCCTTCCCCGAACGAACCGAAACGACGACCCCGTCGACTGTGCGGACCGATCGCTCCCCACCGTCGTAAACGCTCATACAACCCAGCGACCACAGGATGCATCATGCGGTCGACTGCTTTGGCCGCACCAGAACGACGAGGAGCAGAGAAAGCCGAGCCGCTGGTCATCGATCGAAGGTTAGCGATGGTCGAGCACTCACTTCCGGCTGACAAGATGTCCTCGTGAATGTGGTCCCCAGCCTTGGCTCCTTGTGCGACGTCACCGGAATTCGCGTCGGTCACCACCAGCGCGTGTCGAGTGCCTGGCGAACGGGAACCACCGTCGTCCTCCTACCTCCCGGCACACGTGGAGGCGTCTCGGTTCGTGGTGCGGCCCCGGGTACCCGCGAGACGGATCTTCTCGGACCGGACACTCTCGTTCCTCACGTCGACGCGATCTGCTTGACCGGTGGAAGTGCCTTCGGACTCGATGCCGTCGCGGGAGTCATGAAGTTCTTGGCCGAGCAGAGTCGAGGGTTCAAGGTGGGTGATCGGCACAATTGGGTCGTTCCCATCGTGCCGGCTGCCGTGATCTTCGATCTCGGACGGTCCGGCCACTTCGACAACCGTCCGGACGCTGATTTCGGGGCGCGAGCGTGCCGTAAGGCTCGTCCTCGGTTCGATGTCGGCGCGGTGGGCGCCGGCACCGGTGCCCGAGCCGGTGGCCTCCAAGGTGGTGTCGGCACGGCGAGCACGATCACCGCCGACGGATACACGGTGGCGGCGTTGGCTGTCGTGAACTCCGTTGGTTCTCCCATCGACCCGGACACCGGCCTTCCGTGGCACATCGGTCGGTGGACCGCTCCCTCGCTGTCCAGTACAAGACTCCGCCGCTTGCGAGACCTGTTGGTCTCGGCGCCGGGTTCGAGCCTCAATACAACTATCGGTCTGGTTGCGACTGATGCACCGTTGAACAAGGCACAGTGCGGAAAGATGGCCGATGTGGCGCACGATGGCCTTGCTCGTGCCATTCGACCCGCCCATTCGATGAACGACGGCGATTGCGTCTTCGCCGTGGCAACCGGAACCTCGCCGACCACCTTCCCGGCCTCGACCAATCCCTCGACAGACCTGCCGATCGGGGCGGTGAATCGCCTTCTGACGGCGGCGGCCGACGTCTTCGCCGAGTCCTGCACCGGTGCGATCCTCACCGCCACCTCCATCGGAGGACCTCCTGCGTACCAGGATTTCGCACGGAAGCAGAGTCGGCCTGGTGGAGGGCCGGGCACCTTGCACTGAGTCCGAATTCACAATTATCGAGATGACCGGTAGTGCCGGTTGGTGCGTGGCTCGCTAGTTTCCCCTGTCACGTCGAGCGCGAAAGGGGGTCACCGTGATCGCTGGACAATCGTCGCCGGAACGTCGAAAAGTCACCGTTCCCGATTTGGCCCGTTTCCAAGAAGAAGGTCGTCGCATCGCAATGATCACGGCCTACGACGCCACGTTCGCCCGCCTGGTCGACCGAGCCGGAGTCGACATGATTCTCGTCGGGGATTCCGCCGCAACGGTGATCCAAGGCGAAAGGACGACGATTCCTGCCGACCTCGCAGAGATGGAGTACCACGTGCGATGTGTCGCTCGAGCACACCCACGTGCATTGATCGTCGGAGATCTTCCCTTCGGCTCGTATCAGGTGAGTTCGGAACAAGCCATCGCCTCGTCCATCGCACTCATCAAGTCCGGCGCCGAGGCCGTGAAACTCGAAGGTGGGATCACGATGGCCGAAACGATCGCCGCCATCACCCGATGCGACATTCCCGTCATCGGACACATCGGTCTGACCCCGCAGAGTTTTCATCGCATGGGGGGCCATCGAGTCCAAGGTCGTCAAGCAGGACTGGAGGCCGGCGGTCGGGACCGGCTCCTACAAGACGCGGGAGCGGTCGAAGCCGCCGGAGCGTGTGCAGTCGTGATCGAAGGAGTCCCTCACGATCTCGCCACTGAGATCACCGAAAAGTTGACCATTCCCACCATCGGTATCGGAGCCGGTCCGGGGTGTTCTGGTCAGGTGCTCGTTCTTCACGACGTGCTCGGTCTCAGCGAGTGCCGATATCGATTCGCCAAGCAGTACGCCGACATCGCATCGATTGTCGTCGATGCCACCCGCACGTACGTCGACGAGGTTCGAGATGGTGCGTGGCCCGACCTCGAACATTCCTTCAGCTAGGAAGTCGATCGTGAAGGTCGTCGAGGACCCTGACGTTCTCGCGTCCACGACACGCAAGTGGCAGACGAACGGACAGGTTGTCGGTCTCGTTCCGACGATGGGCGCATTGCACGCCGGTCATCAGTCCCTCATCGAACGGGCGCGATCCATGTGCGATCGCGTCGTTGTTTCGATCTTCGTGAACCCCATTCAGTTTTCCGAATCGTCGGACTTTCTCAGTTATCCCACGCCGATCGACAGCGATCTCGACATGTGCCAAACCCTCGGTGTCGACCTCGTGTATCGACCCGATGCCAAGCGCATGTACCCCGAGGGTTTCTCGACGTCGATTCATGTCGCTCGACTCACCGACGCGTGGGAGGGTCGAGATCGACCCGGTCATTTCGACGGGGTCGCGACCGTCGTCACCAAGCTCCTTGCCGCTTCACGAGCCGACAAGGCTTTCTTTGGCCAGAAGGACTTCCAGCAATGCGCGGTGCTCAGGCGACTGATCACCGACCTCGACCTGGACGTCGAGATGGTCGTGTGCCCCACGGTCAGGGACCACGACGGCCTCGCACTCTCGAGCCGTAACGAACGATTGTCCGCCGAGTCCCGTCGCAATGCTTTGGCCATTCCCACTTCCCTTCGCTCTCTGCAAAAGCACTTCGACGATGGCCAAACCGAGAGTGCCACCCTGTGCGATTCCATCGTCCAGGCTCTGACCGACAACGATCTCGTGATCCACTACGTCGAAATCGTCGACTCCACCGACCTCGCACCGGTCGGAACGGCTCAGGTCGGGAACGTTGTCATCGTCGCCGCCTCGTCCGGAGGGGTCCGTCTCCTCGACAATCACATCCTCACGTGAGATACCGATTTCTCGCCGAAGCCCACCGGCGCCCCGTGTGGTCCGAAGGAGCGCAGGAAGTCACACGCTCATCACTCGTCGGCACGTCTTCTACCGAGACAGTGATCGTGGGCGGGGGCCTTTCCGGCCTGTGGACGGCGTTCTGGTTGACCGAATACTCCCCCGGGGTTCTCGTTCACATCGTCGAGGCTGAACGCATCGGACACGGTGCGAGTGGGAGAAATGGTGGCTGGCTCTCGAGTTTGCTTCCGGTGTCGCTCACCGATCTCAGTTTTTCGATCGGCGAGGATCGCACTGTCGCTGTGCAGACCACCATGTTCGAGGCCGTGAACGAGGTCGTCGACCTGTGTCTCCGCCATTCGATCGACGCTGACGTGGCCCACGGTGGTTCGGTCTCGTTGATCAGAGGGCCGGCTCACGAAGTCAGGGCCCAGGCCGATATCGAGGACTATCGACGATTCGGCTTCGCGACCCATATTGCCCATCTCGACCGACGCCACACGGCCGAGCGAGTACGCGTCGACAACGAAAGCGTCTTTCGGCCCGACTGTGCGGTCATCCACCCACGTCGTCTCGTCGAAGCATTGGCCCGTCTCCTCGAGGATCGCGGAGTCGTCATTCACGAGAATTCGCGGGCGACCTCGATCGGCTCCGGACGAGTGGAGACCCCGAACGGATTACTCGTTGCGAATTCCGTCGTCGACTGCCGGGAGGCGTACGGCGCCCGCGACTCCGGTCGTCGTGTCGTTCCCATTCAGTCGTCGATGATCGCCACCGAACCACTCTCGCCGAAAATCTGGGAGCGAATCGGTCTCTTTGGTCGCGAGGCGTTGTCCGACTATCGCCGGCAGATCGTCTACGCACAACGGACGGCTGACGATCGTCTCGCTTTCGGTGGTCGCGGTGTCGGATACTCCTATGGATCTCGCGTTCGATCGTCGGCCGATTTCGACGATCGAGTTCACAGTCAGCTATTCGAGTCGATGGTCGACTTGTTCCCCGAACTCCGCGACACCCGTATCACTCATCGATGGGGTGGACCCCTCGGCGTTCCACGTGACTGGACATGGACGGTCGATTTCGATGTCCATGATCGAGTTGGCCGAATGGGTGGCTATGTCGGGGACGGAGTCACGTCGACCTACGTGGCTGGACGGGCCATGGCTCGTCTGATCATGGAAGGTGCCGATGATCTGGCCCTTGTCGGACATCGATCACCGCGATGGGAACCAGAACCCCTCCGTTGGATCGGAATCAATACTGCGAATCGCCTCGCTTCGATGGTCGACCGCCAAGAAAGCGCGGGGCGCGTGGGCGGAGTTCTGTCTCGAGTGGTCGACGCGCTGATCGGCTGAGGACGGTCGACGGATTCACCGCCGTTGACCGGGGTCGCGATGACGGGCCAGATGGCGAACCGAGAAGACTCCGTCGCCCGACAGAATGCCGCCCCGACCGAACAACCGTCCGGTTTGCCAGTTGGACAAACCGAGTTCGGGGCGACTCAGTGCGTATTGTCCGTCGACCCAACGCGTGAAGCCATCTCCTACGAAGGGGGCCTCCGACGTCCGGTACACCCGTTCGAGTTCGTCGGGATCCTCGGTCAGAATCGACAAGACGAACTTCGGACTGTGCCCGTTGAAGAGAACCACCGTCTCATCCGCATCGGACACCGTGATCACCGAGACTTCTGGACGATCGTCCCATTCCCATTCCGTGGCGAGGAAGGAATCGTCGTCGTGGAGCACGACATCGACTTCCGGTTCGCTGATGCCCCACACTCGCGCCTCTGCCCGTCTCAGGTGCACGATCGGTCTCACGTCGCGACGGCTGGCCGCCGACAGAATTCCTGAGAGGACAGCACTCCGTTCGACTTCGGCCGGTTTCGCGACGGCAACCACGTTCAGGGTGTTGCACACCTTGCGATCGAGGGAGGCGTCGACGACTTTCAGGATCCGATCTGGAGCGACCCCGGCGGCGACGTGCATCCACGCTCCACCCGTGCCGTGAAGGCTCACGGGGACACCGGACTGTCGCGCGACGGACCCCAGTTGGGCAACCGCTTCTCCACTTCCTCTGGCTACGGCCAACGCCAATCGCGTGTCGGAGAAAAGAGCGTGGCCGGCCGATCGTTCGGCGGCATCGACCAGGGTGACACATTCCCGGGCCAGTCCTGTCAGTTCGCATGCCGGCCGCACGCAATGCTCCATGAGCGATCGCGCCGTGAGCAATGCATCACTTCCGATCCGAAAGACCACCGAATTCCCGCTCTTCAGAACGCCTGTCGCATCAGCGAAGACATTGGGACGTCCCTCGAAGACGAAGCCGATCACTCCGAGGGGACTCCGCCTCTCTTCGACGGTCCAGTTCTCGTGTGCGATCAGCTCGACTGATCCCTCGAATGGATCGGGCAGATCGCGCCACATGCGGAGAGCTTCGATCATGTCATGACGCATCTTCTCCGAGAGTTCGAGACGACCGATCGCACGGCCACGCCGCCGAGCCGCCTCGACGTCTTCCTGGTTCGCCGATCGAACGTGCGCAAAGATCTCGTCCTCGGACAAAAGGCGCGCAAATTGGTCATAGAAGCTGTCGACCACATCGGAAGAAGTCGACGCGAGCCGTTCGAAACCTGTAACCGCCTGGGAAACGGCCTCGTCGACGAGACGCGCCACCGACTCTTCGATTCGGATCAAATCTCCGGAGTTCTGAACGACGACCAGGCGATCTCCTTCGACGAACTGCGATGCCAGATCGGCACTCACTTTCACGAACTGATCGCCACCGAAGGGAATCAACTGGCCCTCGACAAGGGCTGTCAGTCGCCCCGTCGCATTCGGAACCTCACCGTCGGACACGAGCACTAGCGTAGGCCGTGAGCAACGAGGAATCGAAGGTGTCATGCCGTCTGAAGAGAACGATCTGTACTTCCGCCAACTTCTCTCGGGTCAGGATTTCGCGCGGGACGATTCATTGGCTGGTCAGATGGTCAACTTCGTCTACGCCATCGGCGATTGTTCGACGGGAGAATGTGTCCTCGTCGATCCGGCCTACGCCGTCGACGAATTGATCGACGTGGTCGAGAGCGACGGCATGAGGCTGACCGGCGTCCTGGCCACCCACTACCACCCTGATCACATCGGTGGTCAGATGATGGGATACCGCATCGACGGAATCGCCCGTCTGCTGGAGCGTGTCGACGTACCGATTCACGTCAACAAGTTCGAAGCGCCTTGGGTGGAACGGACATCTGGAGTCGGTGCCGATTCCTTGGTCCTCCATGAAGATGGTGACGTCGTGTCAGTCGGCAAGATCGACATCAAATGTCTGCACACTCCCGGTCATACTCCTGGGAGCCAATGCTTCTGCGTGCGAAACGCTCTGGTCTCGGGCGACACCTTGTTTCTCGACGGTTGTGGGCGCACCGACCTTCCCGGCAGTGATGCCGAGGCCATGTTCGAGAGCTTGCGACGGCTCGATGCACTGCCGGACCACACGATTCTTTTCCCGGGCCATCGATATTCAGCCGCACCAGCCGAACCATTGCAGGACGTGCGACGACACAATTTCGTCCTGAAGCCGACCGACAAGGCTCAGTGGTTGTCGATCTTCGGGTCCTGATCCAGCCTTATCGCCGCTTTCAGCCAGCCGCGGCCGAAATCAAGGCGGACACCCCGGCGAGCGCAAGAAGCCCGAGGACCATCCGTCGGGCTCGCGTTTCATCGATCATGCGCCGGAGACGGAGCCCGAGTGCCACCCCAGCGCCGAGTATCGGCAGTGTCGCCGCCGACAGAACGAGTTGTCGCATCTCCAAATCACCAGTGACGGCAAAGGCCACGAGAGCCAAGACGTTGGCCACGGCGAACACGGTGTTGATCGTCGCCCTGAACACCGAAATGGGAAGACGTCGCGCCTGAAGAACGGCGACGAGCGGTGGACCATTGGTGGCGAGGGACGATGCGAGAGCCCCTGAGACCACTCCGGCCACCCACTCCGGTCGAGTGCTGGGCGAGGTCAACTGAAAGCCGCGAGCCAGCACCGCAGTCGCCATGAGGACACAGATTCCAAGGACCACCGTCAGTGTTCTCTCGGCGACGAGGACGAAAACCGTCGAACCGATCGGGATGCCCAGGATCGTGCCGACCGTCAGGCGGGTGGCAAGCGGACGATCGAGGATCCGGCGGCCTTCGACGGCCTGCAGAGAACTGGTCACCAGGCCAAGCCAGACGGTGATGATGACCGCGTCATGTGTGTCGATCACCGTCGCCATGAGGGGCACGCCGAGAAGGGCGAACCCGAACCCGGCCGTGTACTGAGCTGTGGCTGCCACGAGAACGGCCAGGGCGACCACGACCCATTCGCCCCAGCTACCGATCGACGACACGGCTCGACTATGGCAGGCCCATCACGAGGCGGACGATTTGACAAAATGTAAACTCACCTCGTGCTGGAGGGGAGCTCGGTTATCGGTGGTCGAAACGGGAAAGCCGGGGACGACAACGACCTGAATAGAGATGTACGAGTCGACGGCCGGAGGCTTCTCGACCGTCTTGAGGAATTGGCCGGAATCGGTCCCATCGACGGCGGAGGTTCCTGCCGGCTCGCCCTGACCGACGACGATCGACTGGGCCGAGATCTGCTCGTGACCTGGATGAAGGACCTTGGACTCACGGTGACCATCGATGTCGTCGGAAACATCACGGGCACCTGGGAGGTCGGGGCAGGCGCACCAGTCATGACGGGATCCCACATCGACACGGTGCGGACCGGCGGTCGTTATGACGGCAACCTCGGTGTTCTGGCGGGCCTCGAAGTGATCGAGTCGCTCATGGCGGCCGGCGTCCGACCACGGCGACCGATCGCCGTCACCGTGTTCAGCAACGAAGAAGGGGCCCGCTTCCAACCCGACATGCTCGGGTCACTGGTGTACGTCGGAGGCTTGGGTGTCGAACAGGCCCTCTCGACTCTGGCGATCGACGGCCCGTCGTACGGAGACGAACTTGGTCGCATCGGATACGCCGGCACCGTCCCATGCCCTGGACCTGCTCCCCACGCATTCGTCGAACTGCATATCGAGCAGGGTCCAGTGTTGGAGCGCGAAGGCTTTCGATTCGGAGCCGTCACCGGGGTGCAGGGAATCTCATGGCAAGAGGTCACGATCGAAGGTCAGAGCAACCATGCCGGAACCACTCCGATGTCGATGCGTCGTGATCCAGCTCTCGTGGCCGCTCGTTTGACGGTCTTCCTTCGCGAATTGGCCGAACGGATGGGCGGCGATCAGGTCTGCACAGTCGGACGAATCGAGGTCGTCCCCAATCTCATCAACGTCGTACCGCGTTCAGCGACCCTGACCCTCGACGTGCGCAACACCGACGAGAAACTCTTGAAAGCAGCCGAGGCCGAGATCGACGGGTTCATCGAACAGATCGCAGCCGACGAAAACGTCACGATCTCACGTCGGCAATTGGCCCGATTCGAACCGGTCGAGTTCGACCCGCGAGTCGTCGACTCGGTCGAACGAGCCATCACCGGCCGGGGCCACTCGGTTCGTCGACTTCCGTCAGGTGCCGGGCACGACGCACAGATGCTCGCTCGCGTCTGTCCGACGGCAATGATCTTCACACCGTCCCATCTCGGCATCAGCCATAACCCCGCCGAACACACCGATGACGCCGATCTCGTTGAGGGAACGCAATTGCTGCTCGACGTCATGCTCGATCTTCTCGACACCGAGTTCACACCATCCAGTGCCGAATCCCCGACGAGGAGCCTGACGTGAGTCGAGTATTTGCCCATCACGGCGAGTCGCGTCGTCCCGTGGTCGTCGGAGCTGCGCAGCTCGGGCCCATTCAGCGGGACGATTCACGCGACGAGGTGGTGGCTCGCCTGATCGAACTTCTCCACCAGGCGCACCGGCGAGGCGTTGAACTCGTCGTCTATCCCGAATTGGCGTTGACGACCTTCTTCCCCCGTTGGTTCGAAACCGACATCTCCCGCGCCGACCACTGGTACGAGACGTCGATGCCGAATTCGTCCACTGCGCCCCTCTTCGACGAGGCGAAACGGCTTGGCATCGGCTTCTGCCTCGGCTACGCCGAACTGACCGAGCCCGATGCCAATGGCTCGAGACACCGTTTCAACACACAAATCCTGGTCGAACGCGATGGCTCGGTCATCGGCAAGTACCGCAAAGTGCACATCCCGGGCCACGAAACCAACGAACCCGATCGACCCTTCCAGCACGCCGAGCGCTATTACTTCGAGCCGAGCGACGAAGGGTTTCCTGTCTGGCGAGCCTTCGGAGGCATCGTCGGCATGATGATCTGCAACGACCGCCGGTGGCCGGAGACGTACCGCGAGATGGGCTTGCAGGGGGTGGAAATCATCCTGTGTGGTTACAACACGCCGATTCACTACGTTCCCGATCCGAGTCAGGACGCGCTGCAAGGTTTCCATAACGCTCTCGTCATGCAGGCCGGCGCCTATCAGAATGGCACCTGGGTCATCGGAGTCGCCAAGGGAGGAGTCGAAGAGGGCGTCGACTCGCTGGCCCAGTCGTGCATCATCGCTCCGAGTGGGCAGGTCGTCGCTCAGGCACTGACTTCCGACGACGAATTGATCTCGGCCGAATGCGATCTCGACTGGTGCGCACGGTACAAGGAAACCTTGTTCGACTTCGATCGATACCGACGTCCAGAGGTCTACACGCGACTGACCAGCCAGAGAGGAGTCGTACGTCCGTCATGAACGAAACCAGAGTCTCACTACGCGTCAACGGAAACGACGTCACCGTTTCCGCAAGTCACGCCCATCTTCTCGAAGCACTCCGGGAGGAGCTCGACATCACGTCGCCCAAGGACGGGTGTTCGCCTTCCGGACAGTGTGGTTGCTGCACGGTTCTGATCGACGGCAAACCCGTCGTCAGTTGCCAACAGCCGCTGGGCAAAGTGGCCGGCAAGGACATCGTCACTCTCGAGGGTCTCTCTCATGACGAACGGGACAGATATGCGACTGCGTTCGCTGCCTGCGGGGGCCTGCAGTGTGGATTTTGCATCCCCGGGATCGTGATGCGGGCCAAGGGTCAGATCGACAAAAAGGGCGCGTCGCTCACGCGTGCCGACATGAGCCGCCACCTCGGAGCCAACCTGTGTCGCTGTACCGGATACGTAAAGGTTCTCGATGCGATCGACGCCGTAGCGAAGGGTCACATCCCCGATCCCGAACCAGTCGGTGGCGTGGGCAGCCGAGGTGTGAAATACGAAGCACGTGAGTTGGCTCTTGGCGATCGTGGCTACGTCGACGATCTTCGCCCCGACGGCATGCTGCACGCCGCCCTTCATCTCACGTCGTACGCGCGTGCTGACGTGATCTCCATCGACATCGCCCGGGCTCAGACTGCGCCCGGAGTCGTAGCCGTCTTCACCGCCTCCGACATACCTGGCGACATGAAGGTTGGGCTCATCCACAAGGACTGGCCCGTCATGATTCCCGAGGGTGGTCGTACCAGCTATGCGGGTGACGTGCTCGCCGTTGTCGTGGCCGACAGTCGACGAGCGGCCCGTGAGGCGGCCGAACTCGTCGACGTCCAGTATCGACCGCTCCACGTCGTCACCGATCCCGTCGCCGCTCTCGACGATCGTGAGATCGCTGTCTGGGGAACTGACACCAATCGGCTCAGTACGAGTTCGTACCGACGGGGAGATGTCGAAGCAGCTCTGGCTACGTCGGCGTATCGAGTGACCGAGACGTTCGAGACTCAGCGCATCGAGCATGCGTTCCTCGAACCGGAAAGTACCCTGGCCGTCCCTCAACGGGACGGCAACAATCGTCGACTCCACGTGTACTCGGGCGGCCAAGGGGTCTGGGACGATCGCAACGACATCGCGCGGGTACTCGGAGTCGACAACGATTCGGTCACTGTCGAGTTGGTGACCAATGGAGGGGCCTTCGGCGGCAAGGAGGACATGAGCAACCAGGCTCAAACGGCACTCGCAGCCTGGCTTCTCGATCGTCCGGTCAAGTGCACGCTGTCCAGGGAGGAGTCGTTCCGTATTCACGCCAAGCGACACCCGATTCGTATGAAATACGACATCGGATGCGATGCCGAGGGTCGTCTCACCGCCTTACACGTACGAGCAATCGGCGACAGCGGGGCCTACGCGAGCGTTGGCATGAAAGTTCTGGAGCGCATGGCCGGTCACGCATCGGGGCCGTATCACCTTCCCGCCGTGGACGTCGAAGCGGTGGCCGTGCGAACCAACAACCCCGTGTGCGGAGCATTCCGCGGTTTCGGCGCCAATCAGGCGCAATTCGCCATGGAGGGTGTCCTCGATCGACTTGCCGAGGCGGTGGGCATCAGCGGGTGGGAGATCCGCAAACTCAACGTCATTCGTCCCGGCATGGTGTGGGGGCCTGGGCAGATCATGGATGACGGATGCCTCGGCGCCGAACGTTGTCTCGACGAGATGAAGCCTCACTTCGATGAAGCGGTCGCCTCGGGCCGAGCCGTCGGAGTTGCGCTCGGACTCAAGAACAGCGGTCTCGGCAACGGATTCAAAGAGATCACACGCGCCGTGGTTCGTTTTCGATCCGACGGGATCGTCGAAGTTCGTCACGGTTGGACCGAAATGGGACAGGGCGTGAACACAGTCGCTCAACAGGTGGTGGTTCACGAGCTCGGAATCGACCCCGATCGAATCCGCGTGATCGTCGATACGACTCGTGAACTCGGATTCGGTCAGACAACCGGATCACGCGGAACTCTCATGGGCGCTGGCGCCGTGAAGGACGCGTGCGACGTCGCACGCAGAGCGGGATGTGCGGTCGACGTCGATCATGTGGGCGAGTATCGGGTCGACTGGACCGACAAACTCGGAGACGTCGAAAATCCGACGATTCATTCGACATTCGGTTACGCGTGTCAGATGGTCGTGGCCGATCCAGCCGATGGTTCGATCGAGCGAGTGGTCGCGGCCCACGATGTCGGCCGAGCCGTGAATCCGACTCTCTGTGAAGGCCAAATCGAAGGAAGCGTTCACATGGGACTCGGCTATGCCCTGTCCGAGGACTTCCCTTCCGACCCCGACACCGGATTCCCGATTCCGACGACTTTGCGCTCGCTCGGCATCATCCGCGCCAAAGACATGCCGCCAGTGCACACGATTCTGGTCGAATCCCCCGAACCTTCGTCACCGTACGGGATCAAGGGAGTCGGGGAGATCGGCCTCGTCCCTACCGCCGGCGCAGTGGCGGCCGCCCTCCATCATGCGGATGGCGTCTGGAGGACCAAATTGCCCATGCGTCCGTCGAAGGGCGATTCGGACACATGACGGTCACGACTCCCGGGCTCGTGTGCGCCCATCATCACCTCTACTCGACGCTGGCGCGCGGCATGCCTGCACCCCCCGCCCAGCCGACTGACTTCTTGTCGATCCTTCAACAGATCTGGTGGCGTCTCGACGTCGCCCTCGATCTCGACATCATCCACTGGTCGGCCAAACTCGGTGCCGTCGAAGCCTTGATGTCGGGAACCACGGGAATCGTCGATCACCACGAAAGTCCCTCGTCCATCGACGGAAGTCTCGATGTCATCGCCGACGCGTGCGCGGAGGTCGGTGTTCGGGTCTCATGTTCGTACGGAGTCACCGACCGTCACGGATCCGAGGGTTCGCGGCGCGGTCTCGCCGAGAATGATCGCTATCTGTCATCAGGAGGGCGTGGCATGGTTGGCGTCCACGCCGCCTTCACCTGCTCCGACGACACCCTGCACCAAGCGGCCGATCTCGCCAAGAAGCACGGAACGGGAGTTCACATCCATGTCGCCGAAGGCCCTGATGACCACGAGGCTGGCGCACGTCTCGAAGGTCTCGCCGACGAGACGTGGCTTCTCGTCCATTGCGTGCATCTCGACCGCGATCTACCGGGTCTGATCGCTCACAACCCGCGGAGCAACATGAACAACGCCGTCGGCTACGCCCGTCCAGCCACGCGTCCCAACACGGTCGTGCTCGGCTCCGACGGGATCGGTGCTGACATGCTCGAAGAATTCCGGCTCGGGTACGTTGCCCATCGGGCCGATGACGTCACCGCTTCCCCTGAGACGAGTTGGACATGGCTCGAGAACGGTTACGTTCTGCTGCCCGAATGTCGCGACGACGTCGTCGTCTGGAACTACGACCACGCCGAATCTCCATGGCACGTGGCTTTCACACCCGGCACGCGCCCGATCACCGTGACCTCGTCCACCGGCGAAACCCTTCTCGCGGGCGGTTGCCCGACGAGGGTCGACGTCGACGAAGTCCGCGCCAAAGCTGCCGAATCGGCAGCCAAACTCTTCGCCCGACTCTGACCGATCACATCATGACGACGACCGAAGCCCGACCCCAGGACACCACGAGGAACCCACGATGACCCAACCTGTCGCTCTGTACCTCCAAGACGCTCATTCGATTCGAGAAGGAATCGATTTCGTGACCTACGCCGAGGCCAAAGGATTCGAGGCTGTCTGGCAAGCCGAAAGTCGGCTCGTACGGGAAGCCACGGTTCCTATGGCGGCCTTCGCCACATCGACATCGACGATCAAAGTCGGAAGTGGCGTCGTCGACTGCTGGAGTCGTAATCCTGCTCGACTGGCTGCCACCTTCTCCACGCTCGACGATCTCGCACCAGGTCGTGTCATCCTCGGAATCGGAGCGTGGTGGGATCCCCTCGCCCAGAAGGTCGGGATCGATCGCGCCAAACCTCTGAGGGTCATGCGAGAGATCGTGACGTCAGTGCGATCACTCTTGAACAACGAGAACGTGACCTTCCACGGCGAGTACGTACACCTCGACGGTGTCGAACTCGATTACGTCTATCAGGAACGACGACCCAAGGACGTTCCGATCTACATCGGTGCGACCGGTATGCAGATGATGGAGCTGACCGGCGAGATCGCTGATGGCGCGGTCCTCAACTACCTCGTTTCCCCCGAGTACAACGACCAGGCCATCGACGCCCTGACTCGTGGGGCGGCCCGGGCCGGTCGATCTCTCGACGACATCGATCGACCCCAGCTGGTGGTCTGCTCGGTACACGAGGACCGCGATACGGCAATCGACATGGCTCGCCTCATGGTCACTCAGTACCTGGGACAACAACCGCACATCATGAAGGCTTCTGGTGTTCCTCAGTCGCTGCTGGATGCGGTCGGCGAGGTTCTCACGTGGCCAGCGACCCACGAACAGGTCGTGGCCGCGAGCAAGCTCGTTCCCGATGAGATCGTCCACATGTTGACGGCGAGCGGAACCCCTGCCGAAGCTCGGGCCAAAGTGGCGCACTACATCGATCACGGTTGTACGTGTCCGATCCTTTATCCGCTCGGCGACGTAAAGGCCATGATCGACGCTTTTGCCGGATGGGACGGTCGAGCCACATGAGTGTTCTCGTCCCTCGGTCACTGAGCGAAGCCCTCGACCTGTTGCGCTCCGACCCTTCGGCCACGCTTCTCGCTGGAGGTACCGATCTCATGGTCGAGATCAATCTCCACGATCGTCGCCCGAGGTCTGTTGTCTCACTGTCGCGAATCGACGAATTGAAGACGTTCCACGTCGGTGATGACGTCGTCACGATCGGTGCCGCTGTCCCCTACGCCGACATGGAACACGGACCGCTCGCCGAAGCTCTTCCCGCTCTCGCTCAAGCAGCGCGGACTGTCGGCTCTCCTCAGATCAGGGCGGCTGGCACTCTGGGCGGGAATCTCGGCACCTGTTCGCCGGCTGGCGACGGCCTACCCGTTCTCGCCGCTCTCGATGCCGTGGTCCACGTGGTTGGTCCGGACGGAGATCGTCACATTCCCTTCAATGACTTCATGGTCGGTGTCAAACGCAATTCGCTGGCTGGCGGCGAGATCATTCGATCGGTCTCCATCCCGCGGTCGGACTGCTGGCAGGGCTACGCCAAGGTCGGAAGCCGCAATGCCATGGTCATCGCCACGGCATCGCTCTGTCTCAGTCGTTCGTCCTCATCGGTCACTGTCGCTCTCGGCGCGGTCGGTCCCACGATCATCCGTGCCATCGACGCCGAGAGTTGGCTCGCCGACGCGTGCGACCTCTCGCTGAAAGTCCCCTCCGACGTGGCATCCGAATTCGCTGATCGGGTCGCGGCCTCGGCGCGACCCATCGACGACCACCGTTCGACCGCGGCTTATCGTCGGCATGCCGTACGAGTCCTGGCTCGACGACTTCTCGAAAGGTCCGAATCATGACGAAATCGTCTCCTCCGTCACTCGATTACAGACTGACCGTCAACGGACGACCACATGAGGTTCAGGACTCGTGGATCGGCGAAAGTCTCCTGTACGTCTTGCGTGAGCGGCTCGGTCTACCCGGATCGAAAGGGGCCTGCGAACAAGGAGAATGCGGCAGTTGCACGGTCGTCGTCGATGGCCGAGCCGTGTGTTCGTGCCTGGTTCTTGCCGCGTCAGCAGTCGATTCCGAGATCACCACCATCGAAGGTCTGGGTGCTGATCAGGCATTGAGCGATGTTCAGCAAGCCTTCATCGACGCCGGCGGCGTTCAATGCGGTTTTTGCACACCCGGTTTCGTCGTTGCCGTCCACCATCTCTTGTCGAATCATCACGACCCGTCGGACAACGAGATCAGAGAAGCGCTGTCGGGCAACATCTGCCGCTGCACGGGATACGGAAGAATTCTGGAAGCAGTTCGCGAGGTCGTCGTGCGACGGAGGTCGTCATGACCACAGCAGTGTCGACTCGTCTCCGTCAGGGAACTCTCGGGACGAGCGCAGTGCGCCCTGACGCCAACGCCAAGGTGTCCGGAAGCTTCGCCTTCAGCAGCGACATGTGGGCCGACGGAATGCTGTGGGGAGCCACACTTCGTTCTCCGCATCCAAGAGCTCGAGTCGTGTCCATCGACGTGTCAGCGGCTCTGGCGATCGACGGAGTGTCGTGCGTGATCACAGCCGACGATGTACCGGGTCAGCTCACCTACGGCCTCATCGCCCAGGATCAGCCGGTCTTCGCTCGTATCGGAGACGAAGTTCGCTACGTGGGTGAACCAGTTGCGGCAGTTGCCGCTGACCATCCAGAAACCTGTCGACGTGCGCTGGCCGCCATACGAGTCGACTACGAGGTCCTCGATCCGATCACCGACCCGGAAGTTTGCATCGCGGGCACTGAGGATCTCTTGCATCCTGACGGAAACATCTTTCGCGAGCAGCGTGTCGTGCACGGCGACCAGAGCATCACCGGTGAGGTCGTCGTCGAAGGCACGTACGTGATCGGAATGCAGGATCAGGCATTTCTCGGCCTCGAAGCTGCTCTCGCCCTACCAGATCACGATGGATCGGGTGTCGAGCTGTACATCGCCACGCAGTGGCTACACGAAGACCGTAAACAGATCGCGGCCTGTCTCGGCCTTCCCGAAGAAAAGGTGCGTCTGGTCCTTGGTGGTGTTGGTGGAGCATTCGGCGCACGCGAAGACATCAGTCTGCAAGTTCACACCTGCCTCCTCGCGCTGCGAACGGGACGGCCGGTCCGCATCGCCTATGACCGCGAAGAGAGCTTCTACGGCCACGTTCATCGGCACCCGGCCAGCATCTGGATGCGGCACCATGCCGACCGTGATGGTCGTATCCGACGCGTCGAGGCCCGCGTCGTCTTCGACGGCGGTGCTTACTGCAGCACCTCGCCGGCCGTTCTGGTGAATGGAATCTCCCAGATTCAGGGCCCGTACAAATGCCCAAGTGCTCTCGTCGAAAGTTGGGCGGTCCGCACCAACAACCCTCCGTGTGGAGCCATGAGAGGTTTCGGAGTGGTGCAAGCATGCTTCGCCCATGAGAGTCAGATGGACAAACTGGCGGCCGCAATAGGTGTCGACCCGGTCGAGATCCGCTTGCGAAATGCCATGGAAACGGGTGACGTGCTCGTGACCGGCCAGATCGTCGACGACGTGGCCCCGGTGGAACGTTGCATCCGAGAGACGGCAGCCCTTCCCATGCCTCCCCTGTCACCCGACAGTGACGATTACCGCGATATTCCCGGAGGAAGCGGCCTCACCGCCGATCGACGACACATTCGTCGTGGAGTCGGTTGGGGCGTCAGCATCAAAAATCTCATGTATTCCGAGGGATTCGACGACTATTCGACGGCCCGTTGCCGCATGGACGACGGCGTCGTGACGGTCAAATTCGCCACCGCCGAAGTCGGTCAAGGATTCGTGATGCTCGCCCAGCAGATCGCCCGCTCAGTTCTCGGTGTGGACGAGGTCCTTCTCGACACCATCGACACACAGATCGGATCGGCTGGTTCGACCTCGGCGAGCCGCCAGACCTGGATGAGCGGTGGAGCCGTGGACGCGGCGTGCCGAGCGGTGAGGGAACGACTCCTCGATCTCGTTGCCGATCGCGATGGCCTCGATCGATCGTCTCTGACGATCGACGATCTCGACATCACCGACGGACTCTCGTACCGGCGGTCAGTGGTCGACGCCGCTCGTGGGTTGCGCATCGACGAAACGGCCGAATACCGGCACCCTCCGACCGAGGATCTCGATCAGAACGGTCAGGGCAATTGCCATGTGGCATTTGCTTTCGTCGCCCATCGGGCCGTCGTCGATGTCGACGTCGACCTCGGACTCGTGAAGGTCGTTCAGGTGGCGACTGCGCAAGACGTCGGACGCGTTCTCAACCCGTTGTCGTGTGTCGGACAGGTGGAGGGCGGAATCGCCCAAGGATTGGGATTGGCCGTCATGGAAGAGATCGTCGTGGCCGACGGTTTGGTCCGAAATCCGAGCTTCACCGACTACCTGTTGCCCACATTCCTCGACGCCCCCGAGGTCGTCGCCACCTTCATCGAGGAATTCGAGCCCAAATCGCCGCTCGGCGCCAAAGGCGTCGGGGAACCCCCGTGTATCAGTGTCACGCCCGCCATCGTCAACGCCATTCGGCAGGCGACCGGTCGTGACCTGCCCCGAGTGCCGGTCCGACCGTCTGACATCTGTCTCTGACCTCCGACGACACGTCGCCGGCGGCCGTGCCGTACCCTGTGCCCATGAGCGCGACGGAGAACGATCTCGGATTTTTGCCCTTCGACTGCGACAATCATTACTACGAGGCTCTCGACGCCTTCACCCGTCATCTCGATCCGAAACTCGGGGCGCGATGCGTGCAGTGGGCCGAGATCGACGGGCGCAAATACCAGGTCGTCGGCGGGCGAGTCAGCAGAGTCGTCACCAATCCGACTTTCGATCCGATCGCACCGGCTGGCGCGATGCACGACTACTTCCGCGGCAATCCTGAGAAGAAGAGCCCACTCGAGTTTCTCACCCGACGCGAACCGATCCGACCCGAGTACCGCGATCGCGATGCCCGTCTCTCGACAATGGACGACCAAGGCGTAGGTCGAATCTGGCTCTTCCCCACCCTTGGAATGCTCTACGAAGAACTGTTGAAGCATGACCCGTACGCAGTGTGTCAAACGTTCTCAGCTTTCAATCGGTGGCTCGACGAAGATTGGGGTTTCGCCTATCGCGAGCGCATCTTCGCCGGCCCGTACCTGTCTCTCGCCGATGTCGACTGGGCGGTCGCCGAGCTCGACCGGGTGCTTTCGGCCGGGGCACGCGTCGTTGTGATGCGGCCTGCTGCTGTTCACACCATCCACGGAGTTCGCTCACCCTTCCACGAATCTTTCGATCCGTTCTGGTCACTGGCCGCTGAATCTGGGGTGACCGTGGTGATTCACGCCGGTGACAGCGGCTATTCGAGTCAGGGGTACGCCGACGATTCTTTTTCGGCCCAGTTCTCCGGAGGATCATGGAAACCCTCCATCAAGAGTTTCGCCATCGAACGTGCCGCACAAGACTTCGTCATCACGTCGATCTTCGAGAAGATCTTCGACCGTTTCCCGCGTCTACGTATGGCCAGTGTCGAGAACGGATCCGACTTCCTCGCCGATGCGATGAAGAAGATGACGTCGACGGCCAAGAAAATGCCCGGTTATTTCTCGGATGACCCGATCGAGACCTTCCGAAACCATTGGTGGATCAACCCGTTTTGGGAAGACGACGTCCACACTGTCGCCGAACTCATGGGCACCGATCGAGTGCTCTTCGGCTCGGATTGGCCTCACATCGAGGGTATGCCCAACCCGCTCGACTACCTTCCCGAGTTGAAGGCCTTCGACGAGGCCGACCGCCGGCGAATTTTGCACGACAACGTCGAGGCGCTCAACACCAGACTTCCCTGAATCACCAGGTGTCGATATTGGGACGCTTCCGATCCATTCGAGGAGGCGGATCCCAAGAACCGAGGATCGTGACGAGCCAACGACGAGTGTCTGCCGGATCGATGACGTCGTCGATTTCGAAGTGGGTGGCCACCGACACGGCTTTTCCGTGTTCGTACATGCGGTCGACCATCTGCTGAAAGGTGGCTTCGCGTTCGTCGGCGTCGACGATCGCAGCGAGCTCTCGTCGGTAACCCAGTCTCACCGCCCCTTCGAGGCCCATCCCTCCGAATTCGCCGGTCGGCCAGGCCACGCACGCCAGTGGCGCCTTGGTCGAACCGGCCATCATCGCTTGTGCTCCGAGACCGTACGACTTTCGAATGACGACACTCACCACCGGCACCGAGACGTTCACACCCGTCACGAAAAGTCGACTGCAGTGCCGCACAAGAGCGGTCTCTTCGACATCGGGGCCAACCATCATGCCGGGCGTGTCGACAAGGGTCACGATGGGCACGTCGAAGGCATCGCACAACTGCATGAACCGGGCCGCCTTGTCGGCACCGTCGCTGTCGATGGCACCAGCCAGATGGCGCGGATCGTTGGCCACCACTCCGACTGTCATCCCCTCGAGTCGCGCCAGGGCTGTCAGCATTCCAGCCCCGAAGCCCCGTCGGAGTTCGAGAACCGAGTCCACGTCGAAAAGTCCGTCCACGACACGTCGGATGTCGTACGGCTTCTTGCGGTCGACCGGAACGACGTCTCGCAATGCCTCGACAGGCGGTGCTGCGAAAGACGATCGCCGACATTGAAAGAAGTCGAGATATTTCTTGGCAATCGCCACCGCCTCGGCATCGTCCTCGACGACAACGTCGACCACACCGTTCGCGAACTGTACGGCAGTTGGCCCGATGGCCTCCGGCGCGTGCACGCCGAGTCCTCCTCCTTCGATCATGGCCGGACCACCCATGCCGATATTGGATCCTTCGAGAGCGATCACCACGTCGCAACAGCCGAGCAGAGCTGCGTTGCCGGCAAAACAGAAGCCTCCAGTGATTCCGACGAGCGGCACCAGTCCGGACAATCGAGCGAAGTCGTGAAAGGCCCAGCAATCGAGCCCGGACACTCCGAGTCCGTCGGTGTCACCTGGACGACCTCCGCCCCCTTCGGCGAACAAGACGACCGGAAGGCGAAGGCGTTCGGCCACGTCGAAGAGCCGATCCTTCTTGCGATGATTCTGTTGCCCCTGAGTGCCGGCCAGAACCGTGTAGTCGTACGACATCACGACTGCGCGACGATTCACACGATCGTCGCTCCTTCCGTTGATCTCTCCGATACCTCCGACGAGACCGTCAGCCGGTGTTTTGTCGATCAACTCGTCGAGCGAACGACGCCGACGCTGAGCGGCGACGACGAGAGGCCCGTATTCGACGAATGACCCCGGCTCGACGAGAGCGGACAGGTTCTCTCGAGCCGATCGCCGGCCAGTCTCCCGTCGGCGCGCTATCGCATTCGATCGACTCTCGTCGAGACCACGTTCGTGCCGCTCGACCACTTCGCTCAAATCCAACCGGGCGACGTCCTTGCTGGTGTCGGCCGCAGTCGATTCGACATCCGCTGGTCGAACTTCGATGAGGGCCTGACCCTCGGCCACGGTTGCTCCGACCGCCACATGCAGGTCGACCACTTCGATCGACTCATCGTGCGTCACATCATGTTCCATCTTCATGGACTCGATCACGATCACTGGTCGCCCCGCCGGGATCTTCGATCCGATTTCGGGCACCCACGAGACCGTCCCCTGCAGCGGAGCGCGCAGCAAACTCATCGTGACGTGAACGTCACCACGGCCGATCGAGGACCACGAACTTGGCCGCCGGCCCACGTGACCGCCGACGGGTCGGCGAGGGAGAACTCCGGAATCCGTGTGATGAACGTCTCGATGGAGACGCGGAGTTCCATTCGGGCCAGGTTCGATCCGGCGCAGCGGTGGATGCCGGCCCCGAACGCAACATGCCGGTTCTCTCGACGGTCGATGAGCACCTCGTCAGCCCGATCGAAGACCTCCGGGTCGCGATTGGCGGCCGGGAAGTTCATGAGGATTCTCTCCCCAGCCTTCATAGGGCAACCGTCGAATTCGGTGTCATCGAGAAGCCTCCGGGCCATCGTCACCGGTGAGTAGGCACGGAGGAATTCTTCGATGGCTGTCGGCATCAGCTCGGGCTCGCGCACGAGGCGGGCCAGGTCGTCGGGGTGACTGGCCAAATGCCAGAGCGATGATCCGATCGACGACCACGTGGTGTCGACCCCGGCGACGAGGAGCAAAGCACACATGCCAAGGATCACCGAATCCTCGATGGGTTCGCCCTCGACCTGCGTGTGCAGCAACTCCGAGATGAGGTCGTCCCCCGGATTTTCTCGACGTTCGGCCAAGGCACCCTGGAAAAAGGTGATGACCCCTCGCATACCGCGCTGACGCCGTTCGGCGTCGTACGCGAATTCGAGGACGTCCCTCACCCAACCAGTGAAGGTGTCGCTCATCGATTCGGGGACTCCGAGGATGTGGG
>RFSV01000130.1 GCA_009923785.1 Acidimicrobiia bacterium | reverse complement strand
ATCCATTCCGGCGTACACCTTCATGACGCGCCGCCGAATCTCTTGGCCGCCCAGAGTCGAGCCCGCTGATTCTCGACGGCGAAGGCGTCATCGGAGTCACCGAGCGGACGAACGTCGTCGTAGAGCGCGCGAGTCTCCGTCGTGGCGTCGGCGTGAGTGGAGGCGATGGCATTGCCGATCTCGATGGCGCGCTCGACCAATCGGTCGTGTGGTGTGACCTCGACGACGAGACCCCATGCGAGCGCAGTCGCGGCATCGACGAATTCGCCCGTGAAACTCATGAAGCGAGCGCGCGCCGGTCCGATCAGTCGGGGGAGGAGCACGGTGAGTCCCCAGCCGGGGACCATGCCGACTTTGGTGTGTGTGTCGGCGAAGCGCGCCCGTTCCGATGCGACGAGAAAGTCGCAGGCGAGCGCAATCTCGAGTCCTCCGGTGACTGCGGCTCCATTGATCGCTCCGATCACCGGCACGCGTGTACGAGGCAGTGCTGTCCAGTGACCTGGATGCGGGTTCTCGCCTTTCTTCTCGCCGCTGTCGACGTCTCGTCGGTCGAATCCGGCGCAAAAAGCGGGATCGGATCCGGTGAGCACGATCGCCTGCACATCGGGATCGGCGTCGGCAGTTGCGACCGCCTGAGGAAAGGCCGCAGCGAGTTCGGCATTCAGCGCGTTTCGAGCATCAGGTCGGTTGAGAGTCACGATGGCAACAGGTCCGCGACGTTCCTCGAGGACGACCGGAACTCGTTCGGGGAAAGTGTGCGAGTCGTCCACGATCTGACAGAGTGGCAGATGGGAGGGGTCGAATCCAGCCCCGTACGTTCGACGAGGAGCCACATGAAGTTCTGGTGCGCCACCGCATTCATGAAGACGAAGCAACTGGTTCACATCGCGCAGCTGCTCGACGAGGCTGGTTACCACGGCCTCATGGTGAGCGATCACCTCGTGTATCCGAAGAATCTTCAGTCGAAGTATCCGTATTCTCCGCACCCCGACGGCCGTCCGATCTGGGAGCCTGAGACCGCGTGGCCCGACCCGTGGGTTCTCATCGGTGCCATGACGAGCGTGACGACGCATCTCAACTTCACGACCAACATCTACGTGGCCGGCCACCGACCGTTGCTGCAGTTGGCCAAGGAGATCGCGACCGCGTCGGTTCTGTCCGATGGTCGGGTGGCCCTTGGCGCCGGAGCCGGATGGATGAAAGAAGAGTTCGATCTGCAGGGTCAGGACTTCTCGAACCGCGGCAAGCGACTCACCGAGATGATCGAAGCTCTGCGCGCGTTGTGGGCAGGAGGATGGGTCGAGTTCCACGGTGAGTACTACGACGTGCCGCCGGTGACCATGGAGCCGAGCCCGCCGAAGCGGGTGCCGATCTACGTGGGTGGGCACACTGATGCCGCGTTGCGTCGCGCCGCCAAGGTTGGCGATGGTTGGATCGGCAACGCCTATCCGTGGGAAGAAGCCGAAGTCCACATCACGAAGTTGAAGGGTTACTTGCGCGAATACGGGCGTGAGAACGACGACTTCGAGATCATCTGCGGTCTGTACGCCATGCCCACCGCCGATCTGTACAAGCGGGCCGAAGAAGAACTCGGCTTGACCGGAACTTTGTGCATGCCGTGGGCGCTCGGCAATCCGTCAGCCGGAGATCACGCCGGACTGGCCGAGATGTCAGCGGCTTACAAGCCCTTCATCGACGACTTCGCCACCAACGTCGTGTCGAAGTGTCAGTGATCCGCTGACGTCGGCTCGTCGCTCGGTGGAGATGTTCAGCCCGGCCAGACGATCGACTGCATCTCGGTGTAGCAATGAAGACCGAAGTCGCCTCCGTCGCGTCCGACGCCGCTCATCTTGAAGCCGCCAAAAGGTGCCTCGTGGTTGCGCTGCGCAGTGTTGATTCCGACATTGCCACTGCGGAGTTGGCGCGCGATGCGATACGCACGATCGGAATCCTGCGAGAACACGTAGTCGTACAGGCCGAACTCGGAACCATTGGCGATGGCGATGCCTTCGTCTTCTTCGTCGAAGGGAACCACGACGACGACGGGGCCGAAGATCTCCTCTTTGACCGGAGTCATGTCGGGGCGGCAACCGGCGATCAGCGTGGGTGCGACGTAGTAGCCGCGGTCCATGTGCGAGGGACGACGCCCGTCGACCACGATCTCGGCACCTTCGGCCGCTCCGGCAGCGATGTACGACTCGATGCGATCGCGTTGCACCGCCGAGATGACGGGACCGACCAAGGTGTCGGTATCGGTGGGCGCACCAACCTTCAAGTGTGGCGCAACGTTGGCGAGAGCCGACACGAGTTCGTCGTAACGCGAGCGATGTACGACTGCGCGTGTGGGGGCCGTGCAGATCTGTCCACTGTGGAAGGCCCACACGCTCTGGATCGCGCCCACGGCCTTGGCGACGTCGGCGTCGTCCATCACGAGAGCTGCGCCCTTGCCGCCGAGTTCCAGCAACTGTCGCTTCATGGTGGCGGCTCCGGCCTGCATGATGCGAACTCCGACAGCAGTGGAACCAGTGAACGAGACCATGTCGACGTCGGGTGAGGTGGTGAGGGCGGCGGCCGGCTCGGGCTTCGACGAGGTCACGATGTTGATCACACCTGGCGGGAAGCCGACCTCGTGCATGATTTCGGCCAATTCGATGACGGCGAGCGGATCTTGTGGTGCCGGCTTCATGACGACGGTGCAGCCGACGGCGAGGGCGGGTGCGATCTTGCCGGCCATGTTGACGACCGGGAAGTTGTA
>RFSV01000129.1 GCA_009923785.1 Acidimicrobiia bacterium | reverse complement strand
GGAATGGTGGCGATCTCCGTGAGCAGTTGATTGGGAACGTTCCCGGGACGTTTCGACTCGAGTTCGTAAGGAGCAGGAGGCGCCGAGGAGAACGGCGTGATTCCGGTGGCCGAAATGGCGGCGTATTCGTCCCATACCGGCGTCATGGCATCGGCGAGACGACGGCGCAATTCGGGGTCTTTGACAACGGCGACGCGCCATGGCTGGCGATTCCCACCACTTGGAGCGAAACGTGCGATGTCGAGAACGCGAGCGAGCACCGAGTCGTCGACAGGTTCGTCGGTGAACGCACGAACCGAGCCGGTACCGCGCAGTGCATCGATGAGATCCATGTCGACTGCCGATCGAGTCAGTTGCCTCGTGCGACCTTGGCGCGCACGATGTTGAGCGCCGATCCGGCCTTGAACCACTCGACCTGTTCGTCGCTGAAGGTGTGCACGGCTTCGAAGTCGATCGTGTTGCCGTCGGGCTTCACGATCTGACAGCGGACGTTGCGTCCCGGCACGGGAGGTAGTCCGAGCACGTTGATGCGATCGCTTTCACCGATGAGGTCGTAGGTGTTCGGATCGGCGAACGTGAGAGGCACGAGACCCTGCTTTTTCAAGTTGGTCTCGTGGATACGGGCGAACGATCGGGCGAAGATGACGACACCACCGCGAAATCGAGGTTCCATGGCCGCGTGTTCACGGGACGAACCTTCGCCGTAGTTGCGGTCGCCGATTGCACACCACGAAATTCCGGCTTCGCTGTAACGCTTGGCGATGTCGGGATACGACCGTGTGCCGCCATCGGTGATGTCGAGTCCCTCGCCGGCAGCACCTGTGAAGGCGTTGACGGCACCGAGGAAGAGGTTGCCCGAGATGTTCTCGAGGTGTCCGCGATAGGTGAGCCATTTGCCGGCCGCCGAGATGTGGTCGGTGGTGCACTTGCCCTGTGCCTTCATGAGGATCGGTAGTCCGAGGTAGTCCTGTCCGTTCCAGGCTGGGAACGGCTGCAAGAGCTGGAGTCGGGAACTCGCCGGATCGACCGACACCGTGATTCCTCCGCCATCGGCAGGCGGGGCGGTGAACGTGTTGCTCCCGGCGTCGTAGCCGCGATCGGGGAGGACTTCACCGATCGGCGGATCGAGTCGGACCTCGGTGCCGTCAGGCGCGGTGAGTGTGTCGGTCGTGGGATCGAAGTCGAGGCGACCGGCCAGAGCGATGGCCATGACCGTGTCAGGAGAGGTCACGAAACTCAGCGTGTTGGCCGACCCGTCGTTGCGCTTCGGGAAGTTGCGGTTGAAGGAGTTGACGATGGAGTTCGGCTTGTCGGTGATCTCCTTGGCCCGCTCCCACTGGCCGATGCAAGGTCCGCAGGCGTTGGCGAGCACAGTTGCGCCGATCGCTTCGAGGTCGGCCAGGAGGCCGTCGCGCTCGATGGTGGCTCGGATCTGCTCGGAGCCCGGTGTGATGAGGAGCTCGCACTTGGCTCGTAGTCCTTTGGCTGCGGCTTGACGAGCGATCGACGCTGCACGCGTGATGTCTTCATAGGACGAGTTGGTGCACGAACCGATGAGTGCGGCCGACACCTCGAGCGGCCAGTCGTTGGCCGCGGCTGCCGCGCCGACTTCGTGGCCAACTTTGTGCGCACGGTCGGGGGAGTGCGGGCCGTTGATGAGTGGCTTCAGTTGATCGAGATCGATCTCGACGATCTGGTCGTAGTGGGCGCCGTCGTCGGGACGAAGATGTTCGGCCACCTTGTCCGCAGCATCGGCGATGTCTTCGCGGCCGGTGGCCTTCAGGTACACCGACATGTTGTGGTCGTAGCCGAACACTGAGCAGGTGGCGCCGATCTCGGCACCCATGTTGCAGATCGTGGCCTTGCCGGTGGCCGAGATGCTGTCGGCCCCTGGTCCGAAGTACTCGACGATGGCTCCCGTGCCACCTTCGACGGTCAGTACTCGAGCAACTTCGAGGATGACATCTTTCGGTGACGACCAGCCACTCAGGGTTCCGGTGAGCTTGACACCGATCACCTTGGGCCACTTCACGTTGAACGGAAAGCCGGTCATGACGTCGACCGCATCGGCACCGCCGACTCCGATGGCGACCATGCCGAGTCCGCCGGCGTTCGGAGTGTGGCTATCTGTTCCGATCATCATGCCGCCGGGAAAGGCGTAGTTCTCGAGCACCACCTGGTGGATGATTCCGCTGCCAGGCCCCCAGAATCCGATGCCGTATTTCGCCGACACGGTTCGTAGGAAGTCGTACACCTCGCGGTTGTCGTCGATGGCGACACCGAGGTCGATTTTGGCACCGACCTTGGCCAAGATGAGGTGGTCGCAGTGCACGGTCGACGGAACGGCGGTGGTGGGAAGCCCGGCCGTCATGAACTGCAACAGCGCCATCTGCGCAGTCGCATCCTGCATTGCGACGCGGTCGGGGTTGAAGTCGGCGTAACTGTCGCCGCGCTCCATCTCTTGCGAGGCCGGGTCGACCAAGTGGTTGACGAGGATCTTCTCGGTGAGCGTGAGCGGACGTCCGAGGCGCTGACGTCCGAGTGCGACGCGTTCGGGAAGGTTCGCGTACACGTTGGCGACGAGTTCGATGGGGGTTCCGGCGGTCACGTTGCTCATGGAGACAAGTATAATACAAGTGTGCGGGAGATCAGATACCGAACTATCGCCGAGGAGATTCGTCGTCGCATTGCAGACGGCGAGTACGCCCCCGGGCGACTGCTGCCGTCGGAATCTGAACTCGTCACCGAGTTCGACGTCAGTCGAGTCACTGTGC
>RFSV01000128.1 GCA_009923785.1 Acidimicrobiia bacterium | reverse complement strand
TGCCATGTTCGTCTCGTCCTTCGTGATGTCGTTCGTGCGGCAACGACGGCGTCGCCGATTCGTGGTTCGGGTCAGGCGTTGAGGCTTCGTCCGGTGAGCGAGAGCACCGTCTCGCCGAAGAGTTCGGTGAGACTCGGATGCGGCTGGACGAATTCGGCTACTTCGGCCACCGTGGCTTCCCAGTTGACGGCGAGGTATCCGCCCGACAGCTGTTCGGTGACCCAAGGTCCGACCATGTGCACGCCGAGGATCTGTCCGGCCGTTCCGTCGGCGTTGCGCTTGGCCACGATCTTCACGAGGCCGTCCATTTCGCCGAGAATCTGCGCGCGGCTGTTGGCCCGGAACTGGTGCTTGGCCACGACGACGTCGAGCCCCATTTCCTTACAGGCGTCCTCACCCGGTCCGGCCCAGGCCACTTCGGGGTGGCAGTAGATGGCCCACGGCACCCGGTCGTAGGCGATCGGCGCCGGGCCTTCACCGAGCATGTGTTTCACCGCGAGGATCGCCTCGGCGTAACCGACGTGCGCGAGTTGCGGTGTGTTCACAAGGTCGCCGATCGCATACACACCGGGCTCTGCGGTTCGACACCAGTCGTCGACCTCGACGAAACCCCGATCGGTCACGTTCACTGCAGTTCCCTGCAGGCCGAGCAGATCGGCGTACGGACGACGTCCCACCGACACGACCACGGCATCGACTTCGAGCTTCTCGTCGTCGCCGAACGTGACCACCGTTCCACCGCCAGGCAGTGGCGAGTGTCCCTTGACCATGACGCCGGTGCGAATGTCGATGTTCTTCTTCTTGAACGACTTGACCACCACGTTGGCGACGTCGGCATCGAGTCCGGGGAGGATCTTGGGCAGACCTTCGAGGATGGTGACGGTGGCTCCGAGGTCGGCGAACGTCGAAGCGAACTCACAACCGATCGCGCCACCGCCGATCACCGCGACCCGCGCCGGCACGTAATCGAGGTCGAGCACCTCGTCGCTCGTCATGATCGGCCCACCGCGGTCGAAACCCGGCACGGTTCGGGGAACCGAACCCGATGCCAGGATCACGTTGGCGCCCTGGAGCACCGCACTCGATCCGTCGTTCATCGACACGTTGACCGTCCGGCCGGCGCCGAGGGCTCCGGTTCCGTTGAACACGGTCACTTTGCGGGACTTGCACAGTCCGCCGATGCCCTTCACCAGACCATCGACGATCTTGCGCTTGCGAGCCTGGGTCACGGCGAAGTCGACCGAGGGCGACGAAGTGTTGATGCCGAAATCAGCTGCGTGCGCGACGTGCCGATTGACGGCTGCCGTCTCGAGGAACGCCTTGGCTGGGATGCAGCCGCGATTCAGACATGTGCCGCCAAGAGCGTCGCGCTCGACGAGGGCGACATTCATCCCGGCCGAGGCACCGTAGAGGGCCGCACCATAGCCACCGGGGCCTCCGCCGATGATCACGAGATCGAATTGCTCGGCCGTACAGACCACCTCCGAGTTCCGTGCGCCGAAGCGCTGTGCAGGCATCAACCGTAGCGGTTGGCCACCCCGATTCCGTGGGTGAATGACCGCTGTCATGCCCCATCAGGCGTCGAGCGACGACCTGATCACAGGCCATCCACCCGGTGGTCACCCTCTCGTCAGGGCGCCCACTGGCGTTGTTCACCGGCACGGGTGTAGGCCACCGCCTGAATCGTCTCCACCGAGGTGAATCGCACCGTGCACACGACCTCACCTGCTTCGGGCACTTCGGTCCGCGCATCGCACAGACCGTCACCCACGGTGGTGAACGGCTCGACCACTTCGCCGTCGCCCAGCAATCGCCACCCGGTGACGGCGATCGCACCGGGGACTCCCGACATGGCGATCCGCGCCTCGGTCCCCTCCGATCCGACGTCGAGCGCGTCGACGCGCACCGTCATGTCGCCGATACGCGACGTCTGGCCGATCGACAGAACCTGCACCTCCGTGCGGTCGGTCGCGACCTGCAACAACTTCAGCCCACCGGCAACGAGGATCACGAGCCCACACGCCACCGACAAGAGGAGGAGCGTGCGCGTCTTCATGAAGCCGAGCCTACGGTCACCGGGTCTATGGTGACCCCGTGGGACTCCGCAAGCGCCTGACTCAATCGATGGAGGAAGTCGAGCAAGAGCGACTCCAGAATCGCGTCGCCGACCTTGGGCTCCCACCACTCGCCGACATGCCGTGTCGCAAGCGCGTGCGCGTTGCTGGCGAGATCGTGGTCGAGCGCATTCGCCCCCGTTCGGGTATCCCGGCCTACGAGGTGGTGGTGTCGGACGGAACCGGCGAAGTGGTGGCTGTGTTCACCGGCCGACACTCGGTGACCGGAATGACCGCCGGCCGCGCCATCGTCCTGGAAGGTGTGGCCCACCAAGAACATGGTCGACGCGTGATGTTGAACCCCGGCTACACCCTCTTACCGACCGTCCACGCCTGATCATCGACTCGAGACGGTCAGGCGACGAAAACGCCTTCCACTTCTTCCTCGGTTGCGTCGTGGGTGAGAACCAGCACCTCGTCGCCAGCACGCAGAACCAGGTCGTCACTCGGTGACACGACCTTGCCGAGACGAACGACGGCAACCACAACGAGATCGCGCGGCATGGCCAATGAGCCGATGGCTTTGTCGCGGGCCGGCGAGTCGTCAGCAAGCGTGACCTCGAGCATGCGCGCCTTTCCGCCTTCGAATGCCAGTAGGCGGACGACTTGGCCGACGTTCACCGCTTCTTCGACGAGTCCCGTGATGAGATGCGGCGTCGACACCGAGACGTCGACACCCCACATGTCGTTGAACATCCATTCGTTCTTAGGGTTGTTCACGCGTGCCACCACTCGGGGTGCTCCGTGCTCCTGT
>RFSV01000127.1 GCA_009923785.1 Acidimicrobiia bacterium | reverse complement strand
CGTCGATGTTGTCAGGATTGACCTGACAACGATCGAGACCACGTTTCGCTCCGTCGAGGAGAGCGGTCGTGATGTGATCGTTGAAACGGCCACACACGATGCCGATGCTGAGGTGCGATCCATCGAACGACGACGGACTCTGTTGGCTGTTGATGCGTGTCATCAGTTCTTCCCCTTCGCAGCCTCGATCGTCTCCGGCAGATCGATGAGATGGCCCATGCGGTCGCGCTTGGTCTTCAGGTAGTCGATGTTCTCGGGTGTGGTGTGGGCGCGCAGCGCGACTCGTTCGACGACCTCGAGCCCGTAACCGGCGATACCGCCGTACTTGGCCGGGTTGTTGGTCATGAGGCGTAGTTGGCGCACACCGAGATCGTTGAGGATCTGCGCGCCGATGCCGTACTCACGGCTATCGACCGGCAGACCGAGCTCGGTGTTGGCATCGACGGTGTCGAGCCCGCCATCCTGCAGCGAGTAGGCACGAATCTTGTGGCCGATACCGATACCGCGTCCTTCGTGGCCTCGCAGGTACACCACGACACCACGACCTTCCTCGGCGATGATCTGCATGGCGGCGTGCAGTTGCGGACCGCAATCGCAGCGACGGCTCGAGAACACGTCGCCGGTGAGGCATTCGCTGTGCACGCGTGTGAGGACGGGTTCACCGTCATCGATGTCGCCGATGCTGAAAGCGAGGTGCTCGGTGTCGTCGAGGTGACTCTTGAAGGCGGTGCAGGTGAACGTTCCCCATTCGGTGGGTACTTGCGCCTGGCCGATACGACTCACCAACTTCTCGTGAGTACGGCGATAACGGATGAGTTCGGCAATCGACGAAAGCAAGAGGCCGTGCTGCTTGCTGAACTCGATCAATTGCGGCAGGCGAGACATCGAGCCGTCTTCGTTGACGATCTCGCAGATGATGCCAGCCGGTTGAAGTCCGGCCATACGTGCGAGGTCGACGGCGGCTTCGGTATGACCGGCACGCTTCAACACACCACCTTCTCGGGCCCGTAGCGGGAAGATGTGACCGGGTCGGGCGAATCCTCCGAATCCGACGGTGGGATCGGCGAGGGCACGCAAGGTCGCGGCGCGGTCGGACGCGGAGATGCCAGTGCTGGTTCCTTCGATGAGATCGACTGACACCGTGAACGCCGTGCGATGGCTTTCGGTGTTGTGCTCGACCATGAGTGGAAGTCGCAGATCGTCACATCGTTCGCCAGTGAGGGGAGCGACCACGACACCTGATGTGTGTCGCACGATGAAGGCGATCTTCTCGGGAGTGGCGAACTCGGCCGCCATGATGAGATCGCCTTCGTTCTCGCGGTCTTCGTCGTCGACCATCACGACCATCTCACCGCGGCCGATGGCGGCCACGACGTCAGCGATGGGGGCGAAGGGGGAGTTGCTCATGATTGCTCCTTCGGGTGTTCGCATGGGGAGTCGATCACCACTTCGATGTCGTCGCCGAGTGCACGCGTCGACACGAGTCGTCCACGCTGCAGATCGGCGATGGTTGCTGCGCCGTCTCCGGCGAAGAGGGGGGTGCCGTCGCTGCCGCCCATGAAGGCTGGTGCGAGATGCAGCACGTAGCGATCGACGAGGCCTTCACGGTGGAATGAAGCGGCGACCGCTGCGCCACCCTCGACCATGAGTTGCACGACGCCGTCGGCGCCGAGTTGATCGAGAAGTTCGGGAAGCGGTCCGCGCCATTCAGTGCAGGGATGCACTTTGGCGTCGGCGGGTGCTGATCCGAGAACGATTCGTCGCGGCGACGGACCGTCGACCAGTCGCGTGGTGAGACTCGGGTCGTCGGCCCGCACGGTCCCGGCACCGACGACGATTGCTTGGCTCTCGGCGCGCAACTGATGCGCAGCGCGGCGAGCGTCGTCGCCGGTGATCCATTGGCTCGTTCCATCAGCGGCGGCGGTGCGACCGTCGAGGGTGGCGGCGAGCTTCAGCACCACGAACGGGCGACCGGTGCGACGATGATGCAGATACGGGAGGAGTTGTTCGGTGGCAGCTCGTGCACCGCATCCCACGTCGACGGTGATTCCGGCCTCTCGCAGTCGCGCAAATCCGCTGCCGGTCACTTGCGGATCGGGATCAGTGAGAGCACTCACCACGCGTGACACTCCGGCGGCGATCAAAGCATCGGTGCACGGAGGTGTTCGGCCGTGGTGACTGCACGGTTCGAGGGTGGTGTAGACGGTGGCGCCACAGAGGTTTGTGTTGGCGGCCCGAGCAGCATCGAGGGCGACGATTTCGGCGTGGCGTGCGCCGGGTGCTTCGGTTGCACCGTCGAACGTTTGGCCGTCGGTCGTCACGATCACGCATCCGACCCACGGATTGGGAGCCGACACGGTGCGCGCACGGGCCGCATTGGCCAGGGCTCGGGTCATCATCGTGTCGTCGTTCGTCATGTGTCTCGCCGGTCGGGCCACGTGCGAGAGGGGACGGCACGGCCAAGGCCCGGGTCGCGCCCGCGCCTTCGCAGCACCCGTGCTCCCATCCGGACTCTGACCGTCGGCCTCGGAATTTCACCGAGTCGGCCCTGGCTGGCGACGAATCGCTGGCCAGGGTTCGCGGGCTTTCACCGCCGGTTGGGACTTTCACCCATACCCCGCACGGGGTCGTATATATGTCGACTCGAAGCCTAGGCCCGTTCGGCGAGCAAACCCCAGGCCGCCTCCACATGGCGGCGCTCGGTGGTGCGACCGCCGATCGAGAAGCGCAGAACGCTGCGACCGTCGAGCACGGTGCGGGTGAAGAGGGCCTGGCCGGTGGCGTTGGCCGCCTCGATGAGGGCGTCGGTGCGGACGTCGCCATCCTCGGGGCTGTCGCCCGTGATACGTAGGCAGACCAGATTCAGAGGATGCGGTGCCACCACCTCGAAGCGATCGTCGGCGCGCGCCCACGCGGCGAGCTCTTGGG
>RFSV01000126.1 GCA_009923785.1 Acidimicrobiia bacterium | reverse complement strand
GGTGAAGTCGATGTTCACTTGTGGGGTCTCGACTGTTTCGCCGAGGAAGGTGAGTGGCTGTATCGGCCATTCTTCGCGTGCCATGGTGCCGTAGTTGCCGCGGGCGCCTGCTTCAAGCTCAGCGGGGTAGATGAACCTGGTGCCTGCTGAATCGTCGTTCGTGAAGGGGTCGTAGGGGGCGGTTTCGTCTGAGTCGAGGTATTCAACGACGATTCCGTAGGTGCCGAGATCGCCGATCCCAAGCCCGTTCCCGAAGCCGTTGTTCGCACTGTGTCCGGTAGCCCTGTGCGACTCGATGAAGATCGCTGAGGTTTCAGTGAGCGGCACGATCGCGGCTCGGATCCCGTCGACGGCCGGGTCGGTTTCGATTGGGACGAGGTCGACTTCTGCGGGAAGCGCGTCGGTGGGTATGCATGCGATCTGGTCGTCGTCGAGCCAGCCGAGAAGCCACTTGCTCCAGGCAGAGACCGCGAACGAGTAGTTCGAACCTGCATCAATGAGAGCGCTTGGCTCGGGTCCGTGAAGTTGTAGGCCGAGCGCGTGAAGAAACTCGTGTGCCCAGATGGCCCACAGGACGTTGCCGTTCCGCTTAGAGATTGTGCCCGACCCCTTCATGTTCCTGAGTCGCGAATAATTGAAGACACCGTTTTCTCGGTCGGGTAACCCGATCTGCGGGAGGATGGACTCGAACGCGTTGTCGAGTTGCCGGTCCTGATTTGTGATGCTGTCGGGGAAGTAAACGAACAACTCATCGAGGTCTCTAAGTTCCATCACCTCGAGGACGCGATCGACGATCTCAGTGGACAGCTCTTGGTACGCCTCCGTGTCGAAACCCTGGACCTTGTAGTCGGCTGCTGGCTTTGACATCGTGATCCACTCCTCGTGGATTTGCCAGGTCGCCGAGAGGCGCCCATTCGACTCAATCGCGAGCCACGAATCGAACGATGCCGCTGACTCTCGGAGGCGCACCAGTTCGCGCTTCTCCCCGCGGTAGTCGGGGAAGTCGACGGCAACTGCTGCGAGCGTCGCTGTGCCGACACTCGGAGTCCGAACCCCGGAGAGCGACAGCGGGAACCCGATCACAAGTCCGACCTCGGCCGAAGAAATCGGCTCCGTTCGGCGATCAGGCAACTTGCACAGCTCGTCTGGGCCGAATCCATCCGTTCGCGGATCGGTGATTTCGGTCGACATCCATACGAGTCCGGCAACACTTTGCCGACACTCAAAGGAACCGGACGTGTCACCTGCCGAAGAGCAGAGGGCACCCGCGTTTGGCTCGACAACCGTGGTGGTGCTCGCCACTTGGCTTGTCGTGGCCGTCGGCGCCTGTTCCACCTGGGTCGTTGTCTTTGGTGGCGATGTCGTTGCCGTAGAGGCGTCGTTCTCCTCGGCCGTTTCACTGATTTCGGCGTCGGATACCGGTATGGCACCAGAGGAGTCGGCGCTGTTGCACGCCGCAAGGACGGACGCAATCACGACATACGCGACCGACTGAAAATGAGGTGTTGGGCGGCGCACAGGCGAAACGTAAGCACGAACCCGATCCATGATCAAACGATCACGATGAGGTGTCAGATGATGACGGTGTTGGTGGCGTAGGAGGGTTGGCGTCCGGGTTGGGGGTCGATGCCTGGTGAGCCGGGGTAGATGCGAGTGGTGGCAGTCACCGGTCGTGTTTGGTGGGCGTCGAGCCAGAGTCGGATGAGGTGCCGTTTGGGGTGTCCGGGTGGGTCGGTGAAGCCGGTGCGGGCGTGGAACACGGTGTAGTTGTTCGCGAACACTGCTTGTCCGGCTTGCAGGGTGAAGTGGAGTGCGAGATTCGGGTCGCGTCCGTATCGGTCGAGGGTGTCGAGTGCTTGCCGGTCGATGTCGTCGAGCGGGCAGCCGTCAGGGTCTTCGTCGTGAGCGATCTCGATGTATTGGCGGACGTATCGGGCGCTCAACACACCGTCGCAGGTGGAGTAGGTCGGTACGCGGTGTGGGGTGATTGGCGGGTGATCGTCGGGTTGTTCTCCGAACCGGTGATACCGCCAGCCTCGTTGATGTCGTTCTAAGAGTTCGGGGTGTTCGTCTCGCAGGATCCGGTACAGCGTCATCGCGGACACGAACCAGCTTTCACCGCCTTCAATGGCAGGGTTCAGACACAGGAAAGTGAGGACGTCGGCGGGGTCGGTGTGTGGGGTGAGTTCGTCGTTGCGTCGGTAGGCGCGGGCGTGCGGGTCGATATCGGTCATGTTGATCACGTGACCGAGTCGTTCACCCATCACGCTTTGGCTCACTGGTGAGCCGATGACTGCGGCGACTCTCCACAACACGAGTTAAGCGACCTGCGGGTCGTCGACAGGGAAGCCGTCCACGATCACGATGCCGGACCGTTCCCGCAGCTCGAGATCAATGTCGGCGAACACGTCAGTGAGATCACCGAGTGGCAAATCATCCAGGTTCAACGTGTCGTACGTGACCCCGGCCGCGGCAAGCGCGCGGGCTTGTTCAGTGATCTCATCGACATCGACGTGCCTGGTGACCGCATCGACGCCACCGAGGCTGTCGGCACGCCAACACGACACCTCTGACGGCTCAACCTGTTCGACCATGCCCGGAACGTAGCCTTTCGCTTTGAGAACAGATCCAACAAGGAGACGGTTAGCCGGGTCGCGCGTCGGCGGCGTGACGCCTAGTTGAGGCGTGTACGCCGCACGTACAGGACGCTCAGCGCGCCGAACGCGATCAACAACAGTGACCACGTCACCAGATCATCGTCGTTGCCGGTCACGGGCAACGGTTCCGGGTCGGCAACAGCGGGGAGCGTGTCAGGAACCGTGTCGGGGATGGTGGTGGCTGGGGTTTGCGGCACGATCCGTATCGCTTGTTGGGTCATCCGACCGGCGCTTTCACCTTCGTTGTTCGAAGCGAACACTTCGAACAAGTAGTCGACGTTCTCCTCGAGCCCGGCGATCACACACACGAACCCGGTCGTTGAGCACGACCCGCCTGATGCCATGGACACCGGGCTGTCTGATGCTTGAGCAACAGGGGTGGATTGGGGGCGTGCAACGGCCCGGTAGCTGGTGATCGGACCGGCGCCGTCTTGGAATGGTTCTGCCCAGGACACCGTGACGGTGCCGTCAACGTTCGGGATCGCTTCGGGCC
>RFSV01000125.1 GCA_009923785.1 Acidimicrobiia bacterium | reverse complement strand
CGTCGCCGCCTCGGCCGCCAGCACCAACTTCTCGCGAACACCATGCGGTGCAATGGCCCAACCAACCCGCAGTCCGGAAGCGATCGTCTTGGAAAACGAGCCGAGGTAGATGACCCCCTGATCGTCGTCGGCACGCAGTGCTCGCGGCGGTTCACCTTCGAACCCGAGCAATCCGTAGGGATCGTCTTCGAGAACGGCGATCCCGGCTGATTGCGCGATCTGCAGGATTTGCTCACGACGCTCGGGGGGTTGCGTCACTCCGGCGGGGTTATGGAACGACGGAATCGTGTAGATGAGCTTTATGCGCTTACCTTGAGCGCGAACGGTGTCGATCGCCTCACTAAGGGCCGTGGGAATGAGTCCGTCGTCGTCCATCGCTACGTGCACGACTTCGCATTCATAGGAACGAAAGACGCCGAGCGCGCCGACGTAGGAGGGAGATTCGACGAGCACTACGTCACCGGGATCGCAGAACGTACGCGTCACCAGATCCAGCGCCATCTGCGATCCGGTTGTGACGATGATGTCGTCCGGGTGAGCGCGCACACCAACCTCGGCCGTGATGTCGAGGATCTGCTCACGCAACCGAACGTCACCTTGACCCGATCCGTACTGCAGCGCCTGCGGTCCGTTCTCGCGAACCACGCGCGCTGCGATGTCGGCCATCTGATCCATCGAGAGTGCCTGGACGTAGGGCATTCCGCCGGCGAGGGAGACCACCTCGGGGCGGCTCGCGACCGCGAAGAGTGCGCGAATCGCCGACCCGGAGATGTTCTTGGCTCGCTGGGCGTAGGAATCGACCCATGGGTCGAGGCGGGAACCGGTGGCTGAGCTCTCGGTGTTCATGAGGCTCCTGTCGGCCGGCGGGTCGGGTCAGGGGTCAGGTCAGGGGAATGCATTTCTCTCTCCGGCGTGGCGACCTACGATAGGACACGTGGCGGCTCTGGGGGTCACCGATGGGCAAGGTCGTGATGATCGTGGGTCTCGTGGTGATCGGCGTGGTTGCCGGCTTCGTGGTTCGACTGCTGCTGCCTGGCCGAGCGCTAGGGAACTAGCGGACGACGATCGGGGCGCAGACGTCGGTGACGGCGGCGGCGATCCCTTCGGCGATGGCGTCGTGGAACGTCTCGCTGGCGAGTCGACGGGCATCCGAGGGGTTGGAGACGTAACCGACTTCCACTCGCACCGCAGGCATCCGGGTGAGCCGGAGCAGGTCCCAGGTGCGCGGGTGGATTCGACAGTCGAGTCGGTCGGTGCGTGACGTCAGCTCACTTTGGACATGCTCGGCGAGGACCCGACCGGCGTGCGAGTGCAGGCTGCCGCGAGGGTGTCCGTAGTAAAACGTCGCGATGCCGTTGGGCAGCGAACTTTCGGAACTGTCGACGTGAATGGACACCGTCAAATCGGCGTCCACCGAGTTCGCGAACTCCGCACGTTCGGCTTCGGTGGGTGGTTCCCCGACAACCTTTGCCGGCCGGGTGAGCAGCACCTGGGTACCGAGAGCCGCGAGTCGACCCTCGACGCGAACAGCAATGGCATGACACATATCCGGGTCGACAAGGCTGCCCGGATCGATGACGATGACCTTGTCCGCGACGCCAGTCTGCAGCCGGGAGAGGTGCAGGTGCTCTCGTAGCTCGGCCGCGTTGCCGCCGACCACGGTGCGAATCAATCGATCGAACGCACGGAAGGTTTCCGGTCCGCAAGTGCCGTCGGGGGAGACTCCTACACCTGCCTGGAATTCCCGAAGCGCAGCATCGGTGTCGGGTCCGAAGATTCCATCGGGCCGCCCGGGATTGAAGCCGAGTTCGGTGAGACGTCGCTGGAGTTGAGTGACGTCGTCGCCGCCCATCATGTGGCCGGGCACGTAGGACAGCACGCGGTCACCCAACTGCCAGCGGGCTTCGTCGAGTCGACGGAAAGTGTCGGGTCCGACGATGCCGTCGACGGTGATGCCGCGCTCTTGCTGGAAGGTACGGACCGCTCGATCAAGGTCGTCATCGAAGACAACGTGATCAATGTCGAGACCCACGGGCAGGTCGTTACAGAGTCCTAGGTGCGCGAGCCGTGCGCGCACCTCCGCGACGGCCGCCCCGGACGAACCAAGGCGGAGCACGTGTTTACAGGTATTCGGCCAGGTCGGCGAGCAGCGCGGCCTTGGGCTTGGCGCCGATGATGGTCTTAACGACCTGACCACCGGAGAAGACGTTCATCGTTGGGATCGACGTGATGCCGTACGATGCGGCCGTCTGCGGGTTCTCGTCGACGTTGAGCTTGGCGATCACGATGCCCTCGTTCTCCGAGGCGATCTCCTCGAGAATCGGTGCGATCATCTTGCACGGGCCGCACCACTCGGCCCAGAAGTCCACCACGACGGGCTTGTCGCTCATCAGGACGTCGTCGGCGAAAGACGCGTCGGAAACAATCTTCGGTGCACCCATCGTTACTCCTCGTAATCGTGTCGGTGAATCAGGAAACCCTAGCCTTCTTTGTCCGCCAGGAACGGCCCCGCGTCTAGCCTTCTTTGTCCGCCAGGAACCGCTCGGCGTCTAGTGCCGCCGAGCAGCCCGTTCCCGCGGCCGTGATGGCCTGCCGGTAGGTGTGGTCCACCAGGTCGCCGCAGGCGAAGACGCCACTGAGGTTGGTGCGGGTGGAGGGGGCATCGACGGTGACGTAGCCCTCGTCGTCGAGGTTGACCTGCCCCTTCACCAATTCCGAACGCGGGTCGTGGCCGATCGCGATGAAGAGGCCGGTCACCGGGATCTCACGCTTCTCACCGGTGACGGTGTCCTCGACGACGATGCCGTTCACTTTGTCCTCACCGAGAACGTCTACCACCTGGGAATTCCAGACCGGCTCGATTTTCTCGTTCGACAGCACCCGCTCGGCCATCACCTTGCTTGCCCGCAATTCGTCACGGCGGTGGATCAGATAGACCTTGTCCGCGAAACGGGTCAGGAAGGTTGCTTCTTCCGCTGCGGTGTCACCTCCGCCGACGACGGCGATTTCCTGCTGACGGAAGAAGAAGCCGTCACAGGTCGCACACCACGAGACACCGTGGCCTGACAGCCGCTTCTCGTTCTCCAGACCGAGTTCGCGGTAGCCCGAACCCATCGCGAGGATCACCGCGTGCGCAGAGTGCGTCTTCCCC
>RFSV01000124.1 GCA_009923785.1 Acidimicrobiia bacterium | reverse complement strand
ACTCGACCTTGATCACATCGGCACCCTGGTCGGCGAGCATCATGCCGGCCAGAGGACCCGAGATCATGACCGAGAGGTCGAGGACTCGTACGCCGTGCAGGTTCCATCGTGCCCGGGTTCGGCGTATTCCATGGCGGCCACCGATGTGGGAACGAAGAAGAGCCCCATGCCGAGCCCGGCGATCGACCACGTGAGGAAGGTGACGACGAGTGGCCAGTCGGCATCGAGCACGGGGATGGTGGTTACGACCGCGATCACGATGAGTCCGAATCCGAGGCGCGCCGAACGGCGCAACGCGACGTGGGTGCGTTTGGTGGCGAGCCACGATCCCAAGCTCCAGGTGAGCGCGGCACCGATGATCACGAAACCTTGAACAGTCGCCGATGAACCGTGAATGCGGTCGGCGGCGAGCGGCACGAACGAGTCGACACCGAGGAACGCCGCCGTTGCCATGGTGCGCGTGGCGACAATGGCCGAGAGGCCGCGTCGAGCGCGTAGCGAACCCGGTGGCATGAGGCGCCGGTAGGCCGGAACGGCGAGAGCCAGGCCGATCACCACGAGCGAGATGGCCAGCCACCATCGAGCGTTCTGTACACCGGCGACCAAGGCGCCGACACCTGCGCTCAGTCGAATCGCCGGCACGATACGCGTGGGTCCGCGGTCGGTCCGCGGCACGGTAGCGATATCGGTCATGGCCGGGGCGGTCACGAGCGCAGTGACGGCGACGAGAGGCAACATCCCGACGAACACCCATCGCCAACTCACCTCGCTCGTGAGCCACCCGGCGACGAGAGGTGCGACCAGACTGGGAAGAATCCACGCCGCCGACACCCAGGCGAAGATGCGCGGCTGTCGCTCGCTCGGCCACACACGATTGATCACGGCGTAAGCGAGAGGAGCCACCCCTCCGGCTCCGGCACCCTGGAGGACGCGGCCGATCAACACGATCCACATCGACGTGGCCACACCCGCTACCACGAGCCCGATCGAGAAAATCGTGAGGCAGGTGAGGAAGGGAAGACGAGGACCTCGTCGGTCGACCTGTTCGCCAACCGTCACCAATCCGCGACGGGCAGGCCGTCGACGAAGCCGGCCGGAATCGAAACGGCGGCGTTGCCGTGCAGATTGGCCGGGAAGGTGAGACGTCCGTTGTTGCCAGCTCCGGCTGTCACGCCACCGAAGACCGATGGCAGCGGCCCTTCGGCATCGAAGGCCACGTCGGGGTTGCTAGCCGTCACTACGAAGTCGACACCGGTGGACGAATCGAAGATCTCGGCCATGCGCTCGTTCAGGGCGGCGCGACGAGATTCGATGCGAGCGCGAGCCTCGGTGCCGTAACGGCCGATGGTGCTCTCGAGCCCGAATCGCATCTCGGGTGTCAGAACTTCGGCGCACTCGGGCCAGTGCTCTCCGAGTTCGGCGTGGATCTCGATCATCCCGCTGATGCTCCACGCGGCTCCCATGCTCGGGAGCGACGTGTCGAGATCGACGATCGTCCAGCCGAAGCGAGCAGCCAGCGCCTCGGCCTCGGTTCGCAACACCTCCCACATGGCCGGTGACACGGTTGCTCCGCCCCAGTCGGGAACGATCGCGACTCGCGCCCCACGCAATTCGTCGCGGAACGATCCGAGTTCGGCTTCCCATGTGGTTCGTTCGGGAAGGCTGAAGGGGTCGCGAGCGTCGCGACCGGTACTCACGTCGAACCAACGTGCGGTGTCCCGCACGCTGCGTGACACGCAGCCGATGTTCACCGTGAGATTGCCGAGCTGCACCTTGGGTGCGCGCGGAATGCGTCCGAAGGTGGCTTTCAGTCCGACCAGTCCGGTGAAACCGGCCGGAATGCGGATTGATCCGCCGCCATCTCCGGCGGTGGCCAGGGTGACCAGTCCTCCGGCGACCGCCGACGCACTGCCACCCGACGAACCGCCAGGCGTGCGGCCGTGCACCCACGGGTTGTGGGTGGCGCCGTTCAACACCGTGCGCGTCACGTTCACGCCGCCGAATTCGCTGGCCGTGGTGAGTCCGGTGAGAACTGCTCCGGCCGATTCGAGCCGCTGCACCATCACCGACGTGTTGGTCGCTTTACGGTCGGCGAACACCGCGCATGCCTCGGTGTCGGGCCAGTTCTCGACTCGGTCGAGTTCCTTCACCCCGATGGGTACTCCTCCGAAGGGAAGGGAGATGTCCGCCCGAGATGCGGCGTCACGCGCCCGATCGGGGTCGAGGAACGAAAAGGCGTTGAGGTCGCTCGACGCGATGGCCGACAACGTGGCGTCGAGCTCTTCGACGGGGGAGCGATCTCCGCGACGAAAGGCGTCGACGAGCGAACAGGCGTCGCCGGTCCACGGAGTATCAGATGACTGTGACGGCTTCGAGGTCGACGACATGGGAGGGACGCTAGTGCGACTCGTAGAGTCGTCGCCGATGGACAGCCGCCAGTTCCTCGGGCTCGAGCCCACTCACAATCCGTATCGCTGGATCCTTCCGGTGGTGCCGGGTATCTCGACGGCCGGCGGATTCTTGTTCGGAGGCTGCGGTCTGGCGGCAGCAGTCGCCGCCATGGAAGGCACGTCGGGGCGGCGAGCGGTGTGGGCCACTGCGCAATACCTGTCGTATGCGAAGCCGGGCGAGACGATGGATATCGACGTCACCGTTGCCGTGAGCGGGCATCAGATCACGCAGGCCCGCGCCGTGTGTCATGTCGGCGATCGAGAGATCCTCACCGTCAACGCAGCTCTCGGAGATCGCGACCTCGACAAGACCGGGCAGTTCGAGACGATGCCCACCGGTTTGCCGTTGCCGAACGAATGCAAGGAGCGACCCCACGTACTCGACTGGTCGGATTCGATCAGCGGACGTATGGACCAACGTGTCGTGAAAGGTCGAGACCGACTGGAAGATCTCGACGGAACTCCCGGTGACGGGCAGGTGTTGTTGTGGTCGCGTATTCCTGAAGTGCTCGACGGTGTCGACACCGCCACTCTCGCCATCCTCGGTGACTTCGTACCGATGGGTGTGGGTCAGTCACTCGGTATTCGCGGCGGTGGCAACAGCCTCGACAACACGTTGCGTATCGGCCGGTTGGTTCCCACCGAGTGGGTGCTGCTCGACATTCGCATCCACATGGTTCAGCGCGGCTTCGGGCACGGTCTCGTGCACATGTTCGCCGAGGACGGAACTC
>RFSV01000123.1 GCA_009923785.1 Acidimicrobiia bacterium | reverse complement strand
GCGGGCGATGGGTGGGATCGACAAGATGACGAGAGCGAGGATGATCGGGCCGATCGATCTCGACTTCGCTTCGTCGGCCCCCGACGATCCGAAGAATCCAACGATGAAAATGGCGAGCAAGAGAGCCGGGAACGACAAGAAGATGTTCATGACCGTGTCGATGACACGATCGGTCTTCTTGCCCACGTAACCCGCGATCAAACCGAGCGTTCCGCCGATGAGGATGCCGAACACGATCGACATGGCACCGATGAGAAGGGAGTTACGGGCCCCGAACATGGCGCGGCTGAAGATGTCGAAACCATTGGTGTCGGTTCCCATGAGACCGACACGGGCCGGAGCGTCGCCGACGATTGGTCGCGACGCCGGAGGACGCTCCGACAGCAGTCCGTTGGGGTTGATGTGGGTGCGGCAGTCGGCTTTGGAGTCGAATTGATCGCACGAGTGCTTGACGTAGGGAAGCCACGACGCACCCACGGCTGTGAAGACGAGCAGCACGAGCCACACGATCGACAGCCACTTGGCCACCTGACCTCGCTTGCGGTATTTCGATTTTTTGACGGTCGACGGTGAAACGATCGGCGTCGTTGTGTCGTCTACGGTCGTGGAGCCTGGAGTCTCAGACACTCCGGGCTCCTCTCACTCGAGGATCGAGGAATCCGTACAAGATGTCGGCCAAGAAGTTGATGAAGACGTACACCAGGGCGAGCACCACGACGGTGATCTGCACCAGGCGGAATTCCGAACTGAAGATGCCGACCACGGTCTTACGACCGAGCCCGTTCATGTTGAACGCCGTCTCGACCACGACCGAGCCTCCTACCAGGGCGCCTACGTTGACCGCGGCTGCCGTGAGGAGCGAGAAGAGCGACGGGCGTAGCGCGTGGCCGAAGAGGATGCGCGAGGTGCTGAGGCCTTTGGCACGTGCTGTGGTGATGAAATCGGACTGGAGAGTGTTGATGAGATCCGAGCGCAGGAGGCGCATGTAGGTCGCGGCCAGGGGTGCGGCTAGCACCACGGTGGGAAGAAAGAAGTTCTTGAAGTGGTCGAATGGCGAGTCGAAGAAACTGACGTTTTTCGACAGCGCCGGGAAGATCTTCCACTGCACGGTGAAGAAGAGTCCGAGCACCGTGGCCAATACGTAATTCGGGACCGAAATGAACCCGAACGACACCGTGGTGGATATTCGATCGAAGATGCCGCCGTTGCGATAGGCGGCCAGTAGAGCGAGCGGTATCGACACGAGCAAAGCGACGAGTTGGGCGTAGATCATGAGGCGAAGCGAGATCTGGAGCCCGTCCCAGATCGACTCGCGTACGGGCTGATTGCCACCGAAGGTGACACCCCAGTCGAAGGTCACGAGGTCCTTGACGAAGTGGCCGTACTGCACGACCACCGGGTCGCGCAGGTGAACTTCGTCGAGGATGGCGTTGCGTTCCTCCTCGGTGAATGCCCTTTGGCCGGTCGAGGCGATGATGCGCTCTTCGGCATTGGGAATTGCCCCGAGGGCCAGGGACACCACGAAGGTGACCACGAAGACGACGATGAGAAGTTGGATCAACTTCTGTCCGAAGTATCTCAAGTCGCTCCCTTCGTGGTGCCCTGACTCTCAGTCACGGTTGGATCAGCTCGACTTCCAGACGGTCGCCATGTAGAAGGTGCCGGCGATACCGGAACCTTCGAGGGCTGCGGTGCCGTCGGGGAGAATCAGGTTCGCGGCAGCGTACCCCTTGTATTCGGGCTTGCCGGCCACCATCCAGATCGTGTACGAGCCCCAGAGGTTGTAGCACTCGGTTGCGAACAGGCGATTGACCTCTTCGGCGATCTCCTGCTTACGAACCGGGTCGACCGAGCCTCGGTTTTCCTCGAGGAGCGCGTCGAGGTTGGCATCCTTGATGCGGCCGAAGTTCAGAGCCAGCGCGCCGACCGGAAGAGCGGCCGAGCTGTGCCACCAGAAGTACTGCTGGTCGAGATCGACGCCACCGTGGTTACGCCAGCCGAACGCCTCGAAGTTTCCGAGCAGGGCGGTCACGATGAAGTTGCCCTGGTCGATCTGATCGATGGTGACCTCGTCGACACCGGCTTCCTCCCACCAACCCTTCACATAGTTGGCGATCACCAGGTTGGTGGCGTCAGTGGTGGTGGCGTACGCAATCTTCAATTCACCAGGATTCTCGGCCTTGTACTCGGCGATGAGTTCCTGGGCCTTGGCCATGTCCTGGACGAGCGGGTAACCCGAGTCTTCGAGATAGCCCACCTGGCCCGGCGAGAACGGTCCGTTGGCCAATTGGTTCACACCGAAACTCACCACTTCGTTGGTGGTGGCCGCGTCGGAGGCGTAGGCCAGAGCACAGCGGACTCGACGGTCGGTAAGGGCAGAACCTTCCTTGGTGACGTGCATCAAGGTGTAGGCAGTTTCACCGTTCTTCGTGATCTCGATGGTGTTGAACTCGTCCGAGTCGCGGAATTCGGTGATCGCTTCACCATTGGTCAGGTGCAGCGCGTCGATGTCGCCGGCCTTCAGGGCGTCACGTCGCTTCAGAGCGTCGTTGATCGGAATGAACTCAATCTCGTCGAGATACGGATACGGAGCGTTCCAGTAATCGGCGTTCTTCGCGCCCTTGTAGAACTCGTTCGGCTTGTAGTCGACGAACACAAACGGCCCCGTGCCGACGGGCTTGGCCGCCAAGGCGTCATCGCCGTCGACGGCGGCCAACCACGTTGGCGACGCCATGTAGCCGGCTTGGCCGGTCACGTACCACGGGAACGTGGCCCACGGCTTGGAGGTGGTGATGACAGCGGTCATGGGATCGGCCGGATCGAGGGTGATCGTGTCGACGTCGAGCAGAGCTGAGCCCACCAAGAAGGAGGCCTTGGCGCGAGTGAGGTTGTCGACAATGGCCGCGCCGTCGAAATCGGTGCCGTCGTGGAATTTCACTCCCGAGCGGGCGGTGATTCGCCACTCGGTGTAGTCGTCGTTCGGCGTCATCGACTCGGCGAGGTACGGGTGAGGAACGTTGTCGGCACCTGGCACCATCAGTGAGTCGTACACGGTTCGGGCCACCATGTGGCACGACACGGCACAGGTCATGTCGGCAGGCGTCCACGGGGACGCCGTGTCGGCTTCGAGGCCGAACACCATCTTTCCGCCCGGAACGGGTGTGTCGTCATCGGCCGGTGGCTGCGTGGCCGGCGCCGGGGCCGTTGTTTCAGCCGGC
>RFSV01000122.1 GCA_009923785.1 Acidimicrobiia bacterium | reverse complement strand
CATGAAGACACCTGGACTCGACATCCGCCCCATCACGCAGATCACCGGAGTGCAGCACTTCAACGAAGTGTTCCTGAGCGACGTTCGTATCCCGGACGCCAACGTCCTCGGTGACGTCGACGGAGGGTGGAAGGTCGCCCAGACCACGCTTAGCAACGAGCGCAGCCACATCGGCTCAGGCGGTGGCGGTTGGACGGTACGTCAACTCGCCGACATCGCGCGCGAGCGCGGACTCGCCGACGATCCTCGAGTGCGCCAAGGACTCGCGCAGGCGCATATCCGTTCCGAGAATCTTCGCTATCTCGGTTTCCGAATGCGCACGGCCATGAGCCAAAAGCGCATGCCCGGACCCGAGATGCTCACGCTCAAGTTGGCCTACGCCAATCATTGGCGTCTCACCGCCGACCTGGCCGCTGAGATCGTCGGCCCCGGATTCACGTTGTGGGGCGATGACGCTCCTCACGACAACCAATGGGGCCAGCACCTCTTGTCGCAGTTCGCCATCCGAATCGGCGGCGGCACCGATGAGATCCAGCGCAACATCATCGCCGAGCGCGGTCTCGGTCTGCCCCGCGAACCCCAACCCGACAAGGATCGACCCTGGAGTGCGCTCACCCGCGCCTGACTCGATCACGTACCTCCAGCCAGAAAGCACTCGAGAACCATGACCTCCACCACCGCTGGCACCGACACCGGCATCGTCGTCGACGAGACTCCCGAAGCGAAAGCCGCCTTCTATACCGAACTGCAGTCGTATGTCGGCCTCGAGATCGGACCGCCCGAACCGGCTCCTGATCTGGTGAACGCCCCCATGATTCGGCACCTCGTCGAAACGGTCGGCGACAAGAACCCCGTGTACACCGACGCCGATCTTGCGGCGCACAGCGTGCACGGCGGCATCGTCGCCCCACCCACCATGTTGCAGTCGTGGGTGATGGTCGGCATCGAAGGTCCGAAACGAGACGGTGACGGACCCTACGAACGCATGAATCAACTGCTCTTCTCACGCGGCTTCACGAGTGTCGTCGGCACCAACAGCGATCAGGTGTACCACCGCTATCTGCGTCCTGGAGACCGACTCACCATGCGCACCGTCATCGACACGATCAGCGACGAGAAGACCACCGGCCTCGGCACCGGTCACTTTGTCACCACCCGCCAGGACTACTACGACGCCGACGATCAGCTCGTCGGCCAGATGATGTTCCGCATCTTCCGATTCCGACCCAAGGCCAAGGCGCCGGCAGCCAAACCGAAGCCACCGCGTCCGCGTCCGGCCACCACGTTTGACAACAAGTGGTGGTTCGACGGTCTGAATGCAGGTCGGCTCCTCGCTCAACGTTGTGCCGACTGCGCCGCGCTCCGCTTCCCCACCGGCCCCATGTGCCCCTCGTGTCATTCACTCTCGTGGGTGGAGGTCGACATGCCGATGTCGGGCACGATCCACAGTTTCGTGATCACGCACTACCCGCAGATTCCGAGCTTCGATTATCCGCTTCCCATTCTTCTGGTGGATCTCGATCCGCCGGCTGACGCCCGACCCGACGACGCGACGGTACGCATGATCATGAACGTGAAGGACAATTCGTCCGACGGTCTCGAGGTCGGCGCACGTGTGAACGTGGTCATCGAAGCGACCGACCCCGACATGAAACTCCCCTTTGCGGTACTCGAAGGGTCGAACACAGGAGGCGCACGATGAATTTCGAACTGAGCGAGGAACAGGAGGTCATCCGCGACCTCGCCGAACAGATCTTCTCGGGACAATCCACTGTCGAGCGTGTCAAGAGCATCGAAAAGGGTGAGGGCTTCGACCGTGAGACCTGGGCGCAGCTGGCCGCTAGTGGAGTTCAAGCTCTGTGCGTCCCCGAGGAGAACGGTGGCAGCGGTTTCGGCCCAGTCGAACTTTCACTCGCTCTCATGGCCCAGGGACGCCATGTGTCGCTGGTGCCGCTCTGGACCACCGGCGTGGTCGGTCTCACCGTCGCCGACTACGGAACCACCGAACAGAGAGCGCTACTGAACGGAGTCGCCGATGGAAGCACCGTCGTCACCATCGGTCTCGCCGAGTTCGGCGCCAACGACATCACCCGACCGAACACCACAGCGGTAGTCACCGGCGACACGGTGAAGGTGACCGGCACCAAGCCGGCCGTCCCGTTCGCACAGCACGCCGACCTCGCTCTTTTGTCGGTACGTCGAGAGGACGACCGCCCTGCGCTTCTTGTGTTGCCCCTCGACACTCCCGGCGTGACGGTCGTTCCGGTCACCACCACCAATCTCGAGCCCCAGGCGCATCTCGACATCGACTGCACCTTGCCGGTCACTGCGCTCCTTGGCACCGATGCGACCGGTTCGAGCGAACACGATGGCGGCGAGATGCTCCGTTCGGCTTTCGAACACGCCGTGGTGGCCCTCGCCTCCATCCAGGTCGGAGTCGCCGAGGGTTCGATCGCCATGACGGCGTCCCACCTGTCGAGTCGTAAGCAGTTCGGCAAGCCGTTGTCGGCCTTCCAGGCCACCACCCAGCGCGCCGCCGACGGCTACATCACCACCGAAGCCATGCGCGTGACCGCCCTCAACGCCGCATGGCGTCTGGCCGAAGGATTCGATGCTCGTCGCGACGTCGCTGTCGCCGCCTACTGGGGTAGCGAGGGAGCGCAGCAAGTCGTCACCGCCTCTCAGCACCTGCACGGCGGCATCGGCGCTGATGTCGACTATCCGGTGCATCGCTTCTTCTTGTGGGGAATCCAGCTCGCCAACCAACTCGGTTCGGCGAGTTCGCACCTTGCCCGCCTTGGACAACTGATCGCCCGCACCTGACGAGACAGGAACCTCCATGACCTCCACGCGACTTCCCGACACCCGATCCTTCTCATCGGTCAAAGTCGGCGACACCCTCCCCTCGCTCGATGTTCCGCTCACCCGCACCCTCATCGTGTCGACGGCGATCGCCACCCGCGACTACCAAATCGTGCACCACGATCCCGACGTGGCCAAAGAACGCGGTTCGCAGGACATCATCATGAACATCCTCACGTCGAATTCATTCGTCGGGCGTTTCGTGACCGACTGGACCGGACCCGACGCAGTTCTGCGTTCGGTGAAGATTCGCCTCGGTGCGCCCAACTACCCCGGTGACACCATGGTCATCACTGGCGAGGTCACTGCACTCGATGCCGGCGAACGTCTGGTCACCGTCGCCGTGAAGGGTTCCAATTCGCT
>RFSV01000121.1 GCA_009923785.1 Acidimicrobiia bacterium | reverse complement strand
AGACACGGCATGGAAGTACTCCGTGACCAGAACTGGCTACTGACCGTCGGCACATTCCTGCCGATGGTCGGTGTGCTGGTGATGCTGTTCATTCCCAAAGCCGACGAGGAGCTGCACAAGTTGGTGGCCCTCGCGACCGCAGTGGCCACATTGGGCGTCGGCATCTACACCCTCACTCAGTTCGACTTCGATCAGGCGGGAACTCTTCAGTTCTTCGCCGACACCGAGTGGATCAAGGTCATCTCGAGCAACTACACGATCGGGCTCGACGGAATGAGCTTGCCGCTCTACATCCTGTCGATGGTCGTCACGGTTCTGGTGATGATCTACTCGTGGAACCACATCCCGTCACCGGGTAATCCGAAGGCGTTCCTCAGCCTCATGCTCATTCTGCAGACGGGTATGGCCGGGACCTTCATCGCCCAGGACCTCATCCTTTTCTTCGTGTTCTTCGAAGTGGTGCTCCTGCCGATGTACTTCATGATCGGTGTCTGGGGCGGTGAGCAGCGCCAGTACGCATCGCTCAAGTTCTTCCTCTACACGATGTTCGGCTCGGCCCTCATGTTGGTGGCCTTCATCGCCCTCTTCTTCAAGGTCCGTGGAGCGTTGCCCGAAGGGGTCGAGGCATCGTTCTCGATTCCGATGCTCACCGAGTACGGCGGCCTGCTCGGACGTTCGGCCCAGATCTGGATCTTCTCCGGAATGTTCATCGGCTTCGCCGTGAAGGTGCCGATGTTCCCGTTCCACACGTGGTTGCCCGACGCGCACACTCAGGCACCCACACAAGGTTCGGTCATCTTGGCCGCGATCTTGCTGAAGCTCGGCACCTACGGATTCGTTCGCATCGCCATCCCGACTCTGCCGGAGGCCGCCAAGGCGTGGGCGCCGTGGATCGGACTTCTCGCCGTCATCGGCATCATCTACGGAGCCTTCGGCTGTCTCGCCCAGACCGACATGAAGCGTCTCATCGCTTTCTCGTCGGTGGCGCACATGGGCTTCGTGATGCTCGGCATCTCCACCCTCACGCCGATGGGTTTCAACGCCGCGCTGTTCGGCATGGTGGCCCACGGTCTCATCACCGGCATGTTGTTCTTCGTGGCCGGCAGTGTGAAGGAGCGTTACCACACCCTCGAGATCGCCCGTCTCGGCGGAATGTTGAAGCAGATGCCGAAGCTCGGCTGGATCCTTGGTTTCAGCGCCATGGCCTCTCTCGGCCTGCCCGGTCTTGCTGGTTTCTGGGGTGAGTTCCCAGCGATCCTCGCCGCCTACTCGCCCGCCGATGGACTTCCGGTCGAGACATTCCGCACCTACATGATCATCGCCGCCATCGGAACGGTGTTCGCGGCGGCCTACCTCTTGTGGTTGTTCCAGCGCACGTCGTTCGGCGAGCCCAAGCCCGAATTCTCGGGTGGTGGCCACGGGCACGGTGCCGATCATGGTGCCGATCATGGTGATAGTCACGACGATCTGCACGACGTGAACACCTACGAGTGGATCGCCTGGACGCCGTTCCTGATCGCAATCGTCGTGTTCGGCGTGTATCCGCAACTCATGTTCCAGATCTTCGACCCGGCCGTCGAAGTCGCATTGTCGGCGTTCGGAGGCTGATTCGTGCTTTCGTCGATTCTCGCCCAGGTGCCGTGGCAGTCGCCGACGATCGACTACCACGCTCTCGCGCCCGAGATCGTGCTGGCCGCCGGTATCTGCCTGATCATCGTCGTCGATCTCGTCGTGGGCGAGTCGAAGAAATGGATCACGGCATCGCTCACCGGGTTCGTCCTGCTCGGCGCGCTGCTGCCGGTCTTCACACTCGCCGTGCACGATGCCGACGTGCGGTCGCTGTTCGACGGGCGATACGTGGTCGACGAGTTCTCGCTGACCTTGAAGGCGTTGTTCCTGATCGCCGGATACGTGGTCGTCCTCTTGTCTCAGAACCACGTGGAAGAGGGCGACTATCACCAAGGTGAGTACTTCATCCTGCTGTTGACGTCGCTCACTGGCATGGTGATGATGGCTTCGAGTCGCGATCTCGTGAGCATCTTCGTTGCTCTCGAATTCCTCAGTATCCCGGCCTACATGCTCGCCGCGTGGCGCAAGCGTGACCGCAAGAGCAACGAGGCCGGTGTGAAGTACTACCTGCTCGGAGTCTTCGCATCGGCAGTCATGTTGTACGGCATGAGCCTGTTGTACGGCGTCACGGGCTCGACTCGTCTCACCGAGATCGGACGGAGCGTCACGGTCGATGGCGACTTCGGTGGAGTTCATGTGCTCGCGGTGGTGTTCGTGGTGGTCGGTTTCGCCTTCAAGGTGTCGGCGGTTCCGTTCCACACCTGGGCGCCCGACACCTACGAAGGTGCACCGACGCCGATTACTGCCTTCTTGTCGGTGGCGAGCAAGGCGGCCGGCTTCGTGGCTCTGGTGACCGTGATCTACGTCGGGTTCCCGCAGGCGTCCGACGTATGGCAGCCGTTCCTCTGGGTGATGGCCGCACTCACCATGACCGTCGGCAACCTGCTCGCTCTGCGTCAGACCAACATCGTGCGCATGCTCGCTTATTCGTCGATCAGCCAGGGTGGCTTCATTCTCATGCCGCTCGCGGTGGCCGGCACCGGCGACGCAGCCGGACCTGCTCTCCAGGCCGTCGTCGTGTACCTGCTCGTGTATGCGGCCATGAACCTCGGCATGTTCGCGGTGGTGATCGCCGTCTCGCGCACCACTCGAAGTGGCGAGATCTCGAGTCTCGGTGGTCTCTTCTCGTACGCCCCCGGTCTCGGCGTGCTGATGACCATCTTTTTGGCCTCGCTCGCAGGCATTCCACCACTCGGAGGTTGGATCGCCAAGTTCGCCGCTTTCCGAGCCGTCCTCGAGGCCGGTAACGGTTGGGCGTATGCGATCGCCGTGATCGGTGCCGTCAACTCGGTCATCGCGTTCGGCTACTACGGCAACGTCATGCGTGAGGTGTGGATGAAGCCCACACCACATGGTGAGACCACGACGGTGCGTACTCCGGGTTCGCTGGTGGCCGCATTGGCCATCACCGGTGCCGCAACTCTCGTACTCGGAGTTCTTCCCGGAACCGTATTGAGGTTCGGCGATCTCGCCGACCTGGTCGGCGCCTTCGGCGGCTGACGTCATATGACCGACGAAGCGACCCTCGTTCGCTTCGACGAGTTCCTCGACGACGCGCTCTACGGCGATTCGGGCTTCTATTCGACCGGAGGTCGAGCCGGTCGACGCGGCGACTTCATCACGTCGCCCGAAGTCGGCCCGTTGTTCGGTGCCGTTCTCGCCCGATGGTGCGATGCGATGTGGAGTGAGCTCGGTCAGCCGAACGATTTTTGTGTGTACGACCTCGGGGCCGGTCCGGGAACTCTGGCGCGATCGATCTTGGCCGCTCAACCCTCGTGCCTCGGTGGGGATGCGTCACGTTACGT
>RFSV01000013.1 GCA_009923785.1 Acidimicrobiia bacterium | reverse complement strand
TCGGCCACGTTCGGGGTGTTCGAAGCACGCCGCGGGCTGTTCCCGGTGGGCGGAAGCACGGTGCGCCTGCAGAGGCAGATCGGCTACACCAACGCCCTGGAGATGCTGCTCACGGCGCGTGGCTACACGGCCACCGAAGCCAAGGAGATCGGCCTGATCGGACACGTGGTGCCCGACGGCCAGGCGCTCGCGAAGGCGATGGAGTTGGCCGACATGATCGCCGCCAACGGACCACTGGCCGTGGAGGCGATTTTGAAGTCGGTGCAGGAAACGGCGGCGATGTCGGAAGAGGACGGGCTGAAGCGCGAGTTCGAGATCGGCTGGCCGATCTTCTCCACGAACGATTCGAAGGAGGGCCCCCGGGCCTTTGCGGAAAAGCGCTCCCCCAACTGGACCCGCACCTGACGATTTCTGCCCACTCTGTTGCGCTAGTGACCCAGGGGCGAGGCCTCCGCAACAGAGTGCGCGAATTTCGTCGGATCCGATAGTTGTCTCAAGGGTCCGCGTTGCGTAGTGTTCGCCCGCTTGTCCGTCGACGAGAACACCTGGGGAGGTTTGGACCAATGAACAACAGCAATGTCAACACGACGTCACCCATGGATCTGACCGAACCTGGGTTTCCGGGCAAAGGGGTCGGGTACGACTGGCGGTCGGTAGTGGTCGAAGCGGCCGCTTCCGACCTCGATGCCGAGCTGGCGAGCGCTCTGATCGCCGAACTCGCCGTCGAATCCACCCCCTCCTGACCGACGCTTTTCGCACACTCTGTTGCGCAAATGACCTCTGGGGGTGATCTGCGCAACAGGGTGGGCACTTTTGCATGGTTGCCGGGAGGCCGGGGATGTGGGTAACGTCCCTCCCGTGACGACTCTGTTGGGCCTCCTCCTTATGTAGGGCGAGCGCCCCATATCGCGTTCGCCGAACCCCGTGCGCCCCGAGCGCCGGGGTTTTTTGTTTGCCCACCGAGCTGTCACCCGACCAGGAGACACCATGAACACCACACGCCATCCGCAATTCGTCAACAAAGGCATCGGCTCGATGCCCCACGACAAGTACGCGCCGTTCATCCCCCTCGTCCTCGACGACCGCACCTGGCCGAACCGCGTCATCACCAAGGCTCCACTCTGGTGTTCGGTCGACCTCCGAGACGGCAATCAGGCCCTCATCGACCCCATGGATCCCGAGCGCAAGCGCCGTATGTTCGAAGAACTCGTGAGGATGGGCTTCACCGAGATCGAGGTCGGATTTCCGTCGGCCAGCCAGCCCGATTTCGATTTCGTCCGGCAGCTGATCGAGGAGAGCATCTGCCCCGACGACGTCTGGATCCAAGTTCTCGTCCAGAGCCGTGACGAACTCATCGAACGCACATACGAGTCACTACGCGGCGCGAAGAGGGCGATCGTCCACTTCTACAACTCGACCAACCCCCTGCAGCGAGAAGTCGTGTTCGATCTCGACAAGGGCGGCATCGTCGACATCGCCGTGAACGCCGCACGGAAGTGCATGTCTCTCGAGCCGACCCTGGCCGGAACCGAGGTGCGCTACGAGTACTCCCCCGAAAGCTTCACTCTCACCGAACCCGAATTCGCTATCGAAGTGTGCGAAGCGGTGATGGACGTGATCCAGCCAACTCCCGAGCGCCCCCTGATTCTCAACCTGCCGGCCACGGTCGAGTGCTACAGCCCGAACGTGTACGGCGACGTCATCGAGTGGTTCGGCCGCACCATCAAGAACCGCGAGTCGATCGTGATCAGTCTTCATCCACACAACGACCGCGGCTGCGCCGTAGCCGCCGCCGAATTCGGCGTGATGGCCGGCGCCGATCGTGTGGAAGGAACTTTGTTCGGCAACGGTGAGCGAACCGGCAACGTCGACATCGTCAACCTGGCCATGAATCTGTTCGTCAACGGCGTCGACCCCGAACTCGACATCTCCGACATCGACGCCCTGCGACGCACCGCCGAGTACTGCAACCGTCTTCCGGTCCATCCGCGCCATCCCTACGTCGGCGACCTCGTGTACACCGCGTTCAGCGGAAGTCATCAAGACGCCATCAAGAAGGGTTTCGAGGCGATCGATCGCAAGGCAGCCGCCGCCGGTCGCGCGCCGGGCGAGTACGAACAGTGGGGCGTTCCGTATCTTCCTCTCGACCCCAAGCATCTCGGGCGCACGTACGAAGCCGTGATTCGCGTCAACAGTCAAAGTGGCAAGGGCGGCGTGGCCTACGTGATGAAGACCGAACACGGTTTCGACCTTCCCCGACGACTCCAGATCGAGTTCTCGAAGAGCATCCAACACATCACCGAAGATCTCGGCACCGAGATCAGCCCCCTCACGATGTGGGACGCCTTCAAGTCCGAGTACTTCCCGATCGAACCCCGCTTCGTGCTCGAGAGTCACGAGATGCGCAGCCAATCGAGCAACGGAGGTCGAACGTCGATCACCGCCCAACTGGTCGTCGACGGACGACATGTCACGATCAGTGGCGACGGCAACGGCCCGATCGATGCATTCGTCACCGCCATGCGTACCGGTCTGGGCGCCTCGCTCGACGTGGTCGACTACAGCGAACACGCGATCGGTAAGGGGTCCGAGGCGGAAGCCGTGGCATATGTCGAGACCGTCTCCGAATCAGGGGACGTGCTCTGGGGCGTCGGAACCGACGAGAACACCGTGACGGCGTCATTGAGGGCCGTGTTGTCGGCGCACGAGCGCCACCAGAGTCGGCACTGAGCACTAACGTCGGGGCAGACGCCCGAATCGACTAAAGGAGTGGGACATGCGAGTGACGGTCGACTACGACATGTGTGCATCGACGGGTTCGTGCATGCAGGTCTGTCCCGAGGTGTTCGAAGTCCGCAGCGACGGCTATCTCTACGTGTTGCTCGAGGAGCCTGGTGAAGAGCTGCGAGAGAAAGTCGAGCAGGCCGCCGACCTCTGCCCGACAGCCGCGATCACCGTCGAGGGCTGATCTGTCCTTCCACCGCAAGCTCCGATCGGCGTGGAACAGCGCCGATTCCATGCTCTGTGTCGGACTCGACCCGGATCCGACGCGATTTCCCGAGAGTGTCGACCGCGACGCACGCGGAGTACTCGACTTCTGTCGAACCGTTGTCGATGCCACGGCACACACGGTCTGCTCGTTCAAGCCGCAGATCGCCTACTTCTCAGCTCTCGGCGCCGAGCGCGAACTCGAACTCCTGTGCGCGCACATTCGATCGTCGGCCCCACACGCCGTGTTGATCCTCGACGCCAAACGAGGTGACATCGGCTCGACCGCCGAGCGCTACGCCGTCGAAGCGTTCGAGCGATATGGGGCCGACGCCGTCACCGTCAATCCTTATCTCGGCACCGACTCTCTCGAACCGTTTCTCGCTCACCGTGACAAGGGCACGATCGTGCTGTGTCGTACGTCGAATCCCGGTGGAGCCGACCTCCAGAATCTGAGAGTCGACGGCACACCTCTCTATGAGCACATCGCCCGCCTCGCGGTCGACGACTGGTCGCACAAAGGTGAGGTCGCACTCGTGGTGGGAGCCACGGTTCCCGACGAACTGCGACGAGTTCGCTCCATCGTCGGCGATCTGCCGCTCCTCGTTCCTGGTGTAGGCGCACAGGGGGGTGACGTAGTCGCCACCGTCACCGCCGGTATCGACTCGTCTGGCTACGGGATGATGATCAATTCGTCGCGCGCGGTGCTGTACGCGAGTGGTGGATCGGATTGGATCGACGCCACGCGCCGAGCCGCCGAAGCGACCCGTGACGAGATCCGCGCCGCATCCACCCGTTAAGAGTCCATCTCTGGTGCGCGATCTTCACCTATACGGTGAATGAACCTCACCAGAACACCGTTCAGGCGTGGAGGGTGTGCACCGACACGATGCCGGGCGACGATCGCAACTCTCCGAGGACTGCGTCGGGCACTGAGCCCGACGTGGCGATCACCATGAGGGCCGAACCTGGTTGCGGACTACGACCCACGTCCATGTCGTTGATGTTGACCCCGGCGTTGCCAAGGATCGTGCCGACCACACCGATCACACCAGGTCGATCGTCGTTGCGCACCACCATCATGGTTTCGGCGGGCGGAATATCGGTGGTGTGATCTTCGATCATCACCAGTCGATGCTCTCCTCGACGACCGGTCAGAGTTCCAGCGATGCTGTGCCCTCCCCCGCGAAGGGTCAAGAGGTTCACGAATTCCTGGGACTCTCGCGACGCCAGCTCACGAACTTCGACGCCGGCGGCTTTGGCCATCTGCGGAGCGTTCACATAAGTGACGGGCTCGTCGTGGATCGCTCCGAAGAAACCCTTCAGCACGCTGAGGGTCAGGATCCGGTTGTCGTACTGGGCGATGTCGCCTTCGGTGTTGATGTCGAGCTGCGCTGGCACCTGATCGACCAGTCGAGCGAAGAGTCGTCCGAGTCGCTCGGCCAAAGGAAGGAACGGACGCAACGTCTCGTTCGCCTCGGCAGCCGAGACATTCACTGCGAACGGAACGAAATCTCCGGCCAAGGCCAGCTGCACCATGTCGGCAATCGTGTCTCCGGCTTTGTCCTGGGCCTCACGGGTGCTCGCGCCGAGATGCGGCGTGACGACCACGGAGTCGAGTTCGAACAGCGGACTCTCGGTGCATGGCTCGACATCGAACACATCGAGGGCCGCGCCGGCGATCTGACCCGACCGAATTGCTTCGGCCAGCGCCGCTTCGTCGACGATGCCACCGCGCGCCACGTTGATCACTCGAAGATCGGGCTTGGCCTTGGCGAGAAGATCACGTCCGATGATCCCCTTCGTCTCCTTCGTCTTCGGAAGGTGAACGGTGATGAAGTCACTCTGAGCGATCACGTCGTCGAGAGCAAGAAGATCGACGTTCATCTGACGAGCCCGCTCGGACGTGACGAACGGATCGAACGCCACGAGGCGCATACCGAACCCGGCCGCCCTCTGAGCCACCAACTTGCCGATGCGTCCGAGCCCGATGATGCCGAGGGTCTTGTCAGCCAGTTCGACACCCTCCCATCGACTGCGTTCCCAACGGCCGGCCTTCAATGCTGCGTGCGCCTGCGCGACGTTGCGCGCCGAGGCGAGGAGCAGGGCCATGGTGTGTTCGGCGGCCGACACGATGTTGCTCTGTGGCGCGTTCACGACCATCACACCGCGAGTCGTGGCTGCCTCGACGTCGACGTTGTCGAGGCCGATGCCGGCCCGGCCGACCACCATGAGATCGGTCGCGGCGGCCAACACCTCGGCCGTCACCTGGGTGGCCGATCGGATGATCAGTGCATGAACCCCGGCCAGAGCGGCCGGCAATCCGGCGGCCGTGACGTCAGTGTTCACGATCACCTCGTGCCCGGCCGCCCGAAGACGGTCGAGGCCTCCTTCGGCAATCTCTTCGGTGACCAGGATGCGAGCCATAGACAGTTTCCTATCGTGGCCGGTCGACCATGACCACGAAGAACCGGTTTGACATTTCGTTCACTCGACGTGACGGGTGACCGGACCAGCCAGCGGCACTCCGACTGCTACAACGGGAATTGATGCCGACGACCGACCCCGTGATCCGCACCCTCGACGAGTTGGGTGACATGGACCAACTTCTCCGGGTGGCCGACCGCATTTGGGGAAGCGAACCTGGTGCATTCGTCAGTTCGTCGTTCCTCATGGCCCTCGTCCATGCCGGCGGCTACGTGGCCGGCGCTTTCGTCGACGACCAGATGGTGGGTGTCTCGTTCGGGATGTTGGCTCGCCACGAACACGGAGGTCGAAGCGAATGGTGTCTCCATTCGCACATCACCGGTATCGAACCCGGCCGCCAGCACACCGGACTCGGACGGGTTCTGAAACGGCACCAACGCGACTGGAGTCGCGCCCGCGGCCTGTCGGCGGTCACCTGGACCTTCGACCCGCTGGTTCGCCGCAACGCTTGGTTCAACCTGCATGTCCTTGGTGCCGTGGCCGTGAGCTACCACGTCGACTTCTACGGGGCCCTCGGTGATCACATCAACGGGGCTGACGACAGTGACCGCGTCCTCGCCTACTGGAGCGTCGACGCGCCGCGCTCACGGGCCGCCGACGTAAGTGTGCTGACCTCGATCACTCCCGACATCGACGACATCGTGGTCGCGATCCCCGACGACATCGTCGAGATCCGGCGTCAGGATCCCGAGGCTGCCCGTCGTTGGCGTCGTGACTTGCGAGCCCGTCTCGGCCCCCTGCTCGACGAAGGTCACGTCGTGGGTGTCACCAGCGAGGCGAAGTACGTCGTGTCCCGGCGCCCGATCGAGGAGACTCTTGCCCATGGTTCGTGAATCGATTCCGCCGATCCGCATCGACCGGATCGAGCTCCGCCGAATCTCTCTGCCGCTCGTGACCCCGTTTCGAACCTCGTTCGGAACCGAGACGGCGCGTGACATCTTGCTCGTGCGGGTGGAGGCCGACGGCGTCGAAGGATGGGGCGAGTGCGTGGCCGGCAACGAACCTCTCTACTCGAGTGAGTACGTCGAGGCATGTCAGCACGTCACCGCTCACCATCTGATTCCGCGACTTCTGGGACACGATCATGGACTCGTCGACGCCGACCGAGTGGCCGAGGTTCTCGAACCCATCAAGGACCACCGCATGTCGAAAGGTGCACTGGAAGCAGCCGTTCTCGACGCGCAACTGCGACAGCACGGCCTGTCGATGGCCGATCGATTCGGCGCCGTGCAAAACCGCGTGCCATCGGGCGTCTCGGTCGGGATCATGGACTCGATCGACCAACTCGTAAGCGCAGTCGGTCGTTACCTCGACGACGGGTACGTTCGCATCAAGTTGAAGATCGAACCGGGTTGGGATCTCGAGCCGGTCGCCGAGATCCGGCGCACCTTCGGTGATTCGGTTCCGTTGCAGGTCGATGCCAACACCGCCTACACCCGCCACGACGGTCCACATCTCGCGCGTCTCGACGAGTTCAGTCTCCTTCTCATCGAACAACCACTACCCGAGGACGACGTGACCGGCCACGCCCTCATCGCTCGTCAGGTCGAAACTCCCGTCTGTCTCGACGAATCGATCACGTCGGCGGCAGCGGCCGTCGACGCCATCGAACGCGGTGCCTGTTCGATCGTCAACATCAAGGCCGGTCGAGTGGGCGGCTACCTCGAAGCAATTCGAGTGCACGACGTGTGTGCCGAGCGCGGTGTCCCGGTGTGGTGCGGCGGCATGCTCGAGACAGGCATCGGTCGGGCCATGAATCTCGCGCTCGCGGCACTGCCCAACTTCACCCTGACCGGCGACGTCTCGGCATCGGAGAGGTTCTGGGCCCGCGACATCGTCGACGAGCCGGTTCGACTCCAGGACGGCCACGTGCACGTGCCCACTCGCCCAGGAAGTGGCGTCGAGGTCGATCGAAAGTTCCTCGACTCGGTCACCACCTCGACCGTGGAGGTCGGCCGATGACCCGTGTATGGTCCCCGACATGAGCCACGAATTCCTCTCCGACGAATGGATGGACGCCGCCCGTGCCATTCGAGCCAAGTACGAGGGCCAAGCACCCAAGATCTCGGCCGTGATCCGCATCAATCAGGTGATCACCGACGTTCCCTTCGGAAGTGGCGAGATCAAGAGCTACGTCGACACCTCATCGGGTGACATGCAGATGGAACTCGGGGAACTCGACAGTCCCGATGCGACCGTCACCACCGACTGGGCCACGGCTCGCGCCATGTTCGCACTCGGCGACCAAGCCGTCGCGATGCAAGCGTTCATGACCGGCAAGATCAAGGTCGAGGGCGACATGATGAAGATCATGTCGATGCAGACCGCCGTTCCTCAAAGTGACGTCACTCTCAAGATCGCCGAAGAAATCAAGGCCATCACGAACTGACTGCAGATCTCGGCGTTCGTTCGGTCGACACGACGAACGACGCGGCGGTGAACGACACCAGTGTGATGCCGAAAGCCACCGCGAAGGCGATGTGATAGGACGCCGCGACTCCTCCCGCGAGCGTCGCTTGTTGAACTGTCGTCATGACGACCGCCCCGAGCACAGCTCCGATCTGATTCATCAACTGCTGCATGGCCCCGGCGACTCCGAGGTCGCGATCGTCGACGGAATTGGCCACCAACGACGTGAGTGCCGGGTTGGCGATTCCGATTCCGGCACCCGAGAGCGCCAGGGCGATCACGACGAACCACAGAGCGGTATCGGGTGAGACGAAGGCGAACAGAGCCATCGACGTCGCCACACTTGCCGCTCCGAACATCCCGGTCGCCCGTTCGCCGATTCGAAGTGTCACGAGGCTGGCAAGTGGCGCGATCAACGCGAACACGAGTGGCCGGGCGATCACCACGAGTGAGATCTTCGACGTGCTGAAACCCAAGACGTCACTCATGATCAACGGAGCCATGAGAAATCCGCCCATGTAGGCGAAGTTGCTCAGGGACTGCGACAGGATCGGCAAGGCGATGTTGCGCGTGCGCACCCACTGGAGCGGCAGAAGCGGATGCGACGTGGATCTCTCGACCGATACGAACCAGCGCAACGACAGTGCTCCGACGACGAGAAGGCCGATGATGATCGGATTGCTCCAGCCCCACCGCGGACCCTGATTGACGCCGGCGAGGATGGCCGTGGCCGCGAGTCCGAGAGCTATCGATCCTCGCACGTCGAACTTCACGTCGCGTGCCCTCTCGGTATCGGGAAGGAGCCACACGGCGATGGCTACTCCCACCACGCACAAAGGAGCTTGGACGGCGAAGATCACCCGCCATCCGAACGCTTCCACGATGGGTGCACCAGCCACCACGCCGAGCACCGGCGCGATGGCATTGACGAAGGCCCAATAACTGAGCGGCCTCACTCGCTGATCGGCGGGAAACAGACGATTGACGTAGGCCATGGTGGCTGGGCCAGTAGCGGCACCCAGGGTGGCCGACAGGGTACGAAAAGCGATCATGGAACCCGCACTCCAGGCCAAAGCGGTGAGAGCCGCAAAGATGCCTGCGCCGAGCAGACCGCCCACGAAGATTCGCTTGTGGCCCCAGAGATCCCCGGCCTTGCCATAGGCCGGGCCCACGACACCGAACGCGAGCATCGGTCCGGTGATGCTCCACGACACGATCGATACCGACGACCCGAACTCGTCGGCGATCGACTGCAACGAGACGACGAGGATCGTGATCGTGAATCCGACGGTGAAAAGAGCCGTCAGAACGACCAGAAGCAACGCCCATTCGCGCTCGATGGGAACCCGTCGCCCGAGCCAGCGGCGGAACAGGTTCGGCCACGGGACGACACCGATCTCGTCGACACCGGCCGAGTCGACGTTGAGAGTCTGGCGATCAGGAGCACGGGCCTCGGAGCCCACGATTCACGACTTGGGAACGAGAGCCGACATCGCCGACGTGAGACCGGCGACCGTCCAACGATCGTTCTGCTTGATCTCTTCGGCGTTGGTCCACGACTGCACACGCGTGACCTGACCACCCTGGACGAAGAACGTCTCACCCGAGAACTCGCACGATTCCGACGACAGATAGGCGACGAGCGGGCTCACATTGGCCGGATCCCAAACGTCGAACGCTCCGTCCTTGGCGGCCATGACGTCCTCGAGGCCGGGAGTAGCGAGAGTCAGACGAGTACGAGCCGCCGGAGCGATCGCATTGCTCTTCACGTTGTAGCGAGACAGTTCCTTCGCGCAGATCTGGCTGAAGGTGGCGATACCCGATTTGGCGGCACCGTAGTTGCCCTGTCCGGGGTTGGCGAACAAGCCCGACGTGCTCGAGGTGTGCACGACGTTGCGAACTTTGGTGGAACCGTTCTTCGACTGTTCGCGCCAGTACGCCGCCGCATGACGGGTGGGTGCGAAATGGCCCTTCAAATGAACGGCTATTACGGCGTCCCATTCGGCTTCCGACATGTTGACGAGCACGCGATCACGGAGAATTCCCGCGTTGTTCACGAGGATGTCGAGGTCGCCGAACGTCTCGACGGCCTGATCGATCATGTGCTTCGCACCCTCCCAGTCGGCCACGTTGTCGGTGTTGACGATGGCCTCTCCGCCCATGGCGCGGATGTCGGCGACCGTCTGCTCGGCCGGCGTCTGATCGGTTCCCGACCCGTCGTTCGCTCCACCGAGATCGTTCACGACGACCTTGGCACCTTCGGCGGCGAACAACAGCGCGTGTTCACGCCCGAGACCTCGACCGGCTCCGGTGATGATGGCGACTCGACCCTGCAACGCACCCATGCTTCGACTCCTCACGAACGGGCACTCGAACCCTTCCGAGTGCGCCGGCGAACCTTAGGTTCAGGAACCGAAATACGCCAGTTCGACCACCGTGCCACGAGCCACGACCTGACCCGATGTGACGGGTCGGCCCTCGACCAGGATTGCGACCAGGATCCCACCGGTGTTGCCGGTGATCGTTCCGACCACCAGCCCGGCGTCGGTGAGCGCCTGTACGACCTGACCGTGGTTCATGCGCTCCAGAACGGGCACCGTCACCACGTCGGGACCTTTCGAAACGACGACCGTGACTTCGCTGTCGCGCTCGGCGAGTTCGCCAGGCGGCGGCACCTGAAAGCCGATCTGGCCGACGGGCACGTCGGTGAAGTACTGGTCCTCGACTCGACGAATACGCAACTTCAGATCGGCGAGGACACCTTCGGCGGCGTCGGCCGTCTGTCCACGTAGTTCGGGAACGACACGTGGTTCCGGACCTGTCGAGACGATCACATCGACGACGGTTCCCTTGACCACTTCGTCACCGGCGACCAAGTTGGGTTGGCTCGTCACCGCCCAGCGCGCAATCGAACCGGCCGGCACTTCTTCGCTGTAGCCGTCTTCACGACGGATCTCGAGTCCGAGCGACGCCAGTTGTGCCGCGGCCTCGTCGGCGGAAACGCCGACGATGTCGGGAAGAGGCACCGGAGGAGGACCGCTCGACAACACGAGAACGAGCACTCCGTCTCGCGCCAACGAGGTTCCCGATTCGGGCTCGGTACGTACCACTTTGCCGACGGCAATCGCGTCATCGAACTCTTCGATGGTCTCGACGCGCCACCCGTATTTGGTCACGGCGTTCGTGGCCTCACCTTCGTCGAGACCGACGAGGACCGGAATGCGCTCCGAGTCCTCGCTCACCGACCGATAGACGAAAAAACCACCCACGACCAGTGCGAGCACGCCGACCGCAGCCGCCACCCAACGTCCCACCCGCGGATGAGCGGCACTGTTCGTGGGCTCGACCGTCACGTCGTGGTGGGTCTCGGTTTCGAGGAGTGCATCTCGTCCCTCGGTCGAAGCCGCTGGTTCGACGTCGGGACGCACGACCTCACCCGTGGCGTCGTCGAACACCACGGGAGGAGGTGTGGGACGTGGCAACGACCCAGCTGCCTGGACCAACGCGCGTCCGAGTTCGGCGGCACCGAATCTTTGCTCGGGATCGAATCGCCCCGCGCGTTCGAGAACCGTGGCCAACGGACCGAGATCGGCCGACACCGGGAACAGCCGATCGTGTCGGGCCGAGAGAGTGGCGACCACCGAATCGGCCAGGAAGGGGACTGCCCCCGTGATGGCTTCGCTCAACACGAGCGCCAGTGCGTACACATCGGTCTTCTCGTCGACCGATCGTCCCGCTGCTTGTTCGGGAGATGCGTAACGAGCTCGCTCCATCGAAACGTCGTTCGGTGTCTCCCATGCGCGTTCGGCGATCGCCGACACGACACCAATGTCGCTCAACGATGCCTCTCGGTCATTGTCGAACGCGATGGCGCTCGGTCGTAGGTCGAGATGGACGAGTCCGGCACGATGGGCACGATCGAGCGCCCGACAGATCGCCACTCCCACCACTACCGCCTGTGACGGCGACAGGCGACGACCGCGATCGAGCATGTCCTGCAGGGTTCCCCCGGCCGGGCGAGTCGATGCCACGTACGAACGGGGGCTGCCGTCGACGTCGGTCGTGCCGACTGCGACCACCGGAGTGATCGATCGATGGTCGAGGGAACCAACCTTCTCGGCTCGCTCAGCGATGGCTCCACCCGACGTTCGCGTCGCCTCGGCCGTGAACAAGCGCAGATTCACCGAGGTCGACGAGGTCTCGTCGACGCCGGCGTAAAGCGTCGACGCCGACGACTGCGACACCACACGATCGAGACGAAAGCGCCCATCGATCGTGCGACCGAGAAGGAGGTCGAGCTCATCGGAGAACTCGGCGTTTTCCCGGTCGTTCATAGGGTGACGACCCTAGTGCTCGACGACGAGATGTGACCGTCGACGAGCCCGAAAACGCCCGTCGACGGTGCGTTCGACCCGGTGACAGGCGACAATGATGTCGTGACGGAAATCGTCGAAGCAACGACCGACAATGCAGTTCCCCCGACCCGACGACGTCGGGTGAACAAGGAACTGTTGATCCTCAGTCTCGCAGTCGGACTCGGACTCACTCTCGTCGTCCTCGGCTTCCTGGCCGGCACCACTGGGCGCGAGGCTCTCGGATACCCCGATGCCATCGTCGACATCTCACCGGCACCCAACGATCGACAAGTGCTGTCGCAGACCGAGATCTCGGTCGACCTGCAAGACGGATACGAAGCAGTTCTGGTACTCGACGGAGTCGAGGTGCCGACAACTCCTCTCTCGGAAGTCGCCGGTCGACTCGCCGAGCCCGGCCAACAGATCGATCTGCCACCCACGGCGATTTACGACCAGGGGAACTCGCTCATTCGATTCACGCCGTCCGACGGCGCCGTCGTCGAGTCGTACTCGGTCGGTCGCCACGACGTGACGGTGATCTTCTGGGAGATCGAGAAGGGTCGCGCCACCGCGCGTAGTTACTCCTGGTCCTTCGAAGTTCTCTGACGGTCTCGTCGCGCTTTTCGCCCTCGTCAGTCGGGCAACTCTCCCGTGTCGAGAAGATGTCGGAAGCCCTCTTCGTCGAGCATCGGGACACCGAGGCTTTCGGCCTTGGTCACCTTGCTCGCTCCCGGTTCGCGCCCGATGACGACGGCAAACGTCTTGGCCGACACCGAACCCGGACTCTTTCCGCCTCTCTCTTTGATGGCGCGCTCAGCCGACTCGCGATCGAATCCGTCGAGAGTTCCGGTGACCACGACCGCCTTGCCCTCCAGCGTCTGAGGGGCATTCGACGTCTCGACGCGTCCAAAATCGACACCAGCGTCCCGTAGTTTCGCCACGAAGTCGAGATTGGCCTGCTGTGCGAACCACGAACTGATCGATCGCGCGATCACGTCCCCGACACCGTCGACCGTGGCCAACGTGTCGTCGGCCGCCGACATGATGGCGTCCAGCGTTCCGAATCGAGCAGCGAGCGCCTCGGCAGCCGACGGACCGAGATGCTTGATCCCGAGAGCGGTCAGAATTCTCGGCAGGGGACGCGTCTTCGATCCCTCGATCGACTCCAACAACTTTTCGGCACTGACACGACCGAAGCCTTCGAGAGTGAGAAGTTGGTCGACGGTCAGCGAGTACACGTCGCCTGGATCGGTCGCCAGACCGGCATCCGACAACTGCATGACGGTCCGCTCCCCCAACCCTTCGATGTCCATCGCACCTCGTGACGCGAAGTAGATGATCCGCTGATCGCGTTGATGAGGACACGAGGGTTCGACGCAACGTGTGTCCGATTCACCCTCCAGACGAACGAGAGTGCTCTTCAGCTCACAGGGACACACCTGCGGAAAGTTCCACGATTCGGCGTCGTCGGGGCGCAGGGACAGAACTGGTCCCACCACTTCGGGGATCACATCGCCCGCCTTGCGCACCACAACCGTGTCACCCGGTCGCACATCTTTCAGACGCACTTGGTCCTCGTTGTGCAGAGTCGCCATCGAAACCGTCGAACCACCGACGAACACTGGTTCGAGGACGGCGAAAGGTGTGGCACGACCGGTACGTCCGATCGAAACCTGGATGTCACGCAAAATCGTCGTGCGCTCTTCAGGTGGAAACTTCACGGCGATCGCCCAGCGCGGAGCTCTCGCCGTGTAGCCGAGCACCCCACGTTGTCCGAGGTCGTCGACCTTCACGACGGCACCGTCGATCTCGTAGGGCAACGAATGGCGATTCTCCTGCCATTCCGTGCAGAACCGCTCGACCTCGGCCAATGAATCGACGACTCGGATGTCTGGATTGACCGGGAATCCACATGCGGCGAGAAAGTCGAGAGTGTCGCGATGCGACGTGAGTTCCGGGCCTCCGACCACCTCTCCGACTTGGTAGGTCCAAAAGGCGAGACCTCGTCCGGCGGTGACACTCGCGTCCTTCTGGCGAAGACTTCCGGCACCCGCATTACGCGGATTCACCGGAACCGGCTCCGGTCGACGACCAGCCGCCACACGTTCGAGATTCTCGGCCTCCTTCGCCGCACGCATCTTCTCGAAAGCCTCGATCGGGAGATACACCTCCCCGCGAACTTCGAGTACTTCAGGTATCGGGATCTTCTTGCGGCCCGACATGACGGTGGCAGGGAGTGCCTTCGGAACGACTGCGATTGTCGCCACGTTCGCGGTGACGTCCTCGCCCACCCGGCCGTCCCCCCGAGTAGCCGCCTGGACGAATTGTCCGTTCTCGTAGCGGAGACTGACTGCAAGGCCGTCGATCTTCAGTTCGCAGCAGTAGCGAATCGCCGCGCCCTCGTCGAGGCCCTTCATGACTCGCTCGCCCCACGCGCGTAGTTCGTCCACGTCCATCGCATTGTCGAGACTGGTCATCGGCACCCGATGAGTGACCGGGGCGAAAGTCTCGATGATGTCGCCCCCTACGAGTTGCGTTGGCGACGACGGTTCGGTCAATTCGGGATGGGCGACTTCGAGTCGCTCGAGTTCACGGATCAGAGCGTCGTATTCGGCATCGGCGATCTCGGGTTCGGCGAGAGTGTGATACAGCCGACGATGACGATCGATGACGCTGCGCAACTCGGCGATGCGTTCGACCGGATCCACGTCAGGCTCCGACGTTGAGACGTGTCGCCAGCGCTTGAGTTCGAACTCGCTCGGCGAGTTCGTGCACCTGATCGGTTACGAGCGCTGCCGACTCTGTGCTGTGCAGCGCAAGACCACATTCGGGAGTCACCAGGGATTGACGGCGCAGAAGTGTGGCGTCGCAGCCACCTTGCACGAGTCCGCACCACATCGATGCGAGCTTCTTGCACCAACGTTCGACCGATAGTCCGATCGGACCTCCTGTGGCGACCGCACCCCAGGCGACCCAGCCACCCTCCTGGAGGAAGTGGGCGATCTTCGGGGCGTCGTCCACCAGACGAGGCGACACCGGAACACTCAACACGTGAGGTCCGGCGGCGATCAGATGTCCGAGAGAGACATCGGAACACGAATGGAGTCCTACGACGGCGTTGCTTTCGACGGCGGCCATCGCCCCTGACATGAGATCGATAGCGGTATCTGGTGCGATCGGAAAGGAGTCGTCCTCGAGGTCAGTCAGATCCGGCTCGTCGATGACGACGAGTTGAGGGTTGTTCGGCAATGCTTCGGACACTGCACTCGACATGACGACGAGGTAGTCGCGCACGACACGAACCGCCACCGAGAAGGCAAGGTGGACCGGGACTCCGGCTCGTATGAGGGCTCGACCGAAGCTCACGGGACCGATGAACTGCCACTTCACGGCACCTGAATATCCCGTTCGACGCACGTGTTCCTGGCCATGGGCGAGCCAGGCGCGAAAGCCGCCGAAGGCATCATGTTCGAGATCGGTGAGCACTGGTGCCAACGGGTCGACACTCGACACGTCGATCGACAACGATCCGTACTGCCCGAGACTGATTCCGCGGATACCGACGATCGCCTGGGCCACCATTCCTTCGGCTGGCGAACGACGCGGGAGAGTCGGTGCACAGGGAATACCTCGTGCTTCCCATGCGAATTCGGCAGCCCGGCGGGCATCGCGATGCGGAAGGCTGCCGACCATCGTCGACGAACCCCCCACCAATACCGAAGCCGCTCGCGTTGAAACCATGTCGTCGTCCCCTCGCACTCTTCGTAGCAGGAGGCCCGCTTCCTGACACAATTGGAGATCAATGGCGCGTACACCTGTCACCGGATCGACGAGGCCGGGCTCGTCGACTCTCGATTCGGCCGACCTCTGGAGCCGTCTGTCCCGAACGATCCTTCGGGTCGCCACGGCCGTGATGGGGGCCACGGTTCCCCTTCTCTCGGAACGCCTCGACGCCGTCTCCGATGCGTCGGCGCTCACCTCGGCCGTGTCGCTCTGGGTCATGTGGGCCATCGTCCTTTTTTGTGTCCTCGTTCCCTCGACGGTTTCTCTCACCGCTCTTCGACTCGTGGCACCGGCGCACCTCGTCGTCACCAGTCTTCTCGTCGTCGGAAATCTGATCGACGATCCTTCGACCGCCGTCGTGCTGGCCATCGTGCCGACTCTCGTGGTCACTGTCTTCGGCTTCGCCGCTGAAACCGGTGCGTGGTTCGTGCAGGCCTCGGCCTACGGCGACGAACGACGTGTTCCGCTTCGGCCTCCCCTCGGATTCGTCGTCGTGCAGGTGTCGGCTTGGGCGATGTGGGTGTCGTCGCTGATCGTTGGCACGTCGGCGCTCGTGCGCGAGACCTGGTTGGCCGGCGGAATCCTCGTGGCCATCGGCGTGGCCTTCACGATCGTCTTGCCAACCCGCTTCCATCGACTCTCGCGCCGATGGCTCGTGTTCGTACCAGCCGGTGTGGTTCTTCACGACCACGTGGCACTGGCCGAAACCGCCATGTTCGGTCGCACAGCGGTTGCCTCGTTCTCGGTGGCTCCTCGCACGGCGAACCTCGCCGATCTGAGCGGTCGGTCCAAAGGGACGGGTGTCGCCGTCGAACTCCATGACTTCGACACAGTGGTATTGGCCGCCACACCGAAAACACCCGGAGGGTCAGCCCTCCACGTGAAGTCGTTCTGGGTCCGACCCAGTCGACCCGGGCGGGCAATCAGCTCGTGGAACGACGGTCGCTCGACGTGACCGTCGCCCCACCGATGACCCAATCGCCGATCGGGTCGTAGAACACCAGACTCTGTCCCGGCGACACCCGACGTTGAGGTCGATCCCATGCGACGACCACGCGATCCGTTCCGGCGTGCGACGAACGACTCACGCGACCCCGACGAGGTTCCCCGTGTGCACTGCACTGGACGAGCACGTCACCTTCGAACTCGCCGTCGGTCCAGACGGGATCGGCGCCGATTTCGTGATCGACGAGAAGTTCCGACTCATCTCCCACGACCACCCGGCGTGATGCCACGTCGACGTCGACGACGAATCGTTTCGTGCCGCCGCCACCGGCCACCCCGCGACGTTGGCCGAGAGTGACGAGTTCGACCGAGTCGACCTCTCCGAGGGCCTGTCCGTTCTGGTCGACCACCTCGGCTGGATGAAGTTCGATCCGACGCCGAAGGAAGTCGGCCCGACCGCCGCTCGAGGTGATGAAACAGACGTCCTGACTGTCGGGCTTGTGCGCAGTGCGAAGCCCGAGGCGTTCGGCATGACGGCGCACCTCGGCCTTGGTCATCGTGCCGACCGGGAACAGGCAACGAGCAAGACGTCGCTGGTCGAGAACGTGTACCACGTAACTTTGGTCCTTGGCCCCGTCGTGCCCTCGTAACAGGCGCCAGACACCCTCGATGAATTCGACCCGTGCATGGTGCCCGGTTGCCACGGCGTCGAATCCGAGTACGTCGGCTCGTTCGAAAAGTCGATCGAACTTCAGATGTCGATTGCACTCGATACACGGATTCGGCGTCACGCCGCGTGCATGATCGTGCACGTACGGATCGACGACGGACCGCTGGAAGTCGTCGGAGAAATTGAAGACCAAATGATCGATTCCGAGTTGTTGAGCGACGCGACGCGCGTCGTCGACATCGCTCACGCTGCAACATCCCGAGTCGCTCTCGCCACCCCAGAGACGAAGGGTGACTCCGACGACGTCGTGTCCGTCCTCTTTCAACAAAGCGGCAGCGACCGAGGAATCGACGCCGCCCGACATGGCCACGAGAATTTTCATCGCCCTGCCGCCTGTCGGAGGTGGCTCACGGCCGAGACGACAGCCGTGATCGCCGAATCCACATCGGCCTCGGTCGTGGTGTGGCCGAGCGACAGTCGCAATGCACCATGGGCGAGGGACCGTTCGACTCCCATGGCAGCCAAGACGTGTGACGGCTCCATGGCTCCGCTTGCACAGGCCGAGGCGGCCGAAGCGCACACGCCTTGTTCGTCGAGCAGATACAGAAGGGCTTCGTTTTCGATCCCGGCGAAACAGACGTGCGCCACCCCGGGTACCGAGCGATCAGCCGGAATCGTGCGGTGGACATCACCGACCTGCGACAAGCCGGCGATCAACGTCTCCCGCAGTTCGGCCACTCGAATCGCCTCGTGCGCTCGCTCACGATCGGTGTCGTGGAGCGCGACGGCGGTGGCAACGATGCCGGCCACATTGTGCGTTCCGCTTCGACGATCTCGTTCCTGTCCTCCACCGAGGACGAACGGTGCGATCGGGGAACCGGCCCGGATGGCCAAGATCCCGACACCTTTCGGTCCACCGAACTTGTGAGCGCTGAGGGCGAGTGCATCGACGTGCGGCCACTGGTCGCGGAGATCGAGCCAACAGGCGGCCTGAACGGCATCGGTATGAAGGACGGCGCGCGGAGCTCGACGACGCACCACTCGCGAAACCGCATCGAGATCGGTCACCGACCCGGTCTCGTTGTTGACTGCCATCACCGAGACGACACCTATCGAATCGGGACCCGAATCGGGCGCATCCTCGAGACAAGCGGCCAGGCGGTCGAGGTCGATCGACCCCCAGGCGTCGGTTCCGAGAACATGACCCCCGACGTGTTCGACGCAGTGCAGGACTGCATGGTGCTCAGCCGCCGAACAGACGGCGCGGCCACCCGTTCGTTCGACAACTCCGCGAATCGCCGTGTTGTCACCCTCGGTGCCACTCCCCGTGAAGACGATTTCACCCGGAGAACACCCGACGACATCGGCCACCATGTCGCGTGCTTCGTCGACGGCCTGACGAGCCCGACGGGCGAAGCGATGAGATCCCGACGGGTTGGCGTACTCGCCGGCCAGGAACGGCATCATCGCCGCGATCGCCGACTCACGCATGGGCGTGGTGGCGGCGTGGTCGAGATAGACCAGGTTCTCCGACGCCGTACCGTTCACAGGTCCAGGCTACGGCTCCACGGGAACCGAATCGACAGGTCGCGTCGGCACATGGTGGACTGACCGCATGCACGACTATCAGGATCGCGACTACGGCGACGCCATCGCCGATGTCTACGACGCCTGGTACGGCGACATCACCGACCTCGACGCATCGGTCGACTTCCTCGCACGGTTCACCGGAGAGGGACGGGTGCTCGAACTCGGTATCGGCACCGGTCGTCTGGCCGTGCCTCTCGCAGCGACCGGTGCATCGATCGTAGGAATCGATGTCAGTGGCGCAATGCTCGACCGACTTCGAGCGAAGGATCCCGACGGCCGGATCCATTCGATCCTCGGTGACATGGTCGACGATCTACCCGACGGTCCGTTCGACCTGGTGTTCGTCGCCTACAACACGTTTTTCAACGTTCGCGACGTCGACCGACAGCAACTCCTCGTTCGACGCGTGGCCGATCGACTCGCACCGAACGGAGTCTTCGTCGTCGAAGCGTTCGTTCCCGAATCGGATCGTCCCGGAGGCGACACGGTCGGCATCCGGAGCATGACCGCCGACTCGGTGGTCCTACGCGCCGACCGACACGACCGGGACGCACAGACCATCGATGGGCAACTCGTCGAGATCACCGAAGCGGGCGGCGTTCGCCTCCGGCCGTACCGCATCCGCTATGCGACCCCCGATCAACTGGACGATATGGCCCGACAAGCCGGCCTCGTGCTCGCCGAACGATGGGAGAACACACTCCAGCATCCATTCGACACCGAATCACCCACCCATGTCTCTGTGTATCGGCACGCATGATCTCGTATCCTGTTCATCAGTGAGTCAGTTGCGCTTGAACCCCCTTACCGGTCGGTGGGTCACTGTCGTCGCCGAACGGGCCATGCGCCCCACAGATTTCGCGTCACGCACGCAGAGCGTGGAAGCCGATCCGTCTCGACCCTGTCCGTTCTGCCCCGGTCACGAAGACCCGAACGTCCCAGCGCTCCACACCGTGGGTACTGCGGACGAGTGGCGGATGCGAGTCCTTCCCAATCTCTATCCGGCTTTTGCCGGCGATGATTCTCTCGCCGTGCGCAACCTCGGACCGGTTCACACCATGGCCGAGGCGAGCGGCACCCATGAAGTCTTCGTCTTCACTCCCCATCATCGGGGCGGCATCGAAAACCTCGACGATCAAGCGTGCGCCGAGATGATGGGAGTCCTGAAGCAGCGATTCCTCGATCACGCGGCGCGCCCGAACATTCGCTACACCCAGGCCATCGTCAATCACGGCCGTGAAGCCGGCGCATCCCTCTCCCACCCTCATGGCCAGCTACTCGGCCTTCCCTTCGTGCCTGGTGAGCTACTCGACGAGGAGAAGGCGTTCGTACGCTTCGAGGGCGCCTGCATCCTGTGCGCGACCGTCGAGGCCGAAGCAGTCAACAACGAACGTGTCGTGGTGGCGACCGACGACGCGGTGGTCATCTGCCCGTTCTGGAGTGGACAGCCGTACGAGATGCTCGTGATCCCCCGTCGTCACGATCAGCACATGCCCTCGGCTTCCGACGACTCCTTGGCCGGTTTTGGTCGAGCCCTGCGAGACGCGCTGGCTCATCTCAATCGAGTCTTCCCCGACGTGGCGTTCAATCTCGTTCTGCACACCGCACCTCATCAGCACGACGGCCCGTTCCACTGGCACGCACACCTGTGGCCGAAGCTCACCACAGTGGCCGGCTTCGAACGTGGGACGGGTGTCATGATCAACATCGTTCCGCCCGAACAGGCGGCAGCCGAATTGCGATCTGTCGGCGTTTCCAGCCGCTGAGTCGCACGTTCCGACCGACTTCGGGCCACACTGTCCGCATGGGCAGAATCACGGTCTCCATCGATTTGAACGCTTCTCCCGATCGTCTGTGGTCGATCGTCGAACCGATCGAACGTCATGTCGACTGGATGGCCGACGCGGTGGCCATTCGATTCGAGACCGAGCAGACGCGAGGTGTCGGTACCCGGTTTCTGTGCGACACCAAAGTGGGTCCGATCAAGTTGACCGACCGCATGCGCATCACCGAATGGGTGCCCGGCGAAGCCATGGGTGTCGAACACACTGGTCTCGTCACCGGAACCGGCATCTTCACGCTCGCTCCTCTCGACGAAGGACGTCGAACCCGCTTCACCTGGAGCGAAGACCTGAAGTTCCCCTGGTGGCTCGGCGGCCGGCTCGGTGAGTTGATCGGCGGCAACCTCGTCATGAAAGCGATCTGGCGAAGAAACCTGACGAGTCTGCAGAAACTCGTCGAAGGCTGAGTCAGCCGATCTGGCGCACGAGCGCCGTGACCGCAGCTCCCAGCACGATCACGACGATGAGTGGGGCACGACGCCACGCGGCCAAGGTGGCAACGGCAATTCCCGCCGCGCGCGCGTCGAGTACCAAATCCTGGCCCTGGCTGAACGTGTCCTTCACGACGAGTGCAGTCACCACGGCGGCCGGGATCAAAACGAGACACTGGTCGACGACCGGTGGTAGCGAACGGCCACCGAGTAGCACGAGCCCCGTGACCTTGAACGCGTAGGCCCCTGCGAACAACACGAGTACGAGAGTCCACGTCATGTCGTGCGCTCCGAGGGTGGCGAAACCGGCTTCTGCAGACCCACCAGGACCGCGAGCGCCGACAACAAGATCGGGACTCCGACTGCAGTGAGGGGAATGGCGATGAGGCAGATGAGCCCCCCGAGGAACGCCGCCCGGCGTGCCCGACGATCCGACAGGAGGGGCCACACCATGGCCACGAATCCGGCCGGGAAGGCGGCGTCCAAACCGTAGGTGGTCGGATCGATCGCACTGCCCGCCACCGCACCGAGGAGTGTCCCGAGGTTCCAGAACACATAGAGCGTGACACCGGTGAACCAAAACGCGATCCGCTGCGCCCGCGGGTCGCTCTGACCGGCTGACATCGCCGTCGTCTCGTCGATCGTCAGTTGGGCGGCGAGGAGGCGCGTGGCGAGACGTCCCTCGATGCGTCGAGACATCGCCAGCCCATACACCCCATTGCGGGCCGCGAGTAGAAGAGCTCCGCCGAGTGCCGAGCCGAACGATCCCCCAGCACCGATCACACTCACCGCCGAGAACTGCGATGCGCCGGTGAACACGAGAAGTGAGAGTGCACACGTCTGAGCGATCGATGCGCCGGCTGCGACCGAGCCCACACCGAACGACACACCGAAGACTCCGACCGCCATACTGAGTGTCGTGCACGCCACGACCATCGGTCGCAGACTCTGATCGTTCCACCAGCGCGAGTCGGCTCCGGATGGGCGGTCGACTCGACCTGTCGGCGACATCCCGCCAGGTTACGGTCGGCCCCTTGCTACCGTGCCTCCCGTGCGAGTCCTCATGATCTCGTGGGAGTACCCCCCGTACGTGGTCACTGGGGTCTCGACCCATGTGCGCGGTCTGTCACGAGCCCTCGTCGCGGCCGGCCACGACGTCGTCGTCGTGACCCCATCGGTCGTCGGCGCGCCCGACGAGTCGATCGACGACGGAGTTCGCGTGTTCCGAACACCGGTCGATCTTCCGTGGGTCGCGGACGAAGACGTGGTGGCCAACACGGCATCGGCGAATCATCACCTGGTCACTCTCGTCGCCCAACTCATCGACTGGTGGCCCGAAGTCGTCCACGGCCACGACTGGCGAACGAGTTGGGCTTCCTACACCGCGTCGCGCATCTTCGAGTGTCCACTCGTCATGACGGTGCACGGAACCGAATACAGCCGACACGGAGGTCACGTCCCACCCGGTCGACCTTCGAACGTTCACGCCGTCGAGAACTGGATGGCCTGGACGGCCGATCTCGTGGTGTGCAATTCACAATTCATGACGAACGGTGTCCTCGAAGGCTTCGAGATCGACCCGACGCGAATTCGACTCGTTCCGAGTGGTATCGACGCAACTGAGTGGGAATCGACCACTGCTCGCGACTCGACCGATTCGTCTCCGATGGTGATGTCGTGGGGACGAGTTCTGTACGAGAAAGGCTTTCAAGTCGTTGCACAGGCCATCGCCCGACTGCGCGGCGTGGTGCCCGACATCACGGCGGTGATTGCCGGACGCGGACCCTATTTGGCCGAACTACAGACCCGCATCGACCTCGAGGGCGTGAACGATTTGGTTCACCTGGCCGGATTCGCCCCCGATGCCGAATTGCGTGATCTTCTCCACCGAGCGAGTTGTGTGGTGATCCCGTCGCTGTACGAACCATTCGGAATCGTGGCGCTCGAAGCGCTCGCAGCCGGTACTCCGGTCGTCGCCGCCGACACGGGTGGACTGCGCGAGATCCTCGCCGGGACCGGTGCCGCGCTCCTCTTCGAACCGGGCAACGACGCCCAATTGGCCGCGGCGATCGAAAAGGTGCTCACCCAACCGTCGGTGGCCGAGGAACTCACCGAGAAGGCGAGAGTCCTCGTGAGCGAGACCTACTCGTGGTCGGCCGTCGCTCATCGAACAGTCGACGTCTACCGGCAGGTACTCACCGACCGGTGAACTCGGCCCGCCCCGGCCCATTGGCCAGAAAGCTCTGCACACCGATCCGGCTGTCATCGGAGCGGAACGACTCGACGAAGAGACGTCGCTCGAGAAGCAGTCCGTCGGCGAGTGTCGACGAAAGCCCGTCGTCGACGGCTCGCTTCACGAGCGCTTGAGCCACCAGAGCACCACGCGCCACGTCGGCGGCCAGCGACAATGCGCGTTCCATCAAGGCGTCGTCGGTCACGACTTCGTCGGCGAGTCCGATGGCGAGGGCTTCGGCTGACTTCACCTGACGTCCGGTGATCATGAGTTCCTTGGCCCGGCTCGGACCCACGAGCCGCGAAAGCCTCTGCGTTCCTCCCCCACCGGGGATGATGCCGAGCAGGATTTCGGGCTGACCGAACACCGCACGTTCTCCGGCAATGCGGTAGTCACACGCGAGAGCAAGTTCACAACCACCGCCGAGTGCGAATCCGCTCACGGCGGCGATCACGAATCGAGGAATGGCCGCGACCGCATCGAGCGCACGGTGGAATCCGGCACCGATCGTGTCGGCTTCATCGGGTCCCCCGAATTCGGAGATGTCGGCCCCAGCTGCGAAGAGTCGATCTCCACCGGTAATCACGACTGCTCCGGGAGGATCGGCCGTCAACTCGGCTGCTACGTCGGCAAGACGCGCGAGAACCGCCTGACTCAAAGCGTTCACTTTCGGATTGTTCAAGGTGACGACGGCAACTCCGTCGTCACGACGCTCGAGGCGTACCAGATCGTCGATGCTCACGTAGCTCTTCCTTCCGTGTCGGGCAATGGAGTATCAGGCGTCCACACCGCGCAGCATGTCGTCGGCCGCCGACCACGGATCAATCACTCGCTCGATCACGTCGTCGGTCAGACCGTCCCATCGTTCACCCGTGCAGATCTCACGCGCTTTCTGCTCGAGGCGACGGGCGACGATCTCACGAAGCTCCTCACGCAGCCGATGGCGGCGGCGGCGCTCGAGTTCGCCCGACGTCGAGATCACCTCACGATGCTCGTTGATGCGATTCCACAGTTCGGCGACACCGCGGCCGTCGGTGGCCACCGTGGTGACGATCGGTGGTCGCCAGGCCCCGGACGGGATCTCGGACAGATCGAGCATTTGCTCGAGATCACGGCGCGTGTCGTCGACTCCCTTGCGATCGGCCTTGTTGATGACGAACACGTCGGCGATCTCCATCAAGCCCGCTTTGTTGGCCTGGACCGAATCTCCCCATCCCGGGTTCACGACCACCACGGTGGTGTCGGCCTTCCCGGCAATTTCGACTTCGACCTGCCCCACTCCGACCGTCTCGACGAGAATCCACCGTCGACCCAGGGCATCGAGAAGTCGAACGGCCTCCGGTGCGGCGAGTGAGAGACCACCCAAGTGGCCACGAGTGGCCATGGACCGAATGAACACACCCGGATCGGTTGCGTGGTCCTGCATGCGCACGCGGTCACCGAGGATGGCACCGCCCGTGAAGGGTGACGTCGGATCGATCGCCAAAACGGCCACCTCGAGTTCGATCGATCGCATGTGAGCGATGGTGGCCGACGTGAGGGTGCTCTTACCGGCCCCTGGTGCACCTGTGATTCCGACCGTGTAAGCCGAACCACCGAACGGATAGGCCAGCCGGCCGATCTCTCGGGCATCGTCTCCACCGCGCTCGACGAGCGACATCAGACGGGCCAACGACGCTCGATCTCCGGCACGCGCGGCCTCGAAGAGCGCGCTCGTGTCAGTCACACGTTCACCACTTCGGTGACCCCGTCGACGCGATCTCGCATGATCCTCTCGATCCCGTCCTTCAAGGTCTGTGTGGATGCCGGGCACGTGCCACACGCTCCGAGGAGGGTCACCGAGACGATTCCGGTCGACTCGTCGACACTCTTCAACTCGATGTCACCACCGTCGGCTTGCAGGGCCGGGCGGATCGCCTCGATGGTTTCTTCGACCTGTGTGCGCAACGAACTCATGATGACCTTCGGACACGACGACGAGGCGCCGAACGGAGAACCAGCCATTGATCGTAGAGTGACGGGCGATGAGAAACACGGCCCGGGGTCAGATGTCATGACACCGCTCATCGGACGTGTATCGCTGGTCGCCCACCAGGGCGGATGGGACGAAATCCTGCTCGTGGCCGGACCGATCGTCGTGGTGGTCGGGCTGCTGGCCGTGGTCCGCCGTCGGGTGAACACTCGCTACGTCGAGCGAGTGGACGGCTCAGACTCTCTCGAGTCGAGCACCGATCGCTGAAAGTCGCCCGATCAAGTCGTCGTAACCCCGCTCGACGTGTTCGAAACCGGAAATCGTGGTGCGTCCCTCAGCGGCCAGACCGGCCACCACCAACGCCGCTCCAGCCCGGATGTCGGGGGCAGCTACCGCAGCTCCACGTAGACGCTCGACACCGTGGACGACGGCATGGTGACCGTCGGTTCTGATATCGGCGCCCAACTTCGACAACTCCTCGACGTAACGGAAACGACCGGGATACAGATTCTCGGTCATGACTCCCACACCATCGGCCACGGCCATCATCGTGACCATCAGCGGCTTGTAATCGGTGGCCACTCCTGGATACGGAAGCGTCTGGACGTCGACCGTGCTGAGACGGCGATCGATCGACACTCGAACACCGTCGACTGTCGCCTCGACGTCCACGCCCATCTCGACCAGTTTGCGGAGGAACATCCTCATGTGGTCGGGGTCGGCTCCGCGCACCACCACATCACCACCCAGGACCGCCGTTGCCGCCATGTACGTGGCTGCTTGAATGCGGTCGTTCACGACGGCGTGCGTCGTCGGAATGAGAGCACCGCGGGGAACACCCTCGATGCGCAGCACATCGGTTCCGATGCCGTCGATGCGCGCTCCCATCTCCACGAGTAGGCATGCGAGATCGGCCACCTCCGGTTCACGTGCGGCGTGACGGATCGTCGTCGTGCCTTCGGCGTGTACAGCCGCACACATCACGTTTTCGGTGGCGCCGACCGACGGATAATCGAGTACCACGTCGGCGCCTCGCAAACGGTCGACTCGCGCCTCGAGATGAGTCGCGTCGGCCTCGAACGAAACTCCCATCGCCGACAGGCCAGCCACGTGCATGTCGATCGGGCGAGATCCGAAGTCGTCACCTCCGGGCATGTCGAGTCGCACGTGACCACGACACGCAAGCAGTGGTCCGAGCAGATTGATCGACGCGCGGATGCTCCCCACCTCGTCGGGAGGAGCCACCGAGGCCACCTGACCAGAGTTGGACAACACGAGTTCGTGAGAGCCCGGTGCCGCGAATCTGACATCGACTCCGAGCGAACCGAGTAGCACGGCCATGGCATCGACATCGGAGATCTCGGGGACGTTCGTCAGCCGATGTTCGCCCGACGCGTACAGAGATGCCACCATCAACTTGAGAACCGAATTCTTGGCTCCCGGAACGTCGACCACTCCGACGAGCGGACCACTTCGATGCGCCAGGATCCGACTCATACGGTCACCAGTATGCTCGCCCCGTGGGTCTTGCGACCAGGCATGTCGTTCGCAGCTGGTCGATCGAGGACGAGCAGTGGCTCACGAACGCGCGCGACGATCTCGTCACCGAGCAGATCTCGAGCCGTCGCGACGACGTCACCGAGTTCACACAGGCCGTCGGCCCGTTCCGTTCGTATCGACGCACCGTGCGTTCCGACGTGACCACAGGTCAGGCTTCACTCGTCGAGGAAACCGAATACTCGCTCGTGGTCCCCTGGTTCGGCTGGATCTTCCGGCCGCTCGTGAATCGCACGATCCGACGGCGTCGACCGGGTAGTGACACCAACCCGTGGTGGGCACCTCCCGACCGACTCGACGAACGACAGGTTCTCATTCTCGGACTTCTCGCGGCGGCCAGTCTTCTCTCGGCGTTCGTGAACACGCTCTTCACTCAGACGGTTGCTTTCGCCGGAGACGATCTCGGTGTCGGCGACTGGGGGCGTGGCGTCGGTGGAACGGTGGTCCGACTCGGAATCCTCATCGGACTTCCAGCTGCTCTCGCTGCCGATCGAGTGGGGCGACGACGCGTCGTGATCGTTCTGGCATGGGTTGCCCCACTCCTCGCTGCATTCGGTGCACTCGCTCCCAATTTCCCAGTCCTCGTCGCCACACAAACTCTGAGTCGGCCGCTCGGACTGGCTCTCGATCTACTGGTCGCCGTCATCGCCGCCGAAGAGATGCCGCGCAATACCCGTGCCTATGCCGTGAGCATCCTCGCCATGGCGAGTGGAATCGGTGCCGGTGTCGCAGTGATCGCGCTGCCTCTCGCCGATATCGGACCCGATGGCTGGCGATTCATCTACGCGCTCTCGCTCATCTGGTTGCTCGTCGCTGTCGATCTCACTCGCCGACTTCCTGAGACACGCCGATTCGAGACGTATGCCGAACGGCGCATCGAAAATCGCGTCGACACCCGATCCGAGCCGGACACACCGATGCAAGGCAATCGATTGGCGATCCAGATGGCTGTGGCCTTCTTCGGCAACCTCCTCATCGCGCCGGCCTCCTTCTTCCAGAACGCTTTCCTGAAAGACGAACGCGGCTTCTCAGCTGGAATGGTCACGGTGTTCGCCTTCGCCTCGGCAACTCCGGCCGTGATCGGTCTCGTCGTCGGGGGACGAATTGCCGATCGCCAAGGACGTCGACGTCTCGCCACCGTCTGCGTTCCCATCGGCGGCACCCTGCTCGCCACCACGTTCTGGTTGTCCGGTCCGCTGATGTGGACGACTGCCATCGTCGGCGCCATCGTGGCCGCCACCGCCTATCCGCCCCTTGCCGTCTATCGCACTGAACTCTTCCCCACCGGCCGACGGGGACGAGCGGCCTTCCTGATTCTGGCGAGCGCGCTGGTTGGAGGAAGCATCTCCTTGCTCGCAACCGGAGCGTTACTCGACCGTGGAGTTGCGCACGGACCCATCATGAGCGTTCTGCTCATCGGAACCCTGGTGGTCACCTTGATCGTGTGGCGCACGTATCCCGAGACCGCACATCGTGAGCTCGAAGACATCAACCCCGACGATCGTGATTCGATCAGCCACCCAGGATTCGACGGGCCTCACTGAGGTCGCCGATCGACGCGCTGGCCGTCGAGTGATCGCCGCCGTGATCGGGATGTACTTCACGAAGGCGACGACGGAACCTCTCGGACACGGCACGCTTCGACGGTTTCGTCGTTCCTTCCGGGAAGCCCAGGACGTCGAGTGCCCATGCACGCGGATCGGCCAGTGAACGTAGCGACGACGTCTTCGATCCGGCGAGATGAGCGACGAACGCCGCTCCAAGCGGGCCACGCCATCTCAACGACTTGGAGATAACGGGTTCGAGTTCTCGGCGTGTAGTGAGATCGAGGCGCTCGAGCGCGTAGATCGCACCCAACACCTGTTGCATCGGACTTCCTTGTGCATCGAGATCGAACTCGATGTCGTCTCCCACGCCGAACACGCGATGCCGACTCACGGCCAATCCCTGTCGGTCGACTTGGAATCGGTGTCGAAGACGTGGCTGCACCACTCGCTCACCTCGCTGGATCTGCGCGAGTAGTCGGTGAGTGTCGGGAAGCAGATCGTCGTCGACGTCGGCGGCATGGCGCGCGATGATCGCGCCGAGTAGGAGGCCACCGAATCCTGGGGCCGGATCGCACGGCAAGACCATGTGACCGAGCGACAGACGTCTTGTCGGCGTGAGAGGACGTGTGTGCCAGATCTCGAGTTCGGCGAGCAGGACGCTCATGACGTCAGTCGTCGTCGAAGGCGACGTTGTCGTACTCGTCGAGAATGGACTCGACCAGTTGTTCGGCGGCGGTCGGTACCACGAGGATCTCCTCGGTCCAACGGTGTGTGATGCGAGTCGCGACCAGCCGCTCGGTGATCTCGCGCCGCTCCTCCATCGAATACTCGTCGAGGTCGTATTCGGTGACTTCGTCTCCTTCACCGACTCCACCTTGAACTGCCGTCGAACCGATGCCCAGTTCTTTCTCGAGTCGATCGAAAAGTCGATCGACGATTCTCTCGTGTTCTTCGGGTACGACGAGTTCGGACTCCACCCAGGCGTGTGAGATATCAGCATTGGCGAGCAACGCGGTGAGTTCGGCCTGCTGATCGGACGTCCACGACGACAAGTCGTAGAAGACGTTCGCGGCGTCCGGATCGAGCGGGTTCCAGTCGGTCACGGCGGGAACGCTACCCCCGCCTACGACAGGTGACGAATCAGGAATTCTTCGGTTCGACGGTGCTCGTCGAGTCGCGTCGACCACGAGCGGAATCCGTGTCCTTCCCCTGGGTACTCCACGTATTGGACATGACGAGACGCGATGTCGGCGAGTCGTCGACTTTGATCGACCGATACCACGGGATCGGAGTCGCCGTGCAGGAGAAGTACCGGAACCGAGAGCTCGTCGACACGGTGCACCGGTGAGCGCTCCTCAGACTTTTGGACCGTGGTCGACGGATCGCCGACGAGGGTTCGGTTGTAGTGGGCTTCGAAGCGATGTGTCGTCGTATCGAGAGCGGCGATGTCGGACACCGGATAAGCCGCCACCACCGCGCCGAGAAGTTCGGGATGTTCGAGAGCGACCACGAGTGCCGTGAGACCGCCAGCCGACGATCCGAGGACAGCCGTGCGTTCGGGGGAGAATTCCTCACTCCTCTGGACGAAGTTCACGAGCACGGCGGTGTCGTGCGCGTCGAGACGACCCCACTCGCCGCGAAGCGCATCGGTATACGAGCGACCGTGTCCGGTACTACCTCGATGATCGGGAACGAGAATCGAATATCCACGGTCGATCCAGTAGGCGAATCGCACGTTGAACGACACCGTCCACTGATCAGTCGGCCCTCCGTGGATCCAGCACAGCAACGCGCCGTTCGGACGGGTCGCGCGATACAGGCGGGCGTGGAGGAGGGAGCCGGCACCATCGTCGACGGCGAGCAGGTGTGGTTCGACCAACGCCGAGTGATCCTTCCAATCGTAAGAAGGACCGACAGCGACCGTTCGACGCGTCCAATCGTCGGTGTCGTACACCACGATCTGCGTCGGCGTTCTTCCTCCGGTGCGAATGGCCGCCAGTCGAGAACCCCGCCACGACAACTGACCGTGAATCGCCTTGGCCCGCTCGTCGACTCGACCGGTCGACGGGTCGACGGTGCAGAGCCGTCCGAAACCGCCTTCGTTGCGTACGAACGCGAGACGCGACCCGTCGGGACTCCAACACCACGAACGCATGCGCTCGCCCCACGGCGGGCCACCGTGCTCGAATGCTTCACTCACCCGTCGCCCGTCGCCCGTCGTCACGTTGAGCCAGCCACTCGCGTCGTCGAGCCACGCGATTCGATTGCCATCGGGAGTGGTGTCGGGTTGCTGTACACGTCGACCGGCCACTGCGGACACGACGCCATGTTCGGTGACGAGTTCACTCTCGTCCCACGGCATGTTCGGCGGGTTCCATCCGTGCCATACGACGCGTCCATTCCACACGATCGGATCGATCACGAAGTCGTGCCGACCGTCGTCAACGCGACGAATCTCTCCCGATCGACGTTCGATTTCCCAGATCTCGGACTGGTCGACGACCACGATCACCTTGCCGCTGGACGGATCGACCACCGGCGACGACAGCGTGCGATCTCCCGCCGGCACGAGCATCCTCGTCGAACCATCGATGCCGATCTCGACCACGTCGCCTCCAGCCGCCACGGCGACGACGGAGTGCCCGTCAGGGCTCCAGTCGAATGTGCCTCCACCCAGACCCCGCACACCGCGAACCGGAGTCGTCGACATCTTGTTCCAGTCGCCCGCCGGGTCGTCGAGGTCGATCACTTCGATGTGCCATAGCGGCCGTTCATCGGACCTCAGATCGAACGGCGCGGTCGTCACGATGGCGAGACGTCGTCCGGTCGGGTCGAGCCTCGGTTCTACGAGTTCGCGGCCGGCCAGACAGTTCTCGAGCGTCAACAGGTCGGCCACCGAGCCATCGTAGAGAAGTCGTCGACGCCGTCTCGAGGGTCGAGCGACCGCCACAGCGGTCACCCGAGTCACGACTACGGTGTGTCCATGCCCGAGAAGCCTTCCCGAAACCTGGCCATGGAGCTCGTCCGGGTCACCGAATCGGCCGCCCTCGCTGCCTCGCGATGGGTCGGTCGTGGCGACAAGAACGGTGCCGACGGAGCCGCCGTCGAAGCCATGCGCACCGTGTTGACCACCGTTCCGATGGACGGTGTCGTCGTCATCGGAGAGGGCGAAAAAGACGAAGCACCCATGCTCTTCAACGGAGAGGTCGTGGGCGACGGTTCCAACACCAGGACCGACGTCGCCGTCGACCCGATCGACGGCACGACTCTCACGGCCCTCGGTCGGGGAAATGCACTCGCTGTGATCGCAGTGTCCGAGCGCGGCACCATGTTCAATCCCGGCCCGTGCGTCTACATGGAGAAAATCGCGGTCGGTCCGGCCGCCGCCGGTCACATCGACATCAACGCGTCTCCCACGCAGAACCTGAAGTGGATCGCCAAGGCCAAAGGCGAAAGTGTGCGCGACCTGACGGTCGTCATCCTCGACCGTGATCGCCACAAGGATCTCATCGAAGAGGTCCGCGAATCAGGAGCTCGTATCAAGCTCATCAGCGACGGCGACATCTTCGGAGCCATCGCCACCGCCTGGCCCGACGCCGGCGTCGACGTTCTCTTCGGTATCGGCGGCACGCCCGAGGGGGTCACAGCCGCCGCTGCCCTCAAATGCATGGGGGGCGAGATCCAGGGCAAGTTGTGGACTCGAAACGAGACCGAGCGAAATGCCGCGGTCGCCGAGGGCTACGACCTCGATCGCGTGCTCACCACCGACGATCTGGTTCGCGGAGACAACTGCTTCTTCGCCGCCACCGGCGTGACCGACGGTGAATTGCTGAACGGCGTGCGCTTCCACGCCGGTGGTGCCACCACTCAGAGTCTCGTCATGCGGTCGCTGTCGGGAACGGTACGACTCATCGAAGCTCGTCACCGTCTCGACAAACTGCGAGAGATCTCGACGATCGACTACGAGTGAACGCCAGTCCGTGAATGCGACAGGGGCGAGGCCGAAGCCTCGCCCCTGTCGCATTCGACGAGGTGACACGTGGTCACCCTGTCGGTCACATCATTCCGGGCATTCCACCCATGCCGCCCATGCCGCCGCCGGGGGGCATGGCCGAGGCCGGCTCGGGCTTGTCGGCCACGAGACATTCGGTGGTGAGCACGAGAGCAGCGATCGACGCCGCGTTCTGCAGCGCTGCTCGAGTGACCTTGGCCGGGTCGATGATGCCGGCCTTGACCAAATCGATGTACTCGCCGGTGGCGGCGTTGAGTCCGACCGCACCCTTTTCGCTCGACACACGCTGGACGACGAGAGCGCCTTCCATACCCGCATTGTCGGCGATGTTACGAGCGGGAGCCTCGAGGGCTTCCCACACGGTGCGAGCACCGGTCGCCTCGTCGCCGGTGAGCGAGTCGACGACTGCCTTCACCGCGTCACGTGAGCGGAGAAGAGCCGTTCCACCGCCGGGCACGACACCCTCTTCGATGGCCGCACGGGTCGCCGAGACGGCGTCTTCGATACGGTGCTTCTTCTCTTTCAACTCGACCTCGGTGGCTGCGCCGACCTTGATGACTGCCACACCACCGGCCAGCTTCGCCAGACGCTCCTGGAGCTTCTCGCGATCCCAGTCGGAGTCGGTGTTCTCGATCTCGGCCTTGATCTGATTGATGCGGCCGTCGACATCGGCTCGTTCGCCGGCGCCTTCCACGATCGTGGTCTCGTCCTTGGTGACGATCACGCGCTTGGCCCGACCGAGCAGATCGAGGGTCACGTTCTCGAGCTTCAGACCCACTTCTTCGCTGATGACCTGACCACCAGTGAGCACCGCCATGTCCTGGAGCATCGCCTTACGGCGATCGCCGAAACCGGGGGCTTTCACGGCAACCGAATTGAACGTACCGCGGATCTTGTTGACCACGAGAGTGGCGAGAGCTTCGCCCTCGATGTCTTCGGCGATGATGACGAGCGGCTTGCCACCCTTCATCACGGCTTCGAGTGTGGGCAGCACGGCCTGAACCGTCGAGATCTTGGATCCGTACAGCAGGATGTACGCGTCCTCGAGGACGGCTTCCTGGCGTTCGGCGTCGGTCACGAAGTACGGCGAGAGGTAGCCCTTGTCGAAGAGCATGCCCTCGGTGAAGTCGAGTTCGATGCCGAAAGTGTTGCTCTCTTCGACGGTGACCACACCGTCCTTGCCGACCTTGTCGATCGCGTCGGCGATCACGTTGCCGATCGCGGCGTCGGCCGCCGAGATGGTGGCAACGCTGGCGATCTCGGCCTTGTCCTCCACCTTCTTGGCGAGTGACTGGATCGACTCGACAGCGGCGGCGACGGCCTTTTCGATACCGCGCTTCAGCCCCATCGGGTTGGCGCCGGCGGTCACGTTGCGCAGACCGTGCGACACCATCGACTGAGCAATCACCGTGGCCGTGGTGGTTCCGTCACCGGCGACGTCATTCGTCTTGGTGGCGACTTCCTTGACCAACTGCGCACCCATGTTCTCGAAGGCATCTTCGAGTTCGATTTCCTTCGCGATCGACACTCCGTCGTTCGTGATGGTGGGGGCGCCGAACTTCTTGTCGAGAACGACGTTGCGTCCCTTGGGTCCGAGCGTCACGCGCACCGCATCGGCGAGCTTGTTGACACCGGCCTCGAGGGCGCGACGCGCCTCTTCGTCGAATTTGAGCTGTTTGGACATCAGTGCCTCACTTGGTGACGATGGCAAGAACGTCGCGGCTGGTGAGGATGAGCAGATCCTCGCCGTTCACCGTGACCTCGGTGCCGCCGTACTTCGAGTAGAGGACCGTGTCGCCTTCTTTGACGTCGAGGGCGAAGTGCTTGCCCTCGTCGTCGCTCCAGCGACCCGGGCCGACGGCGAGAACGGTGCCCTGCTGGGGCTTTTCCTTCGCGGTGTCGGGGATGACGAGACCGGACGCCGTGCGCTCCTCGGCCTCATTGGGACGGACGACGATGCGGTCGTCGAGGGGCTTCAGGTTCATGGTGGAATCCTCCGTGAGGGTGGACGTTGATGGGATGACTCTGTGGCCGGGGCCGTTAGCACTCGTCCCTGGCGAGTGCCAAGGCTACGGGGCGACACCGGCCGTTAGCAACCGGAGTGCCCGAGTGCTAACTGGCCGGGAAGAACGTCAGGTCAAGGGGGCGCCGAGGCCGGCACAGACCTCGTCGAGGCGCTCGACGGGCAACCCGATGACCGCTGACAGACTTCCCTCGAGGCGTTCCACGAACTCTCCGGCACCACCTTGGATGGCGTAGGCCCCCGCCTTGTCGAGGGGCTCCCCCGTGGCCACGTACCCGTCGACCTCGGTCGGAGTGAGCGACCGGAACGTGACGGCCGACGTCGTCACCTCGACATGACCCTCCCACTCGTTGCCCCGACAACCCGGCACGGCCACGGCGACCGCCCATCCGGTGTGCACCAGATGCGACCGTCCGCTCAGGAGCCGCAACATCTCGACGGCTTCGGCGGGATCGGAGGGTTTGGCGAGGATGCGCCCGTCGACGTCGACCGTCGTGTCGGCGGCGATCACCACTGTGCCAACGGCCACCGGACCGAGATCGTGCATGACGGCCGACAACTTGGCCGATGCCAATCGACGCACGTAGTCGACCGGTGACTCGTTCGAGCGCGCCGACTCGTCGACGTGGGGAGTGACGACCGCCGGCTCCACGCCGATCCCACGCAACAACTCGAGGCGTCGAGGCGAACCCGATCCCAGAACGACTCGTCGCACGTTCATCCCCCCGACAGGGCCATGACGTCGTCGTCGTCGGGAACTGTCATGTCGTCGAGCCGGGTGAGGTACCCGTCGGGTAGTACCACGCGAATGGGACCATTTGTTTTGCCGCGGCGAATCCTCTCTCCACCGTCGACTACAGCGAGATCACGACCGTGCTTGTCACTCATTTCGCCGAGAAGATCGTCGACTTCCGACACGGTCGAGGACATCGCGAGTCGGGCCCGCATCTCACCACCCACCGGGAAACCCGTGAGGTACCACGACGTGTGCTTGCGGAAGTCGCGCACGCCTCGATCGACACCTGACGCATCGGTCCCGAAATGTTCGGACAGGAGTCGCACATGGTCGGCCATCACGTCGACGACGTCACCAAGACGACGCGGCTCGGCAACCTCACCACCCGTCATCGCCGAGACGATGTCACCGAACAACCACGGTCGACCGAGGCAACCCCGACCAATCACGACACCGTCGCAGCCGGTCTCCGACATCATGCGCATGGCGTCGTCGGCCGTCCAGATGTCGCCGTTGCCGAGAACGGGTATCGAGGTGACGACGGACTTCAGTTCGGCGATCGCCGCCCATCGTGCGTCACCGCTGTAGTGCTGTTCAGCGGTTCGAGCATGTAGGGCGACCGCTGCGATCCCCTCCTCCTCGGCGATACGTCCGGTCGTGAGGTGGGTGATCAGCGAATCGTCGATCCCCATACGGAACTTCGCCGTGACCGGTATGCCGTAAGGCGCGGCGGCCTGTACTGCCGAACGCATGATGGCTCGCAGAAGATTCGGCTTGGCCGGCACTGCCGCACCGCCACCTTTGCGCGTCACCTTCTGCGCCGGACAGCCGAAATTCATGTCGATGTGGTCGACTGCGCCAGAGTCGGCGAGCCGGCGGATGGCGTCACCGAGGAGACCTGGATCGCTGCCGTACAACTGCAGGCTGCGAGGATTCTCGTCAGCCCCGAACTGAACCATCCGGGCAGTCTTCGCATTGCCGTTCACGAGGGCTGCCGCCATCACCATCTCGTTGACGTACAACAGACCGGGAGCGAAACGCCGACACAGAGATCTGAACGGAGCGTTGGTGACCCCGGCCATGGGAGCCAGCACCACCGGCGCGGGAATCTCGAGGGGCCCGATGCGCAGCGTCACGACGTGACCTCACCTGCGACAAGCCGCAGATTGGGTGAGGCACCAGTGTCGAGGCCCATCGCCCCATGATCGCGAAGTCGGTACCACGCCGCCGCTCCGATCATGGCTGCGTTGTCGGTGCACATCGCGCGACTGGGCAACAGACCGCGGCGACCGGACGACTCACAGACCTCGGTGAAACGACGGCGCAATTCGGAGTTGGCCGCCACTCCTCCGCCCAATACGACGGCCCTTGCGCCCGTCTGATCGGCAGCTCTCATGGCCTTGCTCACAAGGACGTCGACCACTGCGGTTTGAAACGATGCTGCGACGTCGGGGGTCGACACCGACGGATTCTTGCGAACGTGATTCATGACCGAGGTCTTGAGGCCGCTGAAGCTGAAATCGAGTCCGTCGTGCAACATTGCCCGTGGAAAATCGATTGCTCGCGGATCACCCTCGGCAGACAGTCGATCGATCGCCGGGCCGCCGGGATAGCCGAGCCCGAGAAAACGCGCCACCTTGTCGAAGGCCTCACCGGCCGCATCGTCGATGGTGCGACCGAGCAATCGGTAACGACCGTGATCCGACATCTCGATCAGCATCGTGTGTCCGCCCGACACCAGCATGAACACCATCGGGAACTCGAGACTCGGGTCGTCGAGAAGGCCGGCATAGAGGTGCGCTTCCAGGTGGTTGACACCGACGAACGGAACGTCCCAGGCGAAGGCCAGTGCCTTGGCCGCCGACACCCCGACCAACAATGCGCCCACCAGGCCAGGTCCGTACGTGGCGGCGACGGCGTCGACTCGACGGGCTTCGACACCAGCGACATCCAATGCCTCACGAACGATGGGCCCGAGAAGGTCGAGATGCGCTCGACTGGCGATCTCCGGAACGACACCTCCGAAGCGTGCGTGCAGATCGATCTGACTCGACACAATGCTCGACACGACGTCGGTCCCACCCATGACGACCGAGGCGGCAGTCTCGTCGCAACTCGTTTCGATGGCGAGAATGACTGTCGATTCATCGACTGACAGTTGCGAGTGAACGCTCATGTCCGACTCCCGTGCGTCGCGTTGATGCGATCGAGTCGCTCCCGGAATTCCGCTCCCTGGATGTCGTGAATCCACATGACGAGCGCATCCTCGGAGTTCTCGTAGTAGCGGTGCCGCACGCCGGCGGGAGCGAAGCCGAATTCGCGATAGAGCTCCTGCGCGGCTTTGTTGCCGACTCGCACTTCGAGAGTGAGTGAGGTCATCTCTCGGGCGACCGCCTCCGAAGCGAGCGCGTGCAACAACGCACGGGCCACACCTCGACGACGGAACTCGGGAGCGACGGCGATGTTGGTGACGTGCGCCTCGTCGACTGCGTACAGAGAACCGGCGTACCCGACGAGTTCGCCCATCAAGAACGCGACCACGTAGTAGCGCTCCCCCCGTCGCACGAGGTCGAGTTCGCTCGAGAACACACCGCTCGACCACGGTTTGGGATGTACCGCGTTCTCGATGTTCAGCACGTTCTTCACGTGCCGACGACGCATGGGTTCGATGACGAGTTCGAGACTCATGGACCGTCGTTCCTCGTGGACCAATTGATCTGGGCATCGGGTTGCCGCAGATACATCGCTTCGACGTGATCGGGGGACGTCCAGGTTTCGCGCAACGTACGGCGGTGGGCCAATTCGACGAGACAGGCCGCCGACGGGTAATCCCAGCGATCGCCGGCCACCGCAATTCGAGGAGTGACGGTCAGCTGGTCGACATACCGTCGCGCACCGTCTCCGACACACACCACCGACTGCGACCTCTCGTGCAAGCGAACGGACAATGTCTCGGGACTCTCGCAGATCGGATCGCTCAAGCTTTCGACACCCGACGCGTCGGCGCGGAAAAGTTGGTGAAAGACCTCGCCCTTGCGCGCGTCGACCACCGAGCACACCAGGCGCTCATGTTGGTGCTCGACATCGTCACGTGTCGCGAGGGCCAGGATTTCGAGACTGGTCGCCGACACCACTGGAACATCGAGAGCCCAGGCCATCGACTTCGCCGTGGCGAGCCCGACCCGCATACCGGTGAAGAGACCCGGTCCCACGTCGACCGCGACGCATCCGAATTCGGCGACCGCCACGTCGGCCAGACGGCACGCGGTCTCGATCGCCGGCATCAGATTTTCGGCATGTCGACG
>RFSV01000120.1 GCA_009923785.1 Acidimicrobiia bacterium | reverse complement strand
CGCACGATGATCATCTGGCTCGGCGGCCTCCTCGTGCTGTCGATCGTGCGCATCATCACCGACGCCGACGACATCACGTCGTCGGGCACCATCTCGTCCACCTTGCGTGTGGCGACACCGATCCTGCTGGCCGGTCTGGCCGGCCTCTGGGCCGAGCGGGCCGGCATCGTCAACATCGGTATCGAAGGCATGATGATCGTCGGCACCTGGTGCGGTGGTTACGGCGCCTGGAAGTACGGATCGTGGGCCGGTATCGCCTTGGCGATCATCGCCGGCTGTCTGGTGGGCCTGTTGCACGCGTTGGCCACGGTGCGGTTCAACGTCGACCACGTGGTGTCGGGTATCGCCATCAACACTCTCGCTGCTGGTGCCACCGAATACCTGTCGATCATCTTCTTCAAAGGAAAGCCCGGCGGTGGTGAAAGTCAGTCGCCCACTGGCAAAGGCGGATACGGCGAATTCGACATGCCGTTCCTGTCGGGCGGCCCGATCGGCAGTTGGGACACCCCCGACATCTTGAGTTGGTTCGAGAAGAAGAAGGATTGGCCGCTCGTCCCCGACTTGGCCGGCCTCATTCGCGGCCTCACGAGCGACCTCTACATCCCGACGGTGGTCGCAGTGGCCATCGTGCCGTTGTCGGTATGGATCCTCTGGAAGACCCGTTTCGGCTTGCGTCTGCGTTCGAGCGGCGAGTCGCCGCAGGCCGGTGAAAGCCTGGGCGTGAACATCGTGCGTCTGCGCTACCAGGCGATGGCCGTGAGCGGTGCTCTGGCGTCGTTCGCCGGGGCATACCTGTCGTGCGTGTTCACGAGCACCTATCGCCAAGGTCAGACCGGCGGACAGGGTTTCATCGGACTGGCCACCACAATCTTTGGCAACTGGCAGCCCTGGGGCGTGTTCCGCGGGGCGTTGTTGTTCGGTTTCCCGTCGGCTCTCAAGTTCCGCGCCGAGAAGAACGTGCCGGCGCTGTTGGTGGTGTTCGCCGTGGGTCTAGCGATCCTCGCCGTGTACATGGTGTGGCGCAAGCGCAACGTGATCGCAACGAGCGCGCTGGCTGCAGCCGTGTGTCTGGTGATCGCCTACAACATCATCGACGACGTGCCGTCGGAGTTCGTGGCCGCCACGCCCTACATCGTGACGGTGGTGGTGCTGGCCGGGGCGAGGCAGAAGCTACGTCCGCCGGCGTCGGCCGGACAGCCGTACCGCCCCGGCGACTCGCACTGACGCGACTTACCCGCCGAGGCGGGCGACAGCCTGCACTTCGATACCGCCACGCGGCCGCTGGGTGAGCGTGACCGTGACGGTTCGTGGGTTGGCCGTGTTCTTGATTTCGCGGGCGATCTCAGCCGCCAGAGCCTCGGCGAACACGGCTCGGTCGCGGAAGCCCCACAGGTACAACTTCAAGCTCTTCGACTCGATGCACCATTCGAGAGGTTCGTACTCGATCACGAGATGCGACAGATCGGGCTGGCTCGTCACCGGACACATCGACGACAACTCGTCGGTCGTGAATCGCACGATGGTCACATCGGCCGGCGCCGGGAACACCTCCACGTGCTCGATGGATTCGCGCACCGTGTTACCGAGCACCGTGAGGCGGTTCAAGACCTCGGCGTCATGAGGATCGGCTCGACGTTCGGGAGGTGTCATGACTCACAGGGTACGGCGAAATCGGATTCTGATCACTCGCCGTTACGCTTCTGCCATGGAAAACCCGTACGCCGACTTCGTGAAGTATCCGAAGGTCCTGTTGCACGACCATCTCGACGGCGGACTACGCCCGTCGACCGTGGTCGAACTGGCGAGTGAATACGGCTACAAGAATCTGCCCACTACCGACGTGGCCGATCTGTCGAAGTGGTTCCACCGTGGCGCGAAGCGCAACGATCTCGTTCTGTATCTCGAGACCTTCGCCCACACCGTGGGCGTGATGCAGGATCGTGACGCCATCGAACGAGTGGCCTTCGAATGTGCACAAGATTTGGCGAACGACGGCGTGGTGTACGCCGAGGTGCGCATGGCGCCTGAGTTGTGCACGGAGAAGGGCCTCACCCTCGACGAGGTGATGCAGGCGATCATGGACGGCTTCGAGCGCGGCTCGGCCGGCACCGATCTCACGATCTACGCGATCTGCTCGGCCATGCGTACCGCGGCCCGCAGTCTCGAAATCGCGCAACTCGCCGTTCGCTGGCGCGACCGTGGTGTGGTGGGGTTCGACATCGCCGGCGCCGAAGCGGGCTTTCCGCCCACGCGCCATCTCGAGGCTTTCACTCACGTGCAACACGAGAACTTCCACACCACCATTCACGCCGGTGAAGCCTTCGGCCTGCCGAGTATCTGGGAGGCGGTGCAGTTGTGCGGGGCCGAGCGCCTCGGCCACGGGGTGCGCATCGTCGACGACATCACCGGCCCGGACGGCCAGGAGTCGCTGGGCCGCCTCGCCGCCTTCGTGCGTGACCGACGCATCCCCCTCGAACTGTGCCCCACGAGCAACGTGAACACCGGGGTATGCGCCTCGATCTCCGAGCATCCGATCGGCATGCTGCGTCGCCTGCGCTTCCGAGTCACCGTCAACACCGACAATCGTCTGATGAGTGCCACGTCGATGTCGAAGGAGTTCGGCCAGTTGCACGAAGCCTTCGGCTGGACGGTCGACGATTTCGAGTGGCTCACGGTCAACGCCGCCAAGAGCGCTTTCGCCCCCTTCCCCGAGCGCCTACGAATCATCGACGGTCTGGTGAAGCCCCGCTACGCCCTCATCCGGGCCGAGCAAGCATTGGGAGCCATCCCCGGCTGATGCGCGACAATGGGCCCATGCCCGTCGAAGTGCACATCGTCGATCACCCGCTCATCGCCGACTCCCTCACCCGGATTCGCGACGTCGCCACCCCGAACGCTTTGTTCCGTCAGGAACTCGAGCGTGTCGGAACTCTGCTTCTGGCCGAAGCGACACGCGATTTGCCCACCCACGGCGTGAAGGTGCAGACGCCGCTCACCGAGACCGACGGCCGCGTGTTGTCGAGCCAGCCAGTGGTGATTCCGGTATTGCGGGCCGGACTCGGATTCGTGCACGCGGCCCAAGAACTCATGCCGAACGCCGATGTGGGTTTTGTCGGCATCAGCCGTGACGAGCAGACGTTCCAGCCGAAGCCCTACGTCAACAAGTTGCCCGAATCACTCGCCGGTCGTACCTGCATCGTGCTCGACCCCATGCTTGCCACGGGTGGTTCGCTCGCTCATGCCATCGAGTTGCTGCTCGAACGTCACGCCACCGGACCGATCATCGTGATCTGCGTGTTGGCGGCACCCGAAGGCATCGAGTTTCTCCGCAAGCAGGGGTCGAATCTGAAGATCTATACGGCTGCGGTCGACGAGCGACTGAATGAGAACGCCTTCATCGTGCCGGGACTGGGCGACGCCGGCGACCGCCAGTTCGGCGC
>RFSV01000119.1 GCA_009923785.1 Acidimicrobiia bacterium | reverse complement strand
AGCGGCTTACGAAGTCGGTAGTGGCGCAGCAAGGCCTTCCAGTGCAGATCGGGATCGGCCGCCCAGCGCTCCTGATAGGGATTGGGTCCGGCGTCGTCGTTGGCCCGCGCCTTCAGATCCATTCCGGTGCAGAACGAACCGCCGGCGCCAGTGAGCACGGCGCACCGCAGGTCGTCGTCCTCGTTCAATTGCACCCATGCGTCGGCGAGTCCGACGATCATCGCCGGACTGAGCGCGTTCTTGGCCTCGGGCCGATTCATGGTGACGACGAGGACATTGCCTCGCTTTTCGACCAGAAGATGTTCGGTGGATGCCATGGTTCCTCCCCGCTGACGGCCAGATCGCTCCCTCACTTCTACTACGGCTGGTGCGGGTGGGAGTCGATCGGCCGTGATGCGCGAAACTCCAGTCATGGGGGCAACCACTTTCAATCTCGCCGATCTCTTCGAGGCAGCCGTCGACGAATGGTCCGACCGTGAGTACATCGCCGACGAGCGCCAGAGACGCACCTTCGCCGAGATGGACGCCCGGGCCAATCGGCTGGCTCATCATCTACTCGCCGAAGGAGTGAAGGCCGGCGATCACGTCGGCATCTACGCGCTCAATCGTGTCGAGTGGGTGGAGGCTCTCTGGGCGATCTTCAAGATCCGTGCGGTCTGGATCAACATCAACTACCGGTACGTGGAAGACGAGTTGGCGTATCTCTTCGACAACGCCGACTTGAACTATCTGATCGTCGAGCCCGAATACGCCGAGCGAGCCCGTGGAGTCGCACCTGACCTTCGGCAACTCGTGATCGGACCCGAGTACGAAGCGGCCCTGGCCGCGCAGAGCGACGTACGTGATTTCGGGCCCCGATCCGACGACGACATCTACATCCTCTTCACAGGCGGCACCACCGGTATGCCGAAGGGAGTCGTCTGGCGTCACGCCGACGTCGTCATGGCGCTCGGTGGAGGTATCGACGTATTTACCGGGGACAAGATGCAGAGTCCGGAAGGATTCGTCGAAAAGGGACGCAACGGGTTCGCGCTCGTGAGCTATCCGCTCCCGCCGCTCATGCATGGCGCGTCGCAGTGGAGCGTCATGAGTCAGAGCTTCCTCGGCAACAAGGTGATCTTGCGAGCAAAGTTCGATCCGGCCGACGTGTGGCGAACGGTGCAGGAGGAGAAGGCCAATCTCATCATGATCACCGGTGACGCCATGGCCCGTCCGCTGCTCGACGAGTACGAAGCATCGAAGGACTCGTACGATCTGTCGTCGCTTTTCGCCGTCTCGTCGAGCGCAGTGTTGTTCTCACAGACGTGCAAGGACCAGTTCCTCGATCACTTCCCGAATCTCGTCATCACCGACGCCGTCGGTTCGAGTGAGGGGGGCGCCAATGGCATCACTCAGGTGGCCAAGGGCGGTGTGGCCGAAGGGGGCCTGCGGGTCAAGGGCGGTCGAGACTCCACGGTGCTCGACGACGACCTGAATCCGACTCCGCCGGGAGTGATGGGTCGTCTCGCCCGTACCGGAAACATTCCGCTGCGCTATCACAAGGATCCGGTGAAGACCGCGGCCACGTTCGTGACCGGACCCGATGGAACTCGCTACAGCATCCCAGGTGATTTCGCGATCATGAACGAGGACGGAAGTATCACGCTCATCGGTCGTGGCTCGGTGTGCATCAACTCCGGCGGTGAGAAGATCTTCCCCGAAGAGGTCGAGAACGCATTGAAGGGACACCCCGAGGTCTTCGATGCGGTGGTGGTGGGAGTGGCCGATGATCGATGGGGCGAACGAGTCGCAGCGGTCGTACAGGCTCGACCGGGAACCTCCCCTTCGCTCGAGAGCATCCAGGAGCACTGTCGCAAGCACGTAGCCGGCTACAAGGTTCCTCGACAGCTGACCCTCGTCGATCAGATGGTGCGATCGCCGGCCGGCAAGAGCGATTACCGCTGGGCCAAACAGGTCGCGACGACCGATGGGTCATGAGTTCGACGACCACTGACGAACAGTCAGGACCGCTCGCCGGAGTGCGAGTGGTCGAACTGGTCGGACAAGGCCCCGGACCGTACGGTGCGATGATCCTGGCCGATCTTGGTGCCGACGTGGTGGCGGTCGACCGGCCCGAGGTGGCCGCCCGCGCCAACCGTGAGAGGCCGGCCACCAATCCGATGATGCGAGGCAAACGAGGCGTGGCCCTCGATCTGAAGTCAGCCGACAACATCGAACGCCTGCTTGCGATGATCGATCGTGCCGACGTGTTCGTCGATCCGTTCCGCCCCGGTGTCTGCGAACGCCTCGGACTCGGCCCCGACGTGTTGTGCGCGCGAAACACGCGACTGATCTACGGTCGAATGACCGGCTGGGGACAAGACGGCCCGCTCGCTCATGCGGCTGGACACGACATCAACTACATCGCTCTCTCGGGTGCCCTGCACACGATCGGCTACGAAGGGCAACCCCCGACCATGCCCATCAATCTGCTCGGCGACTTCGCCGGCGGCGGTCTGGTGCTCGCTTTCGGCGTAGCGGCTGCGCTCGTCGAACGCCAGCGCAGTGGACGCGGTCAGGTGATCGACACGGCGATGGTCGACGGAGCAGCGATGATCCTTGGCCCCTTCTTCTCGGCGGTCGCCAACGGATTCTGGGGCCCGCGAGGCACCAACCATCTCGACGGTGGAGCCCACTTCTACAACGTGTACGGAACTGCGGACGGCAAGTGGGTCTCGGTCGGTGCGATCGAACCGCAGTTCTATGCCGAATTCGTGCAGAGGCTCGGGGTGGCCGACGAGGAATTGTTCGCTCCCGAACGTCAGATGGACAGATCGATCTGGGCCGAGGCCAAAGAGCGAGTAGCGACGGTGTTCGCGTCGCGCTCTCGCGACGAGTGGTGTGCGATTTTCGAAGGTGGCGACGCATGCTTCGCGCCCGTGCTGGCACCCGACGAGGTTCCGACACATCCGCACATGTCGGCGCGCGGAAGCACTACGACGATCAACGGAGTCCTTCAGGCGCAGCCGGCACCGCGGTTTTCACGGTCGTCGGCGACGGCGGGCGAGCCGTGCCATCCCGGTTCACACGACGTGGACGACGTCGTGGCGTCGTGGTCGTGACGAGGGCGAACGTTGATCAGCGATTGACGGTCGAACCGTCGACCGACAGCGATGCACCACTCACGAAGCTGGCTCGATCACTACACAGCCACACGGCGGCCTCGGCGATTTCGGCCGGCTCGCCGAGGTAGCCGCGACCGATACCTCGGCTCACCATCTTCTCGATGTTGGGGTCACCGTTGATGAATCCTTCGATCATCGGCGTCCGAGTGGTTCCGGGCAGGATGGCGTTGACTCGTACCCCTTTGGCGGCGAATTCCTGCGCAGCGCACTTGGTGAGGCCGAGCACGCCATGCTTGGCTGCGGTGTAGTGCGGAAGACCGGGAGCAGCCACCACACCTGCGCCCGAGGACGCGTTCACGATGGC
>RFSV01000118.1 GCA_009923785.1 Acidimicrobiia bacterium | reverse complement strand
GAAGTCTGGATCAGACGGGCTGGGTGACCTAACTCGACGGCGTGTCGCCGTTACCCCGGTACCTCACCCAGATGGCGAAGTTTCCAGGCGGGCACTTGTCGTCGGTTCCCCATCGTGATTCCCACTGTTCTCCGGGAAGAATGCCGCGTACGCGCAACGTCTTGAGATCGCGCATGTGCGCCGAACGAATGTCACTCGAGATCTGGGCCGCCGTCGACGCGGTGTAGAGACGTTGAATACGCACCCAGCGATCATGTTGACGAGCCTCACGCAATGCCAACACCCAGAACGACTGCCGTCTCCACTGCCCGTTGTCAGGCGGATCGTCGGGAACAGCGTGCGGCTTGTTCTCGCGCAGATCGTCCATCCAGGAAAGTTTGTGCCATCGAGGTGGCGACATCCTTGACCCAGCACGTTTTGGAGTACACCAATTTTTCATACTGATTGCGAACATCTCGGTGTTTGTCGGTATTCCACTCAGTATGCATGTCCCGATCGGTACAGACGTACCGACTCGAAATCTGTCACGCGTCGGCGCGCGACAACTCTTCCGCGTTCGGGCGACGGAACAACACCATCATCACCACTCCACCGATCGCGACCGACACCGACACGAACCACCATGCGCGATGAAAACCTTGCGACGGGTCGTCGGTCGACAACGCAGCGGTGAGCAACGCCGCCACGATGGCGAGACCGAGTGCTGCACCGACTTGTCGAAACGTCGTATTGAGCGCCGACCCCATTGCGTAACGCGCTGATGGCAAATACGCCGTGGCTGCGCTCGACAACGACGACAACGACAAACCCACTCCGGCGCCGGTGATCACCATCAACGGGAAGTACATCGACCAATACCGAGCGGTGTCTTCGGCCAACAGGTTCAAAAGAGTGATTCCGCCGGCGAGCAACACCGCACCCACAGCGATCAGACGATGATGTCCGACACGATGCGCCATGCGACCCGCCGGGTAGGCGACGAATGCGGCAGTGAGTGGACCAGGCGTCATGGCGAGTCCTGAACCAGTTGCCGAATATCCCCACACCTGCTGCAGGAACTGAACGTTGACGAAGAACATGCCGAAGAAGCCGGCGCTGAACACCAAGGCCGAGATATTGGCAGCCGATACGAAGCGCAACTTCATGAGTCCGAGATCGAGTACCGGATCATCGACCACACGACACCTCGCCACAAAGGCCAACAACATGACGATTCCGATCGCCAGCACGATGCCGGGACGAACAGCGAGCCATCCCCAGTCGTCGCTCTGCACGATCACGAGAGTGAGGAGACCAACACCACCCATGGCGAGCAGCGCGCCCAACAGGTCGGGGCGTCGGAACACCGTCGATTCACGCGACTCGTGCAGAAGTCGCACACCGACCACGATCGCCAAGAGCGAGAACGGCAGGTTCACGAAGAAGATCCACCGCCAACCCAGACTCTCGACCAACAGACCGCCGATCGTCGGACCTGACGCGGCAGCGATACCGCCGATCGCTCCCCAGATCCCGATGGCGGCCGACCGACGTTCGATCGGGAACTCAGGCAGAACGAGAGCCAACGACGCCGGAGTGAGCATCGCACCACCGATGGCCTGTACCACTCGAGCGGCGATCAAGAATTCGGGATTGGGTGCAACTCCGCACATGAACGACCCGACAGCGAACACACCGAGACCCCACAGGAAGATTCGCTTACGACCCAAAACGTCGGCGAGTCGACCGGCCGTGAGCAATCCGGCGGCATACGCGATGTTGTAGCCCGAGAAGATCCAGGTCAGTTCGCGCCGCCGATCGGTACCGAAGTCGCGAAGCATGTCACCGAAGGCGACGTTGAGCACGCTCACATCGAGCGAAACCAAGAACACACCGATACTGGTGAGCGCGAGAATTTTCGTCCCGCGAGAGAGGGCGGGCATCGTCAGTTGGTCGACTTGTCCCGAAGATGGCGACCCACGTAAGCCACCACCACCTGCTGCGCTTCGTCGTCGAAGAACACGTGGACACGGTACAAGCGGGCCCCCTTGCCGTTGCGGATGTGGGCCACGGCGTATTCGGTACGCCCACGCCAACTGAAGGCGTAGTCCTCTGAGTACTTGCGCTCGGCGGTGTCGGAGATTCCACCGGCATAGTTGAGACCGAGGCTTCGACACGAGATGGTGAGCGACGCCTTGGTGATACGTCCGCTCTTCCAATCGCCGGCTACGACGTTGAGTCGCACCAAGTCCTCGAGAAGTCGGCTGGCGTCGACGTTCTCGAGTTCGGCCGCCGTCTCGAGGGCCCGCTCGTGGAAAGTGAGGTTCTCGCAGATCGACGCGGCTTGCTTCACGGCGTCGAGGGCCGAGGTGGCGCGCAGGCCGCTCGGACTCTTGCCGAGACGGATGGCCAGTTCGGTGTTCTGGATCACGAGCTGATCGACGAGATGGTCGCCCTTTTCGAGCAATTGATTCTTCTCATCGATGGTTCGGTCGGCTTCGGTGAGAGCCTGCTCGAGTTCGTCGATGCGGTTGTATGCCTCCTGCCAGCCGTCGAGAGCGGCTCGGTACTCCGACATGGCGACCATGTCGGCCGTGACCTGCCGACTCGTCTCAGGAGACGCAACCCTCACGGGAGCGTCGTCGGCCCGACGCCGATACCGCGGTGCACGCAAGGGCGCCAGTGATCCGTTGGCCGCCACGTTGAGGAGGCCGATGCACGAACGGAGTTCCTGACGGGCTCCGTTCTGGGTGAGTCCCCCTCCGCCCCACGCACGATGATCACGCCCGGGCCACACCAGGGCAAGGCCGCGGGCCAGCAAGATCTCGTCGCGGTACAGACCATGAAACGCCGTACGCGCCGCATCCCCTTCGAAGCGAACGAGGTGCGCCTGACCCACCAAGGCTCGCGCGGCCGATTCGATGTCGAACAACGGGGTGCTCTGCGTCGGAACGGTTTCGATGAGGATCGGCAACGTACGTCCGGGAGCGTCGCAGAAGGCGGCGATCTCTTGCGCACCGAGCGAATCCTTCACCTCTCGAACCTCGCCGAGCACACGGGTGTTGGCGTCGTACATGGGGACGGTGTCGAGGACACGGGCCACCAAGCCCTGGAGCGACGCCACCGACACATCGGGCATCTTGGGAACGATGCGATGCCCACCCGGCACCACCACGGTGCGAGCTTCGAACGACGTGCCATTGGTGTCGGTCGCGACGGTGACAGTCGAGGTGGCGACCGCCTTGTCGGGCAGACCCCTGTCGACGGTGAGACGCCACCAACGATCGGGGTCGTCGTTGTCGAATCGAACGGTGATCCCAGCCTCGCGTTCGGCGAACGGATACTCGGTCTCGACCCAGTCGGTCACCATGTGTCGAACGAGTGCCGTGATATCGGGTGACCAGACCGGACCGTCGAGTCGCATCGCATAGACCACCCTCATGAAGTCAGTCTCGCCGATGAGTCGGGAAGCGACGACCTGATATCGGGTTCTAGGGTGTCTGCGTGGTGATTCTCGGGGCCAACTGGTGGTCGGACGAGGTCGGCGA
>RFSV01000117.1 GCA_009923785.1 Acidimicrobiia bacterium | reverse complement strand
AGCTTCGGATCGCGAGCCAGGTTGCGCAAGAGGCGTGTGAAACCCATGGTGGTGCTGACGGATTGCTCGCCTGATCCGGCGTCGAATTCGGTGAAGGCATCGCCGGTGGGCAGTTCGATCGGACGACGGGCCCGCACGATCCGCTTCGGGATCGATCCGCCGAGTGCACGTCGGCGCTCCATGAGGTACTGGTATTCGATCGAACCTTCGCTCGGTCGGAAGTAGGGGATTTCACCGGCATCGAGCACTGCGTCGGGAATCTCGTCGTTCATGTGCAGCCGGTCGCGCAACGTGCGCAACTGGGCGGCAGTCATCTTCTTGATCTGGTGGGTGGCGTTGCGGCCTTCGATGTCGGGGCCGAGCGTCCAACCCTTGATCGTCTTGCACAGAATCGCCGTCGGGCGACCGGTGCCGAGGTTCTGGGTGGCGGCGCGGTACGCGGCGTACAACTTGCGGTAGTCGTGGCCACCGCGCGGCAGGTTGCGCAGTTCGTCGTCGTTGAGATGGGCGACCATCTGACGAAGACGCGGGTCGGGCCCGAAGAAATTCTCACGGATGTAGTTGCCGTCCTCCACCGAATAGCGCTGGAACTCTCCGTCCACGGTGGTGTTCATCTGGTTGAGAAGAGTGCCGTCCTTGTCTTGGGCCAGCAGCTCATCCCACTTCGAACCCCAGATCACCTTGATCACGTTCCAACCGGCACCGCGGAACACGGCCTCGAGTTCTTGGATGATCTTGCCGTTGCCGCGCACCGGTCCGTCGAGTCGCTGCAGGTTGCAGTTCACGACGAACACGAGGTTGTCGAGGTGCTCACGCGACGCGAGTGACAACGCCCCCAAAGTCTCGGGTTCGTCGGTCTCACCGTCGCCGAGGTAGCACCACACACGACTCTGACTCGTGTCTTCGAGTTCGCGGTTCATGAGGTAACGGTTGAAACGCGCCTGATAGATCGCGGTGATGGGTGAGAGGCCCATCGACACTGTTGGGTACTCCCAGAAGTCGGGCATCAACCGCGGATGCGGATAGCTCGACAGGCCGCGCCCGTCTCGGCCGATCTCACGACGGAAGTGATCGAGGTCGTCTTCGGTGAGTCGTCCCTCGAGGAAGGCGCGGGCATACACGCCGGGAGCCGCATGCCCTTGGAAGTACACGTGGTCGCCACAGGTGCCGTCGTCCTTGCCACGGAAGAAGTGGTTGAACCCGATCTCGTACAGGCTCGCCGAGCTGGCGAAGGTGGAGAGATGGCCGCCGATGCCGTCGGCGGCCATGTTGGCCCGCACCACCATGACGGCGGCATTCCAGCGGATGTAGGCGCGAATACGCCGTTCGATGTGTTCGTCGCCGGGGAACCACGGCTCCATCTCTCGCGGAATCGTGTTCACGTAATGCGTCGACACCGTGGCCGGGAACGACACCTGGCTCTCTCGAGCACGATCGAGAAGGCGTGACAGCAAGTAGCGGGCACGCACCTTGCCATGCGTGTCGATCACGGCATCGAGCGAATCGAGCCACTCCAGAGTCTCACCGGGGTCGGTGTCAGGTAGTTGATGCACGGAGCCGTCGAACAGCATGACACCAGTCTCGCACCGTTACCGGCTGGTATGCGGACCTTCCGTCGGGTCGTGCGTCATGATGGAGTGATGCAGATTCCCGACACGCTCGTGGTCTACACCGACGGCGCGTGCAGTGGGAATCCAGGACCCGGCGGCTGGGCGTGGGCGGTGGCGCCAGATGGCGAACCAACTGGGTCGGGCGGTGAGCGATCGACCACCAATCAACGAATGGAACTCACCGCAGTGATCGAAGCGATACGGACGAACCTCCCGATCGCCCATGCTGCCGTGAAGCGATTGATCATCGTGTCGGATTCCACCTACGTGGTGAACTGTTTTCGTGACCGGTGGTGGGTGCGATGGCTCAACAACGGATGGCGCAACGCCAAGAAGGAACCAGTCGCCAACGCCGATCTGTGGGAGCCCCTCATCGAGATGTACGTCTCTCTCGCCGACAACGAGCGCCCCGACTTCCAGTGGGTGAAGGGGCACAACGGCGACCCGATGAACGAACGGGTCGACCAACTGGCTGTCGCCGCCATCCCGTCTTGACGAACGTCGGAGCAAACCCTGACCTGGGGTGACGGGACACAGCCGGCGGGATTCGGTACGGTGAATCCCTGACCAGATCTTACGAAAGTCCTGATCACAGGCCTTTTTTGGGATCTTCCACCTCTCGACTTCAGTGGGGGCGTCTCCAGGCCGATACCTGGGTCGTTCCCACGTCCCTTCATCCGTGAAACCACTGTCCACCCTCCTCCGTCCCGCCTTGGCCCTCCTCGTGGCCGCTGGAACCGTCGTCTCGGTAGCGACGGGTCCGAGCGCCCCGGTGGCCCATGCGGCCCCCACAGCGGACGAGGCCCTGGTGGTGGTCTTGGAGGGGCAGGGGAACGGACATGGGCGAGGCCTCAGCCAGTGGGGTTCGTACGGCTGGGCCACCGCCTATGGCAAGGACTGGACCTGGATCCTCGACCATTACTACGGCGGGACTCAGATGGGCACAGTGCCTGGCGACCAGCGCATGACCACCCGCCTGTTGTCGCTCGACGGCTACCAAACGTCGGTGATCGCCCCGCTCGTGGATGCGAGCGTGAACGGCACTGGCGCTTATGCGAGTGTCACGTCACGGTTGGTCTCGGGCACTCAGCAGTTCGACGTGTGGGCGTCGATGCAGTTCGCTTGTCCGAGTTCGACGGCCAGTCTTGGATCGAACACCCCGACCGTTCTCGAAGTTCCGGACGGTCCGATTGCGCGAGGCACCTCCGACACTGGTTCAGCGCGTCAGATCCAGGCGTTCCTCACGCGCGCCGCATCGTTTCTCGGCGATGCGTCGATGAACCCCGGCGGGATCGACGGATTGTTCGGCGGCATGACCGAGGCGGCTGTGATCGCGTTCCAGAATTGGGCGACCTCACAAGGCTCGTTTACAGGTGCAGTCGATGGAGTGTGGGGGCCCGACACGGCCACCGTCGCCCGTTCGGTGATCGCGCAGATGCCGGTCGAGTCGACGTCCGACTGGGTGTATCTCGGTCGCTATCCGGCCGGTTCGAACGGCTGGGCGGTCACCGTCACCACTCCCGGTGGCGACTCGCCGTCCACACCGGCCGAATACACGCTCGGTGTGTGTCAGAAGGACAGTTCGATTCGCCACTACCGCGGTTCGATGATTGCTGCCTACGCGTCGGGCTCGTCCACCCCGCAACGCACGGTGAACGATGCGCCGATCGAGATGTATCTGCGTGGTGTCGTGCCACGTGAGTCGCCAGCCTCGTGGGGTGACGCAGCTGGAGGCGCCGGCATCAATGCTCTGCGCGCCCAGTCGGTGGCCGCCCGTTCCTACGGACTTGCTCAGAGTCGTTACTCGTACGCCAAGTCGTGTGACACCACCAGTTGTCAGGTGTACGGCGGAGCGGCCACACGTGGTTCGGCCACCGGAGTTCCAACCGTGATCGAAGATGCCCGCACCAACCGCGCCATCG
>RFSV01000116.1 GCA_009923785.1 Acidimicrobiia bacterium | reverse complement strand
CGCTCGCTGACGTACCGAGAGAGGTCGACGTTCGGCGTGGGTGCTCGCTTCAACATGTTGCGTTCGCCGGTGTGCACGTTGTGCTCCCAGACAGTGGCCGGCGAAATCATGCTCTCGGTGCCGAACCGCAGCCAGTCGGTGTCCCATTCAGGATTGGCATCCAGATCGACGTCGTGAGGCGTGTCGCCGAGGTCGAGAATTTCGACGCGACCGTCGCGGTGAACGATCCGCAGCCGAGGTTGTGCGTCGACCCATTCGTGTACGGCGAGATGAGAGGCGAAGGTGTCGACACGAGTGATGCGATTACCGGGTGTGTGAGCGATGAATTCGGCCCAGTCCGCCGGCGACGCAATCGGCGCCGTCATCACGCGGAAGTCGACGGCATCGAGGTTGGTGAGCACGACGAATCGATCGCCCCAGTGGTCGAGGTGGTATTCGAGATCGGGTGTCCGCGGCCGAACTACGACGGGCTCGGACAGCGGCGACGCGGACGGAATCAACCAAGTCTCGCTCGATGTCTTCGAATCGGAGTCGATGACGATCCACTCACCGCTGCGGGTGAGGTCGATACCCACATAGAAGCGCTCGTCGGATTCGTGGAACACCTGCACGTCGTCGGATTGCGCCGTTCCGATCTGGTGGCGCCATACGGTCGACGGGCGCTCTTGTTCGTCGTAGGTGACGTAGAAGAGGAATCGTGAGTCGGCACTCCACGCTGTGCCGGCCCACGACGTGTCGAGGATCTCGTCGGCGATGTCGTGACCGGTCGCCAGGTCGCGTACGTGCATCGTGAAGTGCTCCGAGCCATCCACGTCGAGCGACCAGGCGAGAAGTTGCGACGACGGGCTCACGTCGAACGCGCCGACCGAGAAGTACTCGTGTCCTTCGGCTTCGGCATTTTCGTCGAGCAGCACCGTCGACGTGGCGGTGTCACGTGACGCACCACGGCAATGGATGGCGTACTGAGCGCCCTCTTCGGTGCGGCTCACGTACCACCAGCCGTCCTTGAACGTGGGCACGCTCTGGTCGGTCTCTTGAATGCGCGACTTGATCTCGCCGAAGATCGTTTCGACCAGTTCGTCGTGGGGGGCGAACCACGAGTCGGCGTAGGCGTTCTCGGCCGTCAGGTAGGCAGTGGTGTCGGGATCGTCCTTCACCCGAAGCCAGTGGTACGGGTCGTGCACCGGACCGGTCGGACGCTCGTGGACGAATGGCTTGCGAGGAGCGACCGGGGGAGCGCCGAGGGGCGTGGGAACCGTCATCAGGGCCAGGGTATGTGTCGTACACGACGATCCCCGCCTCGTCGGGTCGACCCAGCCGACCATTAGCGTCTCGTCCATGCGGGTGTGGATCGATCAGGACTTGTGCACGGGCGACGGTCTGTGCGTCGACCATTGTCCTGATGTGTTCGTGCAACTCGATGACGGCATCGCCTACGTGGCCGAACAGGGTCAGGTGCTCAACGATCCCGGTGGGTCGGGCAGCTTGGCGTGGGTGGCCGTGAAGCACTACCAAGCGGTGGTCGATGCAGCCGAGGCCTGCCCGGGCGAGTGCATCTTCATCGAGGCGGTCACGTCAGCTGGACAGGCGATTGCCGCTCAGCCGGTCGCCGGCCAACTCAAAGCCTCGGCATAAGCCGAATTCATCACGTTTCCCCTGATCCGGGTGGGCAAATCGCCTGTGAATTAGTACTATGGCCATAGTGCAAATTCCCCGGGCAACCGCCCGGCCCTCCACCCCCGACGGAGACCCGAGATGACCTCGTTCGACCTGGATCTCAGCAAGTACTCGCTCGGCTGGAGCGACGACGTCGAATACGCCTTCACGCCGGAAAAGGGCTTGAGCGACCGAGTTGTCGACCAGATCTCATGGTGGAAGGGCGAGCCGCGCTGGATGACCCAGATGCGCCTGCGCAGTCTGCGTCTGTTCGACAAGAAGCCGATGGCCAAGTGGTTTGCCGACAACATGCCCGACATCGACTTCCAGGACATCTACTACTACTTGCGTCCGGCCACCGATCAAGTCGACGAGTGGGACGACCTGCCCGAGCAGATGAAGGCCACCTACGAAAAGCTCGGCATCCCCGAAGCAGAGCGCAAGTACCTCGCCGGCGTCACGGCGCAGTACGAATCCGAAGTCGTCTTCCACCGCAATCGTGAAGATCTGGAAGCGCAGGGAATTCTGTTCTGCGACATGGACACCGCCCTTCGCGAATACCCAGAACTCGTGAAGAAGTACTTCGGCACGGTCATTCCGCCCGGAGACAACAAGTTCTCGGCTCTCAACACCGCCGTGTGGTCGGGCGGATCGTTCATCTACGTGCCACCGGGCGTCGAATGCGACATGCCGCTGCAGGCGTACTTCCGCATCAACTCCGAAAACGCCGGCCAGTTCGAGCGCACGCTCATCATCGCCGACGAAGGCTCGAAGGTTCACTACATCGAAGGTTGTTCAGCGCCCGTGTACACGAGCGACTCGCTGCACTCGGCTGTGGTCGAGATCGTCGTGAAGCCGAGTGCCCGTGTCACCTACACCACCATTCAGAACTGGTCGCCCAACGTGTACAACCTCGTGACCAAGCGGGCCCGCGTCGAAGCCGAAGGCCACATGGAGTGGATCGACGGCAACATCGGTTCGAAGCTCACCATGAAGTACCCGAGCGTGTACTTGGTGGGCCCAAAGGCCACAGGTGAAGTGCTATCGGTCGCTTATGCCGGTGCCGGTCAGCATCAGGACGCCGGCGCCAAGATGGTGCACGCGGCACCCGAGACCACGTCGAAGATCGTGTCGAAGTCGATCAGTAAAGACGGCGGAATCACCACCTATCGCGGACTCGTGCGAGTCGACGAGGGTGCGCACGGTTGCAAGAGCCACGTTCAGTGCGACGCGCTCATCCTCGACGAGACGAGTGAGAGCCGAACCCTTCCGTACATGGAGGTGGGGGAGAAGGACGCCGAGATCGGCCACGAGGCAACAGTGTCCAAGATCGCCGACGAGCAACTTTTCTACTTGCAGAGCCGAGGCCTTTCGCAAGAGCAGGCGATGAGCATGGTCGTGAACGGTTTCATCGAGCCTGTCACTCGCACGCTTCCGATGGAGTACGCCGTCGAGTGGAGCCGCCTCATCGAACTGCAGATGGAAGGCTCGGTCGGCTGACCCGAGTTTCTGGTGCGTAATCTTCACCCATTCGGTGAATTTTCCTCACCAGATCACCACGCTAAGGTCGCGTGAGTCATGCCGATGCGTCAAGAGTGCAAGAACTTCGAGAGTCGCACGTATCCAAACGGCGACACCGTGCGGAAGTGCAATCTCGATCTCGCGCCCGACGCGCCCTGGCGTTGCCCGGATGACTGCTCGGGATACGACCGCCGTCCCGATGTTGGTTGGAGTTACGGCTCACTTGTCACACCGCGCACACCCGACGATCCGCCTGGTCTCGACGACGGATCGGCGGCCGCAATCCTCGATCAGGCCGAAGACATCATCAATGCCGTTGGCGCACAGATGATGGCCGACGTGGAAGCCGAGCGTGAGTGGAGTTCCACGCCGCGTTGGAAGCGGGCCTTTCGTCGCAAGCCGAAAAAGTGACGGCTCGGGCCGGGGAATTTCCACTATCTCGGTAGTAATATTTCACCTGTGCCCGTGTTGACCCCCGACATGGTGCGCAGCTCGGGAAACACCTGGTCGCAGGTGCGAACCCCAGCCCTCGAACGGGCGGCTGCGGCACCGTTCCCCACCACCGATGCCGAGCATTGGCGTTACAG
>RFSV01000115.1 GCA_009923785.1 Acidimicrobiia bacterium | reverse complement strand
GGGTTCCGATCGGAACCCACCCCCACGAACGAAGTGTCGTCTGACAGACCTCGGTCAGCCGGCGGGGATTTCTCCGTTGACGCCTTCGACGAGGTACATCATCGACATCAGCTCACCGAACGTGTGGCACACACCAGCGGCCAACTGCTCGGTTCCCTTGTTGTCGTTGAGCGGACCACAGAACATCGAACCAGGCTTCTCGGAGAACTCGGCCTTCTTCGCCTCGATGGCGTCGATCGTCTCCTGAGCGACGATCTTGCCGTAGGGGGCGAGCTTCACGAATTCGTCGTTGAGAGCGCCGTAGTAGTTGCCAGCGATCCAGTTGCCATCGAGCGCGGCCTGAATACGCGGGATGTGGTACACGTCCCAGTGGTAGGTGGTGGCGGTCAGCCACACCTCGGGATAGTTGGCACTCTGGTCGCTGTCGTATCCGGCCCACGGAACTCCGGCGGCCGCCGCGGCGTCACCGGAAGCCGGTGAGTCCTGCGACTTCACACCGATGACATCGGCGCCGTCGGCGATGAGCTGTTCGGCCGACTTGCGCTCGAGAGCTGGATCGAACCAGGTGTTCGTCCAGAGGAGCGTCACTTCGGCGTCAGGGTTGGTGACGCGTGCACCCATCGTCCAGGCGTTCACACCGCGGACAACTTCCGGAATGGGGAAGGCGGCGATGATGCCGAGCTTGCCCGACTCCGACGCTGCTCCGGCAGCCATTCCGGTCAGATAGTCGGTGTCTTCGGCCGAACCGTAGAACTGCGACAAGTTCGGAGCGCTCAAGAAACCGGTGGCGAACTCGAAGCAGACGTCCGGGTGGTTACCGGCCGCCTCGGCAAAGGCGTCCTGGAATCCGAACGAGGTTCCCACGATGTAGGTGTTGCCATCGGCGATGAGGTCTTCGATCACCTGCAAGACCTGCGGGCCCTCGGGCACGTTCTCCTTGTAGGTGGTTTCGATGGCGTCACCGAAGTGAGCCTGAGCAGCCTCACGCGATTCGTTATGAGCCTGGGTCCAGCCACCGTCGTTGATCGGACCGACGTACACCCAGGCGGCCTTCAGCGGACCGTCGTCGGGTGCGCAGTCGATGACTGGGCTCGAGGCGAGACCACCGGCTTCGGCGGGCAGGTCTTCCCACGCTGTGAAGTTGGCGAGCGAGAACTTCTCGCCACTGCCAGAGCCGCCACTCGATGGGGCCTCCGTGTCGGGGGTGCTGGACGAGTCACCGTCATCGCCTCCACATGCCGCAACACCCAAACTCAGGGCTGCAGCGAGAGCGATGCCGATCGACCCACGGGTCTTTCTACGCATTGTTTCCTCCCTCAGATCGGCCGGGGGACGGCCGACGAGGCGACCTTAGTCGTCGTTCAGAGAGGGTTCGGGACGGCCTAACGAAATGTTCATGATCACGCCACAATCAGCCGTTTTCTGGCGACGAAAACGTTCTCGAATCGAGCCGCTCCACACCACGAGCCGGTACTGGATCCGGTATTTGCGGGCGACTGCCGCCTCGACCTCATCGAACTCGGTTCCCGTAGTCACCCGCGCCGTCACCTCGACTGCCATCGTGCCGGGTTTCAGCCGGCCCCGGACGTCGCACGGCTGTATGGAGGCACGAGAGTCGTTGGCGAGGCGCTTCACCTTGGCGGCATCACCCGATGTCGTGAAGCAGAGTTCGTCCTGTCCATAGGGCGCGATCCACACCGGTGTGGCGACCGGTGTGCCGTTGCGACGGAAACTCACGAACGACACGTAGCGAGCGGCGGCCAATTCGCGAATAGTCGTCGAGTAATCGCTCATCGCTCGTCTCGGTACAGCCGAACCATGGCACGTTTGCCGCGGATACTCGTCTGCTTCATCGCCCGAATCACGTGTTCGGCCCGGGCGGCCGGGACCTCCACAACCGAGTGACTGTCGAAGATTCGGACGCCGATGTCGCGTCCAGGAACTCCACTTTCGTTGGCGATCGCACCCACGAGGTCACCGGGTCGCACCCCGGCCCGTCGGCCGACCGAAACGTAGAGTCGGGCCAGATCGCGCCCGTCGAGTCGTTCATTTCTCTGACCACCTGAACGGTCGAACGTCTTCGTCCTTCCGGGACGATCGCTGAAATCCTTTTTCGATTTCTTGCCATCTCGCGACATGGTGTGCGAGAGATCGGGTATGTCGCTTTCGTCGAGCGCCGAGATCTCGGCGTCGTGGGCCAGTTTCACTGCGGCGCGAGCAATGTCTTCGATGGAGTGACTGGACAGGAGTTCAGCGAGAACTTCGTCGACGTCGGCATGATCGTCGGCCACCACACCGATCGCATCCCGAAGACTCTCGACCGTCGTCTGCATCCGTTTGGCGCGCAACGCCTCGGGTGACGGCACACGTTCGAACGTCATCGCCTGACGTGTGAGGCGTTCGATGTTGTGCAGAAGGCGTTGTTCGCGGGGTTCGGCGAGGGTGATCGCCGTTCCTTCACGACCGGCTCGACCGACTCGGCCGATGCGGTGAACGTACGACTCCGGCGCCGACGGTACGTCGTAGTTGACGACGTGCGTGAGGTGTTCGATGTCGAGTCCGCGTGCGGCGACGTCGGTGGCGATGAGAAGTTCGGCCGTGCGGGCGCGTACACGCGCCATCACCCGATCACGCGTCTCTTGATCCATGCCACCATGCAGCGCCTCGGACCGATAGCCGCGACCGTTCAAGGTTTCGGTGAGCTGATCGACCTCACCACGTGTGCGGCAGAACACGATGGCCGCCTCGGGCTCTTCGATATCGAGGATTCGACCGAGTGCAGCAGCCTTGTGGAAGCGATTGACCACGTACACGCTCTGCTTGACCTTCGGAGTGGTTCCGGCTGCAGTGCTCGATTTCTCGATGGTCACTCGCACTGGATCGCTGAGATGTTTGCGAGCGATCTTGTCGATCTTGGGCGGCATGGTGGCCGAGAAGAGCACCGTTTGACGACCGGCGGGGGTCGACTCGAGGATCGCCTCCAGATCTTCGGCGAAACCCATGTCGAGCATTTCGTCGGCTTCGTCGAGAACCACCGTGCGTACGTCGTCGAGCTTCAAGGTCTTCTTGCGGAGGTGGTCGAGGGCTCGGCCTGGGGTGGCCACGACGATGTGAGCACCGCGTTTCAGCGCCTCGATCTGACGTCCGATGGGCTGGCCTCCGTACACCGGAACACATGTGGCTCGGAGATGGTGGCCGTATTTGTAGACGGCCTCCGAAACTTGCATGGCCAGTTCGCGGGTGGGAACGAGAACGAGCGCGACCGGACCCCGCGACGCACCGTCGAGTGCGTGCAGCAGTGGCAGGGCGAAGGCCGCCGTCTTACCTGTACCGGTCGCCGCCTGTCCGAGGACGTCATGGCCGGCCAGAAGATGTGGAATGGCCTCACGTTGGATGGGGGTGGGTTCTTCGTATCCGAGGTCGACGAGCGCGCGAACGAGTTCGTCGCGTAGCCCGAGGTCGGCGAATGCCGAGCAGTCGACGCCTTCTGAATTGTTCATGAGCGTTCTCCTGCCCGTTGTGTGCAGGTCAGCCTATGGACTGAACAACCATCACGGCGCAGATGATGCCGCGAACCGTCCAACCGATCGTTCGCGGCCAGTTGGTGAGAACGAGTCGCCGACCCGTTCGTTCGTCGTGACCGCGCGACATGCGTGCGTGCAAGGGAACCGACAGCAGAACGGTGGAGCCGAGAACTACCGCGAGGACGACCGCGCCGATCCAGGGCCAGCCGACCCATACGCCAACTGGTGGGTCGAGGAGTAGGGCGAGTGTTGTGAGGCCTTCGACGGCCATCGGTAGAGCGACCACGAGACCAGTTCGTCGCTGATGCTCGTCGGCCACGGTGGACGACGTGTGGGCACCGAATTGCGCGAGCAATGGATAGTGCACGATCTGAACGAACCAGATGAGTCCGAC
>RFSV01000114.1 GCA_009923785.1 Acidimicrobiia bacterium | reverse complement strand
CGTCAACGTCGTCTTCCCATGGTCAATATGACCCATCGTTCCAATATTCACATGAGGCTTCGTACGCTCGAACTTCGCCTTCGACATGGTGGGATCTTCTTTCTGTGGAGTACCGCGCTGGCGCTCGGCACGTGGTGTCAAGGTTCGGACGGCTGAACCGCCGAAGCGGACGACCGGGTTGTGGAGGCTAGCAGTGCCGATCGGCACCACCACCCGAGGGAATCATTCGCCGCGCGACCGCTTCACGATGTCGGTGGCAATGGCCTCGGGAACTTGCTGATAGCTGTGGAACTGCATGGTGTACGTGGCGCGACCCTGGGTGCGTGACCGCAGGTCGGTCGAGTAACCGAACATTTCCGACAGCGGAATCTGGGCTCGGACGACCTGGGTGTTGCCCCGGGCCTCCATGCCTTCGATGCGACCACGACGGCTCGAGAGGTCGCCCATGACGTCACCCATGTATTCCTCGGGGGTCACGACTTCGACCGCCATGATCGGCTCGAGCAGAACCGGCTTCGCGCTCTCGGCGGCCTTGCGGAAGGCCTGCTGGCCGGCGATCTTGAAGGCCATTTCCGAGGAGTCGACGTCGTGGTACTGACCGTCGACCAAGGTGACCTTCACGTCGACCGTCGGGTAGCCGGCGAGCACACCATTGTCGAGCGCGCTCTGCAGACCCTGGTTGGTCGGCTGGATGTATTCACGCGGGATACGACCACCTGAGATCTTGTCGACGAACTCGTAGCCCTTGCCCGGGTTCGGCTCCATGTTGATCTTGACGACGGCGAACTGACCCGAACCACCCGACTGCTTGATGTGGCGGTACTCGACCTGCTCGACGGTCTTGGTCACGGTCTCGCGGTAGGCCACCTGCGGCTTGCCCACCGTGGCGTCGACGTTGAACTCGCGCTGCATACGGTCGACGAGGATCTCGAGGTGCAGCTCACCCATTCCAGAGATGACGGTCTGGCCGGTCTCTTCGTCGGTGCGCACGCGGAACGTGGGGTCTTCGTCGGACAACGACTTCAGCGCCTTGCCCAACTTGTCCTGATCGTCCTTGGTCTTCGGCTCGATCGCCACGTGGATGACGGGCTCGGGGAACTCCATGCGCTCGAGGATCACCGGATCGCTCCGGTCGCAGAGCGTGTCACCGGTGGTGGTCTCCTTGAAACCAAGACCGGCCACGATGTCACCGGCCATGGCGACGTCGAGGTCTTCGCGCTGGTTGGCGTGCATGAGAAGAATGCGACCCAGACGCTCTTTGCGTTCCTTGGTGGAGTTGTAGACCTCGTCGCCCTTGTTCACAGTGCCCGAATAGACACGGAAGTAGGTGAGCTTGCCGAACGGATCGGACACGATCTTGAAGGCGAGGGCGGCGAAGGGCGCGCTCTCGTCGGCACCGCGAGTCGTGGGCTCTTCGGCTTCACCGGGCTTCACACCTTCGGCCGGCGGGATGTCGAGTGGGCTCGGCAGGAAGTCGACGACGGCGTCGAGCATGGGCTGTACACCCTTGTTCTTGAACGCCGAACCACACAGGATCGGAACGAAGTCGAATGCGAGGGTGCCTTTACGGATGGCTCGCTTGACCTCGGCTTCGGTCACTTCCTCACCGCCGAGGTACTTCTCCATGAATTCGTCATCAGAGGTGGCGATGGTCTCGAGAAGCTGCTCGCGGTACTCGTTGGCCTGATCGACCATGTCGGCCGGGATGTCGACTTCGTCCCACTTGGCACCCAGTTCTTCGTCGCGCCAGATGAGGGCCTTCATCTTCACCAGATCGACCAAGCCGGCAAAGGGCTTGTTGCTCTCGGGGCCACCGGCTCCAACGGGAAGGTGCAACACAGCAGTGGTCGCTTCGAGGCGATCCTTCACCATCTGCACCGTGCGATAGAAGTCGGCGCCGATGCGGTCCATCTTGTTGACGAAGCACATACGCGGGACCTTGTACTTGTTGGCCTGACGCCACACGGTCTCGGTCTGGGGCTCGACACCGGCCACCGAATCGAACACGGTCACGGCACCGTCGAGGACGCGCAGTGAACGCTCGACCTCGATGGTGAAGTCGACGTGTCCGGGCGTGTCGATGATGTTGATGCGATGGTTGTTCCAGACACACGTGGTGGCGGCCGACGTGATGGTGATACCACGCTCCTGCTCCTGCGCCATGTGGTCCATCGTCGCCGCGCCTTCGTGTACTTCACCGATCTTGTAGGTCTTGCCGGTGTAGTAGAGGATGCGCTCGGTCGTGGTGGTCTTGCCGGCATCGATGTGGGCCATGATGCCGATGTTGCGGGTGCGCTCGAGGGGGAACTCACGCTTTGCCATCGTCGTTACCTTCTGTGTCCGTTCGTTTCTTGGGGGGTTGTGTCTGTCGAGTGTCGTGGGCCCGACATGATCGCACCCCGGCGCTGAACCGGGGTGCCATGGGTCGGATGTTTGCCGTGACCGTCAGGATCACCAGCGATAGTGAGCGAAGGCCTTGTTGGACTCGGCCATCTTCTGCATGTCGTCACGCTTCTTCACCGAAGCACCGAGGCCGTTGGCGGCATCGAGCAGTTCGTTGGCGAGACACTCGGCCATGGTCTTCTCACGGCGAGCGCGGGCGTACTCGACCACCCAGCGGATGGCGAGGGTGTTGGCGCGACGGGGCTTCACTTCGACCGGCACCTGATAAGTGGCGCCTCCGACACGGCGGCTACGCACTTCGAGGGGCGGACGCACGTTGTCGATCGCCCGCTTCAGAGTGGCGATCGGCTCGGCGCCGGTCTTGGTCTCGACCATCTTCAGCGCGTCGTACACGATCTTCTCGGCGACGCTCTTCTTGCCGCACAACATGACCTTGTTCATGAGCTGCGTCACGAGCAGTGAGCGGTACACCGGATCGGGGTGCAGTTCTCGGCGGGGGGCGGGTCCCTTACGCGGCATGTCGGTTCACCTGTTCCTTGTCGACGATCGTGATCACTTGACGCGCTTCGCGCCGTAACGGCTACGCGCCTGCTTGCGGTTCTTCACGCCGGCTGCGTCGAGCGCGCCGCGGATGATCTTGTAGCGGACACCCGGCAGGTCGCGAACACGACCGCCACGCACGAGAACGATCGAGTGCTCCTGAAGGTTGTGTCCTTCACCGGGGATGTAGGCCGTGATCTCGACACCACTCGAGAGACGGACACGCGCCACCTTGCGCAGAGCCGAGTTCGGCTTCTTCGGCGTGTTGGTGTACACGCGAGTGCAGACACCGCGACGCTGCGGCGAACCCTTGAGGGCCGGCGTCTTGGATTTGGTGAACTTGGTGCTGCGGCCCTGACGGACCAACTGCTGAATGGTGGGCACTGGAACCTCTTCGTGGTGTCGTTGTGGGCGGCCGTCGAAACGGCTCCCGGGACCCTGATCCAGCCGGATCAGGAACCCTGGAATGTTACGAGCGCCCCCCGAACGACGACAACCTGCGAGAAGTCGGCGTGCGGGGAACGATCAGGAGTCGGCGGAACCCGACGAGAAGACGTCGGCCGAGAAGGCGTCACCGGAGTCGAGGCGCTCGGCCAGGGCTGCCGGCAGGTCGTCGTCGTAGCCGCTGTGATAGGTCTCCATCGGGATGTAATCCGGGGCGTCGATGCCGAAGTCCCGGTAGCGCATCATGCCGGTACCAGCAGGAATGAGCTTGCCGATGATGATGTTCTCCTTCAGGCCCATGAGGCCATCCTGGCGACCCTCGATGGCGTTCTCGGTGAGAACTCGAGTGGTCTCCTGGAACGAGGCGGCCGACAACCAGGAATCGGTGGCGAGCGAGGCCTTGGTGATTCCCATGAGCTCGGGGCGGCCTTCGGCGGGCTGCTTGCCCTCCTCGACCATCCGACGGTTGGTGTCGGTGAACGACTTCAGGTCCTTGCGATCACCCGGCAAGAAACCGGTGTCGCCCTGAGCCTGGATGCTCACTCGACGGGTCATCTGGCGAACGATCAACTCGATGTGCTTGTCGTG
>RFSV01000113.1 GCA_009923785.1 Acidimicrobiia bacterium | reverse complement strand
ACCTCGCCCGGCCGACACGAACACCCGATCGAGGAGATCGGAGAGGGAGACAACATGTCCGGTAAGAAGTACGCCGACGCAATCAAGCGTTACGACCGCGATGCGCAGTTCACGCCCACCGAGGCGCTGTCGCTCGTGAAGTCGATGGCCTCAGCCAAATTCGACGAGACGGTGGAAGTGGCCATCCGTTTGGGAGTCGATCCACGTAAGGCCGAACAGGCCGTTCGTGGCACCGTGGCTCTGCCCTCGGGCACGGGCAAGAACTTGCGCATCGCCGTGTTCGCGTCGGGTGACGCAGCCGAAGAGGCCCGTCAGGCCGGTGCTGATCTCGTGGGTGCCGACGATCTGGCCGCCGAGATCGAAAAGGGCAACTTCGCCTTCGACCTCGCCATCGCGACGCCCGACATGATGCCGCTCGTCGGTCGTCTCGGACGCGTGCTCGGTCCACGTGGTCTCATGCCCAACCCCAAGACGGGCACCGTGACTCAGGACGTCGGCCGCGCGGTCGGCGAATTCAAGGGCGGCAAGGTCGAATACCGCACCGACCGCTACGGAAACGTCCACGTCCAGTTGGGCAAGGTGAGCTTCTCGATCGAGCAGATCGAGGCCAACTTCCGGGCCGTGATCGACGAGATCCAGCGAGCCAAGCCGGCTTCGGCCAAGGGCAAGTACCTGAAGAAGATCTCGGTCTCGTCCACCATGGGCCCCGGTGTCAAGGTCGACCTCAACCGTCTGCGTCCCGAAACGGTCTGAGCCCCCGTTCTGGTGGGAGTCAGTACTCCCACCGCTAGCGTTCCCTACACAATTCATTGCTTGCCAGAGACAGTCGGTCCACATCCGTGGTGAAAGAACCGCAAGGTTCGCCAACCGAGGCGGAATCTGCACGGAGCCTGTCGCTCCTCGTGGTGCCCGCATCTGCGAGCCCCGAGTCGAAGCGAAAGGAGGAAACACGTGGAGAATCCCCGTCCCGAGAAGGTGGCGACGATCAGCGAGATCGCTGGCAAGTTGTCGGCCGTCAGCACGGTGTTCGTGTCCGAGTACCGCGGTCTGACCGTGGGCAACCTGGCCACGCTGCGCCGTGCACTGCGCGACGCCGGTGGTGAGCACAAGGTGTACAAGAACACCCTGGCTCGCCTAGCCGCCGAGCAGACCGGCAACGAGGCTCTCGTCGACATGTTGGTCGGCCCGAGCGCTCTCACCTTCGTGAACGGAGACGCAGCAGCAGTTGCCAAGGTCTTGCGCGAGTTCGCCAAGACGAATTCGTTGCTCGTGATCAAGGGCGGCGCCATCAGTGGTGCAGCTCTGAGCTCGAAAGACGTCGAAGCCCTGGCCGACTTGCCGCCGCGCGAGGTTCTGTTGGCCCAGCTCGCTGGAGCCATGCAGGCCCCGCTCGTCAAGACCGCCGGTCTCTTGCAGGCACTGCCTCGCAACATGGCGTACGGCTTGAAGGCTCTCGTCGATCAACAGGCTGCTGCCTGAATCCGTTCCGCCGGTGATCCGTCATCGGCAGTCACACCCATCGTTCAATACACATTTTCAAAAGATTTGAAGGAGAAAACCCCATGTCACTTACCAAAGATCAGATCCTGGACGGCATCGCCGCCCTCACCGTCATCGAGTTGAAGGAACTGCTCGATGCCTTCGAAGAGAAGTTCGGCGTGACCGCCGCCGCCCCGGTGGCCGTGGCCGCTGTGGCCGCCGGTGGTGGAGCTGCCCCGGCCGCTGCCGCCGAGGAGAAGGACGAGTTCGACGTCATCCTGGCCGACGCCGGTGCCCAGAAGATCCAGGTCATCAAGGTCGTGCGCGAGCTCACCAACCTCGGTCTGAAAGAAGCCAAGGACATGGTCGATGGCGCCCCGAAGCCCGTCCTCGAGAAGGTCAGCAAGGACGACGCCGACAAGGCCAAGGCCAAGCTCGAAGAGTCCGGCGCCACCGTCGAAGTCAAGTAATCACCCTGTCACCAGGGAAAATGTGCGCCGAGCCCGGGGGAGACCCCGGGCTCGTTCGCGTTCTGGCTCAGGTGCGCACCCGACCGATTCGAGGGTGGGCCGGCGGTGCTTGACCGGGGCGATCGCGGGGCCTACCGTGTCGCCCCAACGGGAGACCGCCCAGTACAAAAGTGCTGGTGGCGGTTGGAGTCCTGCGCCCCCGAGGGGTAGCCTCGCCAGTTGCCGTGCGTCGCCTGTCTGCTTCGTCGTCCCCTCGATTGTCCTTGGCGCGCCCGTTTCTCGACCTATTTGACCGCTGACCGTTTTCACCGCTGACCAAGGAGTGCATCGTGGCTACTCGATCGACATCACGCGAGCGTTACTCGTTCGCCAATCTCGACGAACGACTGGAGATGCCCGATCTCCTCGACATTCAGCGTCGGAGCTTCGAGCACTTCTTGAAGGTGGGCCTCGCCGAGACCTTCCGAGACATCTCACCCATCGAAGACTTCTCGGGCAACCTGCGTCTCGAACTCGAGTACGACCCCGAGGACGAACTGTTGTGCCCGCCGCCGAAGTTCACGGTTGAAGAGTGTCGCGAGAAGGGTCACACCTACCAGTCGTCGATCCTCGTCCGCGCCCGCTTCAGCAACCGCTCCACCGGTGAGATTCGCGAACAGCTGGTCTTCATGGGCGACTTCCCGATGATGACCGAAAAGGGCACCTTCATCGTGAACGGCACCGAGCGCGTCGTCGTGTCGCAGCTCGTCCGTAGTCCTGGTGTGATCTTCGAGCCGGGTGAGCGGTACCGACTTCGTAACTTGTCGAAGCACCAGTTGGTCAAGGGCACCATTCACCCGCAGCGTGGCGAGTGGCTCGAGTTCGACGTGGAGCAAAAGCCGGGCAAGGACGTCACCGCCGGCACCCGCGTCGCCCGTAAGCGTCGCATGAGCGTCTTCTCGCACCCACGCAGAACGAGGCGCTGGTCGAGATCTACAAGCGTGCCCGTCCGGGTGAACCACCGTCGCTCGAGTCGGCACGTGGTTACTTCAAGAACGCCTTCTTCGACCCGAAGCGGTACGACCTTTCGCGGGTGGGCCGTTACAAGATCGACCGCAAGCTCGGTGACGAACTCGCCAAGCTCGACGCGAACTTCGGTAAAGGCACCCGAGCGGCCGGAGAGTTCTTCAAGGCCGACATCGACGATCCCAACAAGCGTCCGGTCGAGAGCGATCCGAACGAGACCAACGTGTTGCGTCCGAACGAAGTTCTGGCGGCCATCTCGTACATGCTCAATCTCGTCAAGCAGGAGCCGGGCTACCGCCTCGACGATCAGGACCATTTCGCCAATCGTCGTATTCGTTCGGTGGGTGAACTCATCCAGAACCAGGTTCGTATCGGCCTGTCACGCATGGAGCGTGTCGTTCGCGAGCGCATGAGCACCCAGGACGTCGAGTCCATCACCCCGCAGTCGCTCATCAACATTCGTCCGGTGTCGGCGGCCATCAAGGAGTTCTTCGGAACCAGCCAGTTGTCGCAGCTCATGGACCAGGTGAACCCGCTCTCGGGTCTCACGCACCGTCGTCGTTTGTCGGCTCTCGGACCCGGTGGTCTGTCGCGTGAGCGCGCCGGATTCGAAGTCCGTGACGTTCACTTCTCGCACTACGGACGTATGTGTCCGATCGAGACGCCGGAAGGCCCGAACATCGGTCTGATCGGTGCGCTGTCGACTTACGCCAAGGTCAACGAGTACGGCTTCATCGAGACGCCGTACCGCGTGGTCAAGAACGGCAAGGTCACCAGCGAGGTCCGCTACATGCCGGCCGACGAGGAAGAGAAGTACGTGGTGGCTCAGGCCAACACGCCGATCAGCGCCGACGGCACTTTCCTTCAGGACAAGATTCTGGTTCGACGTGCGCCGCAGGCGGCCAGCCTCGAACAGTTGAAGGGCATGCTCGAAGCCGAGAACTTCTTCGGCGCGACCACCGACATCCTTCTCGTCGAACCCGACAAGGTCGACCTCATCGACGTGTCGCCGAAGCAGATCGTCTCGGT
>RFSV01000112.1 GCA_009923785.1 Acidimicrobiia bacterium | reverse complement strand
GGCATTCTCTGGACGCCACCCAATGGCAGGCCGTGGAAGACGGCCGTCATTCTCTCGCATCCACGCGGCGACTTCAGCGTGCACTATGCGTGTCCACTTCTTGCTGCGGCGGGATACGCAGTGCTGGGTTTCGGCACCCGCTACATGAACAACGACACCGACTGCTTGCACGAAGCGTGCACTGTCGACGTCGAAACGGTGTATCACGAGATGAAAAGACGCGGTGCCGAAGCGGTGGTGCTGCTCGGCAACTCGGGCGGTGGGTCGCTCATGGCGCTCTCTCACGCGGAGCGTGGCATCGGCGACGGGTGGATCGGAATGGCGGCGCATCCTGGAGAAGGTGTGTTCATGTTGCAGGTGATCGATCCGAGTGTCACCGACGAGGGCGACCCGTTCTCCACCAACCCCGAACTCGACATGTACAACCCCGACAACGGCTGGCGTCCCTGGCCAGAACCATGCGTTTACGACACAGGCTGGTTGACGCGCTACCGCGCGGCACAGGTCGAACGAGTCGCGCGCATCGACGACATTGCCAAGGCGAGTATCGCCGAATCCACCGATGCTCTGGCCCGATTGCGGGGTGTGGACGCGAAGACTGATCCGCATAGATGGCGCGAGTTGCGACGACGCGGTGTGTTCACCAAGTACCTCACGATCTATCGCACGCTGGCCGATCCGGCCTATCTCGACCTGTCGATCGATCCTGACGAGCGACCGATGGGTTCACTGTTCGCTTTCCCCGATCCCTTCGACGCCAACTATGGCCGTGGTGGATTGGCCCGCACGATGACTGCCCGCGGTTGGCTGAGTACCTGGAGCGGTCTGTCGAGTCACGCCAAGTTGGCCGACACCATGCCTCAGGTGAAGGTCCCGACGATTCTCGTGCATCCCACTGCTGATACCGAGATTCGTGTGTGGCAGGCCAAGGAGATCGTCGACAACAGCGGTGCCGCTGACACGACGTACGTCGAGATGAAGGGTGCGCCCCATTATCTGGAGGGGCACCGCCAAGAGGCTCTGGCGCACGTCGCCGACTGGCTCGCCAAACGCTTCCCCTGACGGGTGTTTTGGCGCGGGATCTTCACCCAAACGGTGACGGACCGTTACCGGAACGCCGGTCGGGTCGCAAAAGCGGTTAGGGGAGTTGCAAGATGCGGGCTGCGTCGGTGGCGCTGGCGACTGAACGCCCGAGCGTGTGTGCGAGTTCGACCACCTCGGCGACTAGCTCGGTGTTCGTCGGCTGGCGGCCGGCTGGGTCGTGGAAGTCCTCGAGGCCGACCCGGACGTGTCCTCCCCGCTCGATTGCCCATCTGGCCATGCCCGACCCAACGACGTCACCGCCGAGAACGGCCACGGCCCAGGGCAGGCCGGTCCCAGCCAGCAAGTCGATGTACAGATCGAGAGCGGCCTCGCTCGGAGGAAGGCCGAAATGTGGGGGTCCAGCGCAGAAGTAGAACTTCACGAGGGAGCCGGCTGGGACCCGTCCAGACTCATAAAAGTCCAGGAAAACACGGATGTAGCCCGGTTCGAAGCAGGCAACAGAGGGTGCGATACCCAGGTCTTGGCAGGCCGCAAGCTTGTAGGCGATCTCATCTGGACTGAAGCCATAAACGATGTTGCCGAGTGTGACGGTTCCGGGATCGACCAGACCCATGCGCAGGGGTCCGAGACCGATGGCAGGCAGATTCTCGGCCAGTTACCGATGGTGATCCCATCGCTCAGAGATGGTGTGGCCGTCGAAGCGGGCCGTCGGATAGACCAAAGTCGCCGGCCGGGCTGACAAAAGCCCTGTATAAGTGGCTAATCCAAGGGACCCCATGGCCTCGGGTCCGGATCCGAGGTTGCGCACGGCCCGGAGATCGTCGTGGTGATGCACGATGCTCGCCCCGGCGTCCACGCAGGCGATTCCGTCACGGGCGATGTGCTCAGGCGTGAGAGGGACATGAGGTTGCCGGGACGGCCGGGTGGCTCCGTTCACGGCGACCTCGACAATCAGGGCATCCACGACCCCAGTCTGCCGCCGCCAATCCCCCGAAAATCTGGCGCGGGATCTTCACCCATGCTGTGAATTTTCCTCACCAGAACACCGAGGTGACCAGGTTGGGGAGGGGGTGGGGCAGCGGTAGCGTTTACAACTCGTGTCTTTCGGGCGCCTGCTCGGAAACAAGAACTGACGTCCGTGTGAGCCCGGCCCGCCGGGGACCACATGGCAACAACCGAACTCGGTGCTCCGCTGGTCTCGACCTGCGGAGCATCTGCGTGAATGGCAACCGCCACTCACCACAGTCAACTCAGCGCCAGGAACTCCTGGTCACAGATGAAGAGGCTGCCTCATGGCAAAAACAGCGATCGTCGGCGAAAAGGTCGGCATGACACAAGTGTGGGCCGATGACAATCGCATCGTCCCCGTCACGGTGTTGCGCGTCGAACCCGCTCGCATCGTTCAAGTGAAGACGTCCGACAGCGACGGCTACAGCGCGTTGCAGGTCACCTACGGACGCAAGGACGCGAAGAAGTTGACCAAGCCCGAAGCCGGTCACTTCGAGAAGGCCGGTGTCGACGCCGGTCGCCGTCTCGTCGAGTTGCGACTCGATTCGGTCGACGGTTTCGAAGTCGGCCAGGAGATCGCTGTCGACGTTCTCGAAAAGGGACAGAAGGTCGACGTGACTGCCGTGAGCCGCGGTAAGGGTTTTGCCGGTGGCATGAAGCGCCACAACTTCGGCGGCCAGGGCGCGAGCCACGGTAACCACAAGCACCATCGTGCGCCGGGCTCGATCGGTTCGTGCTCGTTCCCCGGTCGTGTGTTCAAGGGTCTGCGCATGGCCGGACACATGGGTCATGAGCAAGTCACCACGCTCAACCTCGAAGTCGTCGAGGCCGATGCCGAGCGCGGTTTGTTGTTGGTGAAGGGCTCGGTGCCGGGTCCGAACGGTGGCGTCGTGATCGTTCGCAACGCCGTGAAGGGAAAGTGAACCCATGCCGTCGGTGACAATCAAGAACCAGGCCGGCAAGGACGTCGGCAACCTCTCGCTCAGCGACGACGATTTCGGCCGTCAGCCGAACGTGCCGGTGATGCACCAGGTCGTCACGGCGCAGCTCGCCCATCGTCGCGCCGGAACCCAGAGCACCAAGACCCGCGGCGAAGTGTCAGGTGGCGGCAAGAAGCCGTTCAAGCAAAAGGGCACCGGTAACGCTCGTCAGGGTTCGATCCGCGCGCCGCATTTCTCCGGTGGTGGTGTGGCCCTCGGCCCGAAGCCCCGTTCGTATTCGCAGAAGACGCCGAAGCGCATGGTGAAACTGGCGCTGCAGTCGGCTCTCTCCGATCGAGCCAACGAGGGGAAGGTCGTCGTCGTCGACGCCTGGAACTTCGACACACCGAAGACCTCCGACGCCAAGGCCGCCCTCGCTGCCATCGGCGTGTCGGGCAAGGTGCTCATCGTCGTCAAGCGCAGCGAGATCAACACGATCCGCAGCTTCCGCAATCTCGAAGAGGTGCAGTTGATCGAAGTCGGCGAACTCAACGCCTACGACGTTCTCTGCAACGACTACATCGTGTTCAGCCAGGCCTCGCTGCCCGGTGACGAAAAGGACGGCCAGTGATGAAGGACCCCCGCGACATCATCATCGCTCCCGTGGTCTCCGAGAAGAGCTACGGACTCATCGAACAAGGCGTCTACACGTTCTTCGTACACCCGGACGCGAGCAAGCCCGAGATTCACGACGCCATCGAGGCGATCTGGGGAGTCAAGGTCGAGCGCGTCAACACTCTCAATCGTCGTGGCAAGCAGCAGCGCACACGTGGGTCGAACCGAGTCGGTCGTCGTCCTGCCACCAAGCGCGCGATCGTCACCCTGGCCGCGGGCAGCGAGATTCCGCTGTTCGAGAACAACTGAGGCAGCAACCATGGCTATTCGCAAGCGCAAGCCCACTTCGGCCGGTCGTCGTTTCCAGACCAGCCACGACTTCTCGGAGATCACCAAG